>JABFXN010000262.1 GCA_013361705.1 Acidobacteriaceae bacterium
ATGCCTTCCGCGGCCGCGCCTATGAACGTATCGACAGCCGTCTGCAAGAGGCCTTCCCCATCGGTGAAAAGGTAAAGGCGATCGTCGCCGTGGAGGTTTTCAACCTCTTCAATCATTTCAACCCCTACAGCTACAACACCAACGCCAACTCCCCGGCTTATGGCACTCCAACGGCGGCCGGCGGCAGCGGTTACCTGGAGTTCGCTCCACGTCAGCTTCAGTTCATTGGCCGCATTAGCTTCTAAACTGTTTCCGCTTCACATAAATTCACGCAGTGCGTTCCCAATGGGACGCACTGCGTTCTTCCGTTGAAGGAGCTTTCAAGGTTCATGCGTCTCTCCGCTCTCGCCTCCGCTGCTCTGCTTCTCTCGGTACCGGCATTCTCCCAGGCTGCGAAACCTGCCCCTGGAAAGCCAACTGCCTCTACCTCGAAGACCAGGATCATCACCATCCATGAAGGCACTAACATGGCCTCGACTGTCTCGCCCGACGGCAGGACCGTCATCCTCGATCTGCAGGGCATGCTCTTTTCTCTGGGCATTGAGGGAGGCAAGGCGAAGCAACTGACGCAGCCTACAGATGAGGCAGCGTATCCAGGATTTGCGCCTGACGGCAAGACAGTGGTCTTCCAGTCGTATGCCGGCGGCACCTTCCACGTCTGGAAGATGAATGCGGATGGCACCGCTCTGAAGCAGGTTACGTCCGGCCACGGAGATGACCGTGAGCCTCGCATCTCTCCCGACGGAAAGATGATTGCGTTTGCGTCTGATCGCGACTTCAAAGGCTCCTACGATATCTGGACCGTCGGCATCGACGGCGGCGAACCGAAGCAGATCACCAGCGGGACGAACGATGAGTACGAACCCGCATGGACGCCCGACGGCAAGATCGTCTACGTCTCCGCGATTGATGAAGAGATGATTCCCGGCCTGCGCGTTGCGACCGGCCGCCAAGTGATCCAGATCGATCCCGCAACGCTCGAGAAGAAGACTCTGGTTGAGGTGAAGACAGGCCGCATCGATTCGCCCTCGGTCTCGTCTGACGGCAAGCTGGCATATGTCTACTTCTCCGGTGCGGGACAGACGCTCTTCCCGTCGAAGCTGATCGTTGATGGCAAGCCCATCTCCGGCAAGTACGATGACGCATTTCCGTTTGAGGCCGCGTGGATCTCGCCGACATCGTTGCTA
Source organism: Acidobacteriaceae bacterium (assembly GCA_013361705.1). Classification (GTDB taxonomy): domain Bacteria; phylum Acidobacteriota; class Terriglobia; order Terriglobales; family Acidobacteriaceae; genus Terriglobus. The sequence goes on from JABFXN010000262.1 coordinate 1,188, forward strand.
TACACCACCAACGGCAAGCTGGTGAAGGCTGACCTCTCCGCGAAGACAGAGACGGAGATTCCATTTACGGCCGATATCAAGTCCATCCGGCCTATCTTCAAGTCAAAAGACTATCGCTTTGACTCGAAGCTTCCTCGCCAGGCGCTCGGCCTCTACGGTCCGGCGCTCTCTCCGGATGGCAAGCAGGTCGCGTTTGTCGCCCTGAACCAGCTTTATCTGCTGACGATCGGCAATCTTGTGCCCAAGGCCCTGACCAACGACAGCTTCTACAAGCAGGGACCAATGTGGTCGGCAGATGGGAAGTGGATTGCGTATGTCTCGGACAAGGATGGTGTCGAGAACGTCTACCTTCTCGATCCCAAGACCGGCGAGGAGAAGCATCCTTCGCCTTCGAAGACCACGGCGCAGATCTTCCCCGCACTCTCGCCGGATTGCAAATGGTTTACCTCGCAGGACCAGACCGGAGCCACGCATCTGACGGAGATTGCGACCGGCAAGGATTCGATTGTTGCCCCGGCGACCTTCTTCCCGGGCCGCGCCAGCTTCTCCATTAACGGCAAGACACTTGCCATTGCGACGATCCATCCCTATACGAAGCGTTTTCGCGAAGGCACCAGCGACATTCTGCTGGTAGACATTGCGACGAAGAAGCAGACATGGCATAAGCCGGCTCCGTTTGAGTCGGTGACAACGCGTACGGAAGACGGCCCTATCTACTCTCCTACCGGCAAGGAGATGGCCTTTGTCATGAGCGACGTGCTCTACACCATGCCGGTGGATGAGAACGGTGCACCGGCAGGCAAGGCCGAGCCGCTGACCAACGAGGTGACCGATGCGCCGACCTATAACGGCGATGGATCGAAGCTTCTCTATCTGAACAACGGCAAGCTGAAGCTGATCGACCGTAAGAGCAAAGTCATTACGCCGGTGGCGGTAAGCCTGAAGTACACACCGGAGCAGCCGACGGGCTCGACCGTGATTCATGCGGGCAAGTTCTGGAAGGGCAGTGGACCCGATGTGCAGATGGACGTCGATGTCCTGGTGACCGGCAATCGTGTGGTCTCAGTCACACCGCATGGCGCCAAACCTGTGCCTTCGGGCGCGAAGGTGATCGAAGCTTCAAACTCGACGGTGCTGCCGGGTCTGTGGGAGAACCACTCGCACCCGAACTCTGACAACTCCATCTACTACGGCGACCGCATGGGCCGCCTCTGGATGGCCTATGGCATCACCACGCTGCGCGACATGGCTGATAACGCCTATCGCGCTGTCGAGGAGAAGGAGGCCTTTGTCTCCGGTGCTGCCGTCGGTCCGCGTCTCTTTGCCACCGGCGAGGCTGTCGATGGTGAGCGAGTCTATTACCCGATGATGATCGCGACGACAAGCGAGGCTCAGCTGCAGCGCGAGTTCCAGCGCCTGCATGCGCTGGACTTCGACTTCCTCAAGCTCTACGTGCGCCTGCCTTATAGCTGGATGAAGAAGGGCGATGACTTCGCGCATAACGTTATGGGTGTGCAGACGGCCTCGCACTATCTGTTGCCTGCGGTGGCTATCGGCAACGACGGCATGAGTCACGTCTCGGCAACGGCTCGTACAGGATGGGCGTACTCACGTTCTCTGACGGGCTTCAGCTACTCGGATGTACAGCAGCTTGAGGCGGAGTCCGGCATGTGGACCATCTCCACGCTGCTCAACCAGTCGATCATCGGCAACTGGCCGGCGATGGCCGATGACAGCCGTTACAACATCGCTCCACCGTGGGAGAAGAACCGCCTCGTCAACGGTCGCAACGCCGCAGTGAAGAATCCTTCGACAGCCAGCGAAGACCGCGTGATGCGAGAAGAGTCCACGGTAAAGGGCGTGCTCGATCGCAAGGGCCTGTACATCGGCGGCACTGATTCGCCGCTGGATCTGCCCTCCACCTCACTGCACCTCAACCTGCGCAGTCAGGTGAAGTACGGCCTGCAACCCTGGCAGGCACTGGAGACGGTGACCAGCATCGCGGCAAAGGCTGCATTGCTGGACAAGGACCTGGGCACGCTGGAGAAGGGCAAACTCGCCGACCTCATCATCGTTGACGGCGACCCGCTCAAAAACATCAACGACGTCACCAGCGTGCAGTGCGTGATGACCAACGGGCATCTTCGCTCAGTGGCTGAGATTGCAGCTCCGTTCGAGAAGCTGACCACGGGAGCGAATATGTGCCCGGCGAAGTGAGTTGCTGGTTGCTAGTTGGAAAGGCCGGCGGTTCGCGCCGGCCTTTTCTATTGGGCCACAGGCCGGGTGCCCCACATACGCGAAGCTTATGTGGGAGATTCGCGCTGTGCGCGAACCGCCTTACTTTCATCGCCATCCAACCCTCGCTACCGCAACTTCAACCCCAGTCTTTCCCCATCCAACCCGCTCTACACCCTCAGTCAGGCTAGTTGTGCTTCAATCAAGATAGGGAGCATACCGTGTCAGAACGTCCAGATTTCGATCCATCTACACTCGTGATTCACTCCAATCGCTCCTACGAGATGCAGTCCAACTCCATTCTTTTTCCCATTCACCAGACGGCGACCTATATCCATGAGAGCGTCGGCGTTACCAAGGGATACGGCTACTCGCGTGGCGCGAACCCTACGGTGAATGCGTTGGAGCAGGCTATTGCCGCGATTGAGAACACGGCCACTGCACTCTGTTTCCGGTCTGGTATGTCAGCCATTCATACGCTGTGTATGGCAATCCTCAAGGCGGGCGATCACGTTATTCTCTCGGATGTGATCTATGGCGGCACCATGCGCCTCTTCCACCAGGTGCTGGGCAACTTCGGTATCGAGTACAGCTACGTCGATACCTCCAGCGCTGCGCCGGTGGAAGCCGCCATCAAGCCGAACACGCGGCTCATCTTCCTGGAGTCTCCGGCGAACCCCACGCTTAAGATCTCCGATATCCGCGGTGTCTCTGAGGTTGCACACAAGCACGAGAACATCCTCGTCGCCGTGGACAATACCTTCCTCACGCCGCTGCTGCAGGACTGCCTCGCGCTGGGTGCGGATGTCTCCATGCTCTCGACGACGAAGTACATTGACGGCCACAATGCTACGATCGGCGGCTCGCTGGCTACCAACGATGAAAAGCTGGTGGAGCGCCTGCGTCTGGTACGCAAAACCATCGGTTCCATCCAGACGCCGTTCGACTCGTGGCTGGCGCTGCAGGGCATCAAGACGCTGCCCGCTCGTCTGGAAGTCCACTGCAAACATGCCAAACAGATTGCTGCGTGGCTCGAAGCGCATCCGCGTGTGGCCAAGGTGAACTATCCGGGGCTCGACTCCTTCCCGCAGAAGGCGTTGGCTGCGTCGCAGCAGAGCGATTTCGGCGGCATGTTGAGCTTTGAGCTCGACGCAAGCACGGAAGACTCACTGCGCTTTATGAACGCCCTTAAGCTCTGCACCTGCGCCGAGAGCCTCGGTTCAGTGGAGACGCTGGCGACCAATCCAGCCACGGCATCGCACTGCGATCTCACGCGCGAAGCACGCGAGGCGCTGGGCATCTCCGATCGCCTGATCCGTCTCTCGGTCGGCCTTGAGGCGCCGAAGGACCTCATCGCTGACTTCGAGCAGGCCTTCGCCGCGGTGTTTGGGAGCAAGGCGTGAAGTTCGGAACGCGGCTGGTTCAGTTTGATGCCGCTCCTGGCGATCCGCTGCACCCTTCGGCCACGCCGATCTACCAGACCGCGACCTTTGCCCAGGACGAAGCGGACGCCTTCGGGAAGTTCGACTACTCGCGCTCCGGCAATCCCACCCGCAAGGTGCTGGAAGACCAGATGGCGGCGCTTGAGCAGGGAACCCGCGGTTTTGCCTTCGCCAGCGGTATGGCAGCCATCGCGACGGTGACGCATCTGCTTTCCGCCGGCGATGAGATCGTCGCCGACTACGACCTCTATGGCGGAGCATCGCGTCTCTTCGGTAAGGTGATTGGCCGTGCCGGCCTGAGCGTGAAGTTTGTCAACGCCCAGGATCTCACTGCGCTGGACCGGGCGATTACGCCGAAGACGAAACTCGTCTACCTTGAGACGCCTACCAATCCACTGCTACGCATTCTGGATCTGGCTGCCATCGCCGAGGTGGCCCACCGCCATAGCGCCCTGGTCTGTGTTGATAGTTCCGTGATGTCGCCGTACCTGCAGAACCCGCTCACGCTGGGCGCCGACATTGTTCTGCATTCAGCGACGAAGTTTCTTTGCGGCCACTCGGATGTTACCGGCGGCGTCATCGTCGTGAAAGACGAGAAGCTGGCGCAGGAGATTTATTTCCTGCAGAACGCCGAGGGAACTGCCCTGGGCCCGTTCGACTGCTACCTGGTGTTGCGGGGTCTCAAGACATTGAAGCTTCGGATCGATGCGCAGCAGGCGAATGCACGCAGGGTGGCGGAGTTTCTCGCGGCGCACTCGCGTGTGGCCGAGGTGAACTATCCGGGGCTGCCGTCGCATCCCGGCTACGGGCTGCATCGTCGCCAGGCGAACGGTCCGGGCTCGTTACTGACCTTCCGTGCCGGCTCGCGTACGGCAGCAAAGCGCATCGCCGAGCAGACCGACCTGCTCAAGATCGCCGTGAGCTTCGGCTCAGTCAACTCGACCATCAGTATTCCGGCGGCGATGTCGCACGCCAGTGTTCCCGCTGAGCACGACCGATCGATTCCGGATGACATGCTCCGCCTGTCGCTCGGGATTGAGGATGCAGACGATCTGATCGCTGCTCTCGCGCAGACGCTTTAGGGCTCATATTTTAGATATACCGGTATCTCTAGACCTCCGAATCTAAATCGTGTGCAAATGTAGCTGGAAACGGAAAATAAAGACCACGAAATCCACTCAATCCCGCCATTTACACTGTCACGGACAGGAATGAGCCTTAAAGCCAAGATCGAAGCCATCATCTACGCTGCGGAAGAGCCCGTTACGCTCGCCCAGTTGATCACTCTCCTCGGCCCCGACCTCGAACAGGAGTTGGCAGAGCAGGACGCTGCGGCACAGCCTGAGCTCCCCATGGTCGAGGAGACGGCCGAACCTACTGCGTTGGCCGAGGGGGAAGCTGCCACCGAAACCTTTCCAGAAGCTGTCGAGGCCGCCCCACAGGATGCAGAGAGCGCTTCCCTGGCCGAAACGCCCGCACCGGCTGAGGAGGGCGAGGCGCAGGAACAGGCCAAGCCTGAGGCAGATGCCGAGACTACACCGGAGGCCCCGGCTGAGCCCGCAGCTGCCGAGAGCGAGCCTCTGCTGGTCGATGAAAAGAAGCTTGCTCAGCAGCGTGAGCGTCGTCTGCGCGACTTCCTGAAGGCAGAGATCGCTGCTCTGATGGAAAACTACGAAGACCGTGGCGTGTACATCACAGAGGTCGCCTCCGGCTTTCGTATGTCCACCCGGCCCGAGTATCACGACGTGATCCGCGACTTTGCCAAGAGTCTGAAGCCGGCCCTGAAGCTGTCTCTGCCGGCACTCGAGACGTTGGCGGTGATCGCCTACAAACAGCCTGTCACGGCCGCAGAAGTCTCTGAAATCAGAGGAGTTGACTCCGCCGGTGTGCTCGGCGGCCTGATGACCCGCAAACTCATCACCACGGCCGGCCGCAAGCAGGTGAGCGGTCGTCCCATCCTCTACAAGACCACCAAGGAGTTCCTGCTCCGCTTCGGCCTGAAAGACACCTCCGAGCTTCCCAGCATCGAAGAGTTCGAGAAGATGGCCGGCGAACTTGCGGAGCAGGAGGATCTACCGATGGACATCAATCCGAACCCGGAAGGCACGCCGAATCCCGACGTTGAGCCCCAGGGAGCGGGAGAAGAAACGCAGGAAACCCCGGCGCCTGAACCGCAGGCGGATGGCAGCGGTGAATCCGTGGAGGACTCCCAGCCGACAGGCGAAACCAATGGCGCGGACGTTGAGCCGCAGGCGGGAGAGGCCCCAGAAGTTGCTGAAGCAGAGGAAGCTTCGGCTCCTGCCGTTGCGCCTGAGGATGTCGAGGCTGAGGAGAAGGCGAGCGCTGCGGGCATCGAGACTGCGTAACTCGATCGAACTCGTAATTCCTTTCTTTTTGTTCTGACAGGCGATAGAGCAGTTCTCCTAAAGGTTTAAGTGCGGAGTTACAGCAGTTTGTGCCGTTTTCCTGCAAAGAAAACGGCATTCGCGGATTTATCCAGGGCTACAGTGTTAGGAGAACTGCTCTAATGGAGAGGATATGAGCGAGCCCGTACGTCTCCAGAAGATCATTGCCCAGGCTGGTCTCGCCTCGCGGCGCGCTGCGGAAGAGTTGATCCTCACCGGCCGTGTCACCCTGAACGGCGAAATTGTCACCGAACTTGGCACCAAGGCCGATCCCGAGCGCGACCACATTCGTGTCGACGGTAAGCTGCTGCACGGTCCGGAGCGCCACCGCTACTTTGTTCTGAACAAGCCGCGCGGCTATGTCACCACGCTCTCTGACCCTGAGGGCCGGCCCACGATCATGGAGCTTTTCGCCAAGTCGCCAAAGGCTCCGCGAGAACGGCTATATCCAGTTGGTCGCCTGGATTACCTTTCCGAGGGCCTGCTGATCCTTACCAACGATGGAGAGCTGGCCAATGCGCTCTCCAAAGCCTCCAGCGGCGTGGCTAAAACCTATCTGGTGAAGATCTCGGGCCAGCCAAGCGAGCAGGCGCTGCACCAGCTTCGCGGCGGCATCATGATCGAGCGCGGCCGCCTGCAGGAGGGCGATCGCCGCAACCGTGTGCTGACGCAGCCGGCTGAGATCGCGCTGCCGCGCGGCGGCGAGAATCCCTGGTACTCGGTCACCCTGACCGAAGGACGGAACCGGCAGCTCCGTAAGATGTTCGAAGAGATAGGCCATCACGTCGAAAAGATCCGCCGTATCGCCTACGGTGGCTTGGTGCTGGACGTGGAGCCAGGCGAGTTTCGGGAGCTGACACCAGGCGAAGTCACTGCGCTCGGGCGTGCCAGCCAGGGCCGCAAGGTGGAACGCAAGAAGGTGCTTCCGGAGGCTGCCAAGCTGAAGGAACCAGCCAAGCCGAAGCGCAAGCCTGGAGCGAAGTCCAGCTTCAAACCGGCAGGCCCCAGACGCCGCTCGCGCTAACCCCTTCATCGAATCGCTGGAACAAACCGCCAGTTCAGGCCTTATCGGGGAGGACGCCCGGGTCGCGACCCTCTTGGGTCCCTGGAAACGCTTTTTAGCGTTTTCGATGTGACCAAACCTTCCTGCTAAAGCGTCTTCAAAATCGGCCGATTGTTTTAGAGCGGGGCGACTTTAACGTCCGGCGCAGCCCCGGTGACCGGCAGAGTACACCCGTGTGCATACAACTCGCAACCTGTTGTTAACACTGGAACTACCGGTTACTATCTTTCGATTTTTCATCAGATTGTTGATGACAAACCATACTCGGCTGGCATCTTATTCGTGTTCGTAGTTGTAGAAAGGAACACCGCAGTGCCAATTGAAAAAGCAACATTTGGTGCCGGGTGCTTCTGGGGCGTGCAAACACGCTTCGATGAGCTCTCCGGTGTGTTAGAAACAGCAGTCGGCTATGAGGGCGGCGCCCTTGAGCATCCAACGTACAAAGAGGTCTGCACGGACCGGACAGGTCATGCCGAAGTGGTTCAGGTCACCTTTGATCCAAGCCGCATCAGCTACGATCGCCTGCTCGATGCCTTTTTTTCCTTGCATGATCCAACGCAGTTGAATCGCCAGGGACCGGACTGGGGAACTCAGTACCGTTCTGTCATCTTTACCCATTCCGAGCAGCAGGCCAATGCAGCGCAGGCGAAGATCGCCGACCTGTCCGCCTCGGGAACCTACTCACGCCCCATCGTGACATCCGTTGAGCCAGCGCAGACTTTCTGGAAAGCTGAGGAGTATCACCAGAAATATCTCGAAAAGCGCGGCATGGTCGCCTGTCACATCTGAGCGCAGCCTCCCCCAAGTCAAGCATCAAATAAAAGAAGGGCCGGTATTCACCGGCCCTTCTTCTTTGTCACATATTTGTTGTTTTCACTGCGTCGCCAGTTCCCCGACACGCTGGCCGTTGTGCCACACACCAAGAATCTTTTCAGTGTTCTCGATCTGCGTGAGCGGATCGCCGTCCAGCACCAGGAGATCTGCGTTCTTCCCAACGGCGATAACGCCGGTATCAGTCTGATGCAGCATGGCTGCTGACTTCGAAGTGGCGATGGTAATCGCCTGCATGGGAGTGAGTCCGGCCTGCACCATCAGTTGCAGCTCACGATGCTCGCTGACGCCGGGAATGCGTACCGGCTGCGCTCCGGCATCGGTACCGAAGCCGATATTCACTCCCGCCTCCGCAACGCGGCGAAGATTCTGCATCGCGATGGCAAGATCCTGACGCTTGATGGTGGTGCCACGATCAGCAGCGATCTTGCCTTCGTAGACGGTGTCAGCAAGACGGGCGGAGAGACCAGGACCCGCAGCCAGACGGACAAAGCTGCCATCCAGAAATTCCGGATGGTCGAGGTAGGTGAAGGTTGATTCGTCCGCTGCGAGCGTCGGAATGTACCAGGTGCCCTTGGCCTTCATTGCGTCAATCAATTCCTGATCGACACCGGCATCGCGCACGGAGTGCGCAAGAATATCCACGCCGCTTGCGACTAGATCTTTGGCGTCGGCCAGATAGTAGACATGCGCCGCAACCGGAAGCTGATGCTGGTGAGCCTCATCGATGACGGCCTTGTAGATTGCGGGATTCATGCTGGGACGTGAGCCGCGCAGCGAATCCACCCAGACCTTGATGACGTCTACCTTCTGCTTCGCCATAGCGCGCACGGCTTCGCGCGCCTCTACCGGATTCTTGACGCGGTAGATAGCATCGTCTTTCACCGTCAGGGGCGGAGCTCCATCTTCAATGGCAATGCCACGGCCGGCGGTGAGCAGACGTGAGCCACCGATGAGGCCCTGGCGTTGACGCTTGCGCAGATCGTAGACCAGGTCAGGATTCAGGCCGAGGGAGTTGACGGTGGTGATGCCGTAGCGCTGATACAGGTAGAGCTCGCCCACGACGTTGGCCTCAGTGTAGGCGTCGACCGAGCCTTCGGCCTTGTCGTGCAGCACCAGGCCAAGGTGCGTGTGGCCGTCAATGAGACCGGGAATCACTGTCTTGCCGTTCCAGTTCAGCTCCTCCGCATGCCTGGGAGTTCCGATCTGCGCATTCGGGCCTACTGCAATGATCTTCTTCTTGTGGATGACAATCGCCATGTCCTCCATGGGAGCGGCGCCTGTACCATCAATCACACGTACACCGCGAAGCACGGTGTTGTCTGGAATGGGATGGGTGTTGATATGGTACTTCTCGCCTGCCAGGGCGGCTGTACTAATGCATCCTAAAGCGGCCAGGGCAAAAAACCGCAGGACTTGCTTCATGCGGACCTCACTTATGTCCTTTCTTCTATTCAAAGCTTCTGATGCTTGGGGAGGCAGAATGGCCACAATTAGTTAGGACGCTGCACGTGGTACGCTTGAAGTAGAGGTAGTGGATGGGGAGCGCCGCCATAAGGTGGCGTGGCCAGAGACCAGCACAACCGGAGCTGTAGCGCAGTTCTTACTCTGGCTTGGATGGAAGGCACATCGCTTTCCTCGCCATGTTGCACAGCACGCGTCCCGCGGACGATGGGTTTCTTACGTAAAACGCAGTGCTGCTCTACCGGTTGGCGCAAATGCGCCGCCGCTGCGTTGTAGAAACCATACCCGTAAAGGACATTCTTTTTGACGACAAAACATTCCACTGAATCCACACCCAAGGTGCACTTCTCTGACTTCGCGATCTCGCCGGAGCTGAAGCAGCGCCTGGATGCAGCAAAATTTACTACCCCCACGCCGGTGCAGGCAGGCGCTATTCCTCCGGCTCTGGAGGGCAAAGATGTACTCGCCACCGCCGCGACCGGCACAGGAAAGACGCTCAGCTTTCTGATTCCCCTGATTCACCGCATGGAGACACAGGCTCCCGCGGCCAACGTGAAAAAGCCAGTACGCGCGTTGATCCTGCTGCCTACGCGTGAGCTGGCGATGCAGGTGATCGACAGCTACGCGAAGATCGAGCCCGCCGCCAAGAAGGACTCCGTTCTGGTCGTCGGCGGCCTGAGCGAAGGCCAGCAGCTCGATCAGCTTCGCCGCGGTCCACGACTGGTGGTCGCAACCCCGGGACGGCTGGAAGACTTTCTCAAGCGCGGCGAAGTCAGCCTGAAGCACGTTGAGATGCTGGTGCTCGATGAGGTCGACCGTATGCTCGACATGGGCTTCCTGCCCTCGATTCGGCGCATCGTGGGCGCGCTTCCGCGTCAGCGTCAGACCATGTGCTACTCGGCTACGCTGGATGCCAATATCGAGCACGTTCTGTCGGACTACGTGAAGCAGCCGGTGCGCATCAAGATCGGCACCACGAGCAAGCCAACCGACCGTGTCACACTGCGGGCCATTGTCGTCATGCAGGACCAGAAGCAGGCGCTGCTGGACCAGGAGCTGAACGAACACGAGGGCAGCTTCCTTGTCTTCTCGCGCACCAAGCACGGGGCCGAGCGCATCTCGCGCAAATTGCAGAAGCTGGGACACGACGCCACGGTGATTCATGGCGATCGTTCGCAGTCGCAGCGCACCGCCGCGCTGAAGAGCTTCTCCGATGGCAACCACCGCATCCTGGTGGCGACCGACGTGGCGGCGCGCGGTATCGACATCTCCCACATTGCGCACGTCGTGAACTTCGATTTGCCCAACGCCTCTGATGACTTTGTGCACCGTATCGGCCGCACCGGCCGCGCAGGTGCAACCGGTACCGCGACCACCTACGTGATGCCACAGGAGCGCCAGGAGGCCAAAAAGCTGGAGCGAGAGTTGGGATTTGCCTTCAAGTGGATCGAAGTCGATCACAAGGCGCTTGAAAAGGAAGAGCGCAATAAGCCGGTCGACCTGGGAAACCTGGACCTTGGCAACATCGATGCTCTGTTGGCCCTGGAGAGCCGTAGCTGGAAGAGCGATGGCGCCGCAGCGCCTGCCCCAAACGGGAATGGCGGCGGTGGCCGTCGCAAGCGTCCTGTCAATCGTCCTGGCAACCGTCCTGGCGGCGGTGGCCGTCGCCGCCGCTAACTGCGGCAGATCGAAACGAGGGAATTTCAAAAGGGGGGATTTCCCCCACTTTTTCCGCCGTCGACGACGCCCTAAAATAATACGAATGCCGGAAGAGACCATCACCGAGGCAACGCAGGCTGCTGCGGCCGAGACCCCAGGTCAGAGCCCAGTCCAGACCGCTGCGGAGTCTGCTGCTCCTGCGAAGGTAGACCCAAAGCGCCCTGATCCCGCGAAGGAGGAGGCGTCGCAGTCGCCCTTCTCCATCCTTGTCGGGCAGGTCTACGAGGGGCCGCTGGACCTTCTTCTGGACCTTATCCGCAAGCAGTCCATCGATATCTACGACATCCCGATCGCGAAGATCACCCAGCAGTTCCTGGCCTACTGCGAGCACATCAAGCAGACCGATGTGGATGCCGCCGGCGAGTTCATCTACATGGCCTCGCTGCTGATCCATATCAAGAGCAAGATGCTGTTGCCGCGCGAGGCCGCTGAGGTTGCTGCCGGCGAGGCCGAAGATCCCCGGCGCGAGCTGGTCGAACGTCTGCTGGAGCACGAGAAGTTTAAAGCAGCGGCGCAGATGCTGCTGCAGAAGCAGCAGATCGAAGAAGCCGTCTGGACCAACCCGGGCCTGCGCGACTTCAAGCAGATCACCGAGGGCGACCGCGAGATCGCGGCCGACACAGTCGATCTGGTGCGCGTCTTCCAGGAGATCCTGGATCGGATGAAGAAGCGCCCGGTCCTGAATGTGGACGAAGAGTCCGTGACCGTGGCGCAGATGATCGATTATGTGAAGCGCCGCATGGTGATGGAAGATCGCCCGGTCTCACTGCGCAAGCTGCTGCTGAATACCCACTCACAGCGCGCCCTCATCTGCATGTTCCTTGCCATGCTGGAGCTGGTACGCCTGCAGGCTGTGCTGCTCCGCCAGGGCGAAGCCTTCGGCGACATCATGATCAAGAAGGCAGACGACTTCGACAAGGTGATGGAAGAGCAACAGTCCGTCCGCGACGACTGGCGATAGCGGCTGATCAGATTCGGAAGCCCATACTCTGAGCGTATCAACAGAGCCGAGATAACCCATGCACCGGGTGCCCCATGTCCCCTTAGGGACGTGGGCCCGTCTTCACTATCCCAGGCGACAGTTCTT
>JABFXN010000197.1 GCA_013361705.1 Acidobacteriaceae bacterium
ACAACGCCGAAAAGCTGCACCATGAGCATGGCATCTCTGGACCCAATGTGCGCGACCCTGGCGAGAAGCAGTTTCTGAACCTTTCGGCCCTCGCGGTCCGCGAAAAAGCGGTGACCCTGTTCCTGCTGATTGCGATCGCCGCCGCCGGCATCTTTGCCTTCCTCAAACTGGGACGCGCAGAAGATCCCAGCTTCACCATTAAGGTGTTTACTGTTGCAGCGGTGTGGCCCGGAGCGACGGCACAGGAGATGCAGGATCTTGTTGCCGAGCCACTCGAAAAGCGCATGCAGGAATTGCGCGACTACGATCGGGTAGAGACTTTTACGCGCCCCGGGCTGGCGCTGATGATGGTAACTCTCAGGGACAATACCCCTCCAAAGGACGTCCCGGAAGAGTTTTACCAGGCACGGAAAAAGCTAGGCGACGAAGCGCACAACTTGCCTCAGGGCGTGTTCGGACCCTTCATCAATGATGAGTACTCGGATGTAACGTTTGCACTGTACTCGGTCGAGGCTCCAGGTCTTCCTCCTCGCCAGCTTACGCGTGAAGCTGAAACTCTTCGGCAGCGGATTCTTCAGGTCCCGGGTGTAAAGAAGATTGACATCGTAGGAGAGCGGCCGGAACGTATTTTTGTCGAGTTCTCGTACCCACGGCTCGCGACGCTGAGCGTAAGCGCACGAGATATTTTCGATGCGCTGGTTCGCGAGAATGCGGTCACTCCATCTGGATCTATCGATACGAAAGCTCAGCAGGTTTACATTCGCCTGGATGGAGCGCTCGACGATCTCCAGAAGATTCGAGACACGCCGATTGTCGCCGGCGGGCGCACCCTCACGCTCTCGGATGTTGCCGATGTAAAGCGCGGATACGAAGATCCCGCAACCTACCTTATTCGCCATAATGGCCAACCGGCCTTGTTGCTCAGCATCGTGATGAAGGAGGGCTGGAACGGTCTGGACCTCGGTAAGGCTCTTGTGGCTGAACAGAAGAAGATTTCCGCTGATCTTCCTGCCGGCATCACTTTCACAAAGGTAACGGACCAGGCAGTAAACATCCGCGAAGCGGTGGATGAGTTCATGCTGAAGTTCTTTGTGGCTCTCGCGGTTGTCATGTTCGTTAGCTTCGTCAGCCTTGGATGGCGCGAAGGACTCGTTGTGGCAGCAGCGGTTCCGCTGACCCTGGCAGGCGTCTTCGTCGTCATGCTTGCCACCGGAAAAGTATTCGATCGCATCACGCTTGGCGCACTGATCCTGGGCCTTGGGCTTTTGGTGGATGACGCGATCATCTCCATCGAGATCATGGTGGTCAAAATGGAAGAAGGGTGGGACCGCGTCCGGGCCGCCGGATATGCATGGAGTCATACCGCTGCCCCCATGCTTGCAGGTACGCTGGTCACTGTCATTGGTCTGATGCCGGTTGGCTTCGCGCGATCGAGTGCCGGCGAGTATGCCGGAAATATCTTCTGGGTAGTGGGTTTTGCGCTGCTCGCCTCATGGATCGTCGCGGTGACGTTTACTCCTTTTCTCGGCGTGCAGATGCTGCCCGAGATCAAAACCCTCCCCGGTGGCCACGCAGCAATTTATGCAACACCCGGCTACGAGAAACTCCGCCGCCTGATCGCATGGGCGGTACGCCGGAAGGCTCTTGTCGCGAGCATTGTTCTGGGCATCTTTCTCGTTTCAGTCGCAGGCATGGGGTTTGTGAAGCAGCAGTTTTTTCCTCAGTCGGATCGCCCTGAACTCCTGGTAGAGGTGACGCTGCCTCAAGGCACGAGCATAGAAACCACCAACGTGACGTCGAAGAAAATAGAGGACTGGCTGCGGCAGCAGCCCGAGGCAAAGATCGTCACGGCTTACGTTGGGGCAGGGGCTCCGCGCTTCTTCTTTTCCTACAATCCAGAACTTCCGAACCCCAATTTCGCGAAGGTCATCGTCCTGACGGCCAATGAGAAGGATCGGGATCATCTGAAGCTCAGGTTGCGTGAACGGGTTGAGCAGGGCCTTGCGCCGGAAGCCCGTGTGCGTGCTTCGCAGCTTGTATTCGGACCATATTCCCCTTGGCCAGTTGCGTTTCGCGTCATGGGCCCCGACCTGGCAAAGGACCGCGCCATCGCAGCGCAAGTACAGACTGTAATGTTGGCAAATCCTCACACCCGACAAGTGAATTTGGACTGGGGCGAACGCGCGCCCACGGTGCATTTCGTGCTCGATCAGGCGCGGCTACAACTGATAGGCCTTTCGTCCCACGAGGCTGCTGAACAGATCCAGTTTCTTCTGACTGGTGCGCCGGTAACGCAGGTCCGCGAGGATATTCGAACGGTGGAGGTCGTTGCTCGAAGCGCCGGAACAGATCGCTTTGATCCGAGAAAGCTTAACGATATGACGTTGATGAACCGCTCGCGGAAGGCTGTTCCACTGAGTCAAGTTGGCCACGTCGAGATTCGTCCCGAAGAACCGATTCTCAAACGCCGTGATCGGTTGCCGACCATTACTGTGCAGAGTGACATTGATGAATCGCTTCAGCCTCCACAGGTCTCTGTAGAGATTGAAAAGGCAATTCAGCCGATCATCGCAAGCCTGCCCGAAGGCTACAGGATCGAGACGGGCGCCAACATAGAAGAAGCCGGCAAGGCAAACAGAGCTCTGGCGACGGTATTTCCCGTAATGATTGTGCTGATGCTCACGGTGATCATCGTCCAGGTTCGATCATTCTCGGCGATGTTCATGGTGGTCCTCACAGCGCCCCTCGGTTTAGCTGGCGTTGTTCCGACACTGCTTCTCTTTCATCAACCATTTGGGTTCAATGCGATTCTTGGATTGATCGCATTGGCCGGCATCCTGATGCGCAATACGTTGATCCTGATCGGTCAAATTAAGACCAATCAGGAGGAGGGACTTGATAGCTATCACGCTGTCGTGGAAGCAACAGTACAGCGATCACGCCCGGTGATTCTTACAGCGCTCGCAGCTGTGTTGGCCTTCATTCCTTTGACTTTCTCGGTCTTCTGGGGTTCGATGGCATACACACTGATCGGCGGAACCGCTGTGGGTACGGTGCTGACTCTCGTCTTCCTGCCTGCACTCTATTCCATCTGGTTTCGCGTAAAACCAACAGCGGTCCAGAGCGACGAGGCAAAGGCTGTGCTGGCGCATTCCTAGCCGAAAGCGCTCGATCATCAATAACCGAACTTCAGACACACCATGCGATTCGTATCGTCCGTAAATAAGGAGCTCCTATGAAACTCACCGGTCGCACCATTCTCATCACTGGAGGCTCTGCCGGCATCGGCCTTGCTTTCGCGCTCAAGTTTCTCGAACTCGGCAACACGGTCATCGTGACTGGCCGCCGCCAGGCATTGCTCGATGAAGTGAAAGCTATGTACCCGAAGCTTCACACGATTCAGTGCGACGTCGCGGACTCTGCGCAAATCGCATCTTTGGCGATGCGCATGAAGGCTGAGTTTCCAAAGTTGGATGTACTGATGAACAACGCGGGCATCATGCTCCACAAGAACCTCAAGGTTTCGGCCACCGACCTCGATGGGGTGATGGCCGAGGTGAACATCAACCTTGGCGGGGTGATCCGCGCGACCTCTGCGTTTATCGACATCATCACGGGCAACAAAGGCACGCTGATTAACGTGTCCTCCGCACTCGCTTTCGTACCTTTGCCTTCTGCGCCGATTTACTGTGCAACGAAGGCGGCGGTTCACTCCTACACCCAATCACTGCGGTTCCAGCTGGAGGATACCGGTGTGGAGGTGATCGAACTCATGCCTCCAGGCGTGAAGACCGCTATGACGACGGACCTTTCCGAAGGGAGCGTCGCCCTGATGACTACGGATGAGTTGATTAAGCAATCCTTTGCAGCTTTCAGGGCAGGTAAGCTCGAAATTCGGCCGGGGCAGTCCAATCAACTCGCGTTGATGCGCCGCCTCGCACCTAATTTCATCAACCGCCAGCTCTGGAAGGCTTCTATGCCATTAGTTCCGACGGGGAAGAAATAAGGAAGCTCATTGACGTCCCAAAACACATCACATCGCCCGCGCAATAGAAGCGCATTGGAAGGCCCGTAATCGTGGATCTTACCGGCTTCACTCCTCCGCATTACTCGAGCTCCCCACAGAATTGGTCTACGAGCTTCGCGTGCGCGGGATTGCTTGCAGATCAAACGCTTACGAGGCGGCCATTCCAGTTACCCATGGATAGGGGCGGCTATCAAAAATTATCCCTCGCACCGTTGACACAACAAGGGAGAGCTGGGATGCTGGTCCTCACCCCCAATTCCGGGAAGTCTACACCTGGATATTGTTGTCCTCGAATCGCTTCTCTCCGCATGCATGTGTTGCCCGATCCAACAATGATGCAACAGTGGAGAACCGTCATGACCGAAAACGCTAAGAATTCTACCGCCCAAAACACAGTCCAAGACCCACCGGAGTACAACGCCGGAACTGATAGGAACCTAAATAAGGATTCTGACTGGCTTGGAGGGCCGCAGAACGGAGACGAGGCCCCCAGCACATCGACCGAAGGAGCCTACCAGACAGCGGCTCACTCAACTGGTTACACGGATCAGTTGGGTAGTGCTGATTGGCTGGGAGGGCCTCAAAACGGAGTGGAAACCCCTCGCGAGGCCGCTAGAAATCCTCAGACTGGAGATATCCAAAAACCGACCGAAGCCGGCGCCAATGTTCAGGGTGTTGACACCCAAACTGGTACTCAGGCTAAGGGGATGGGCTAGTGACGGCTATACCAAGCACCGCTTTAGCGAACCCCCCGGCAACGGCGGCAATGGCGGCAACGCGTAAGTAACCTTCGACGAATCCGCCTCGACCAAAAATCATGAGACGTGGACTGGGCGTGGAAAGCCCAGGGGAAACCAACAAGCGGTCCTCGCTGGCGGAACCATCGACAAAGCCTCAATAAAACACAGGTGCCAAGATCGGTGCTTCAGTCGCCGGTCTTGGCGCTCCGGTAGGGATTCGTTCTTAATCGGTGCGGCAGATTACCACACCGAATCTGTGGATGACCTGACGCCTGTTCATGCGCGCACACGGGCAGCAGTTAGGTGAGATTATGTCTCTGATTGAATCTGGCATCATCCGGCCAGTTGTCGACGAGGTGTTCCCGTTTGAGAGGACGAAAGACGCGCTAGCCTATGTCGAAACCGGACGTGCGAAGGGCAAAGTAGTCATCACGGTCGCGGGTTAGACTAGACCTGCGAAAGCTTCGACACAAGGATCACGACGGATCTAGCACTGGTGAAGTAGCTCGGCGTTGTGATCGCTACCTCTGCCTCCGGAGCAGCGATCGTATTGGGTG
Source organism: Acidobacteriaceae bacterium (assembly GCA_013361705.1). GTDB lineage: Bacteria > Acidobacteriota > Terriglobia > Terriglobales > Acidobacteriaceae > Terriglobus. The sequence goes on from JABFXN010000197.1 coordinate 5,325, forward strand.
TCGGCAGAACAGTGTCGACGAAGCGGAACCATTGTCTTCCCGGAAGTTGTGGCAGCTGGAAGGGAAGCGGTGTGAACTCCATGTTTAAGATCGCGTGGATATGCTCTACGCCCGTTGGGTCGGCGATCGTGATGGCGAGTACCCGTGAGTTCGGGTCATTGAAGCCAGGCTCAAAGAGATTGCAGCCGTGAAAAGCGATGTCTTGAAGGCCATCAGCTATAACCTGGCCGGTGAAAAAGGTTTGACGGCTGAGTGTCGGGTGGCGCTTTCTGAAGTCGATCATGCCAGCAGTGAAGGCGACCAGATCTTTTTCGGTTACGGGCAAGGTCCAGTCGAACCAACTGATCGGGTTGTCCTGGATGTAAGGGTTGTTGTTCCCCTGTTGTGTGCGGCGGCATTCATCGCCTCCCAGCAGCATGGGGACTCCCTGTGAAAGAAAGAGAACGGCGAGGAAGTTGCGTATCTGGCGTTCTCTGATCGCGTTGATCGTCGGGTCGGCGGTGGGGCCTTCTACTCCATAGTTGTTGCTGATGTTGTCCGTATCGCCCGAGTCTTCAAAGTTTGCTTCGTTGTGTTTGGTGTTGTAGCTGACTACGTCGTTTAGGGTAAAGCCGTCATGGCAAGCAAGGTAGGAGATGCCGTTGAGCGGGCCGTCGTCGGGCTGTTTGAAGATATCGGAGCTGCCGCAGAGGCGGCTGGCGACCTGGCTGATGAGTCCGGAATCACCGCGGACGAAACGCCTGATCACATTCTTGAACTGGAAGTTCCAGGTAGCTGACCGAATGTCCGGGAACTTCCCCAGCACGTCTCCCTGATCGCCACCAAAGGGTTCGACGATGACCTTGATATTGGCGAAGCGTTCATCCAGGTTGATTGCCCAGACGATCGGCGGATACTCCAGCTCCCGGGCATCTTCTCCCAGTGTCAGAACGGCGCCGAGATCAAACCGAAAACCGTCGACACGCATGTCGGTGACCCAGTAGGACAAGCTCTCCTTCAGCATTTTGGTCACTGCGGGATGATTGCAGCGTATAGCGTTCGGGCATCCGGTCAGGTCCCCACGGTAGTACGTCTGGTCCAGATGCTGCAGAAAGTAAAAGACGCTGTTGTCGATGCCTTTGAAGCTGATGACCGGGCCGTTCTGATCATCCTCGCCGGTATGGTTGAAGACCACATCGAGGATGACTTCAAGGCCTGCCTTGTGCGCCGCTTTGACGAGGTCTCGAAATTCGTTGACGTGGCTTGAAGTCATGGGCGAGACGCAATACTCCGCATGCGGCGCAAAGAAACAGATTGGATCATATCCCCAGTAATTGTTCAGCCCCTGGCCTGTTGTTGGATTAATCCTCTTCGGGGTCTTGGAATCGAAGTCGAAAACCGGCATGAGCTCGATCGCCGTCACGCCGAGCGATTTGATATAGGGCAACTTCTCGATCAGGCCGGAGAAGGTTCCTGGGTTTGCAACGTTCGACGATGGTGACTCCGTAAAGCCACGCACATGCAGCTCATACACTACCGTTGACTCCAGCGGAGTATTAGGCGGAGTGTCGCCCTCCCAGTCGTAGCCGGAGTCGTCGATGACCATGCTGCGCATGGATTGTGCAACGTTATCGCTGTTGTCTTTTGATGGCGCGGCATCCCAGAGGGTATCGATGTTGCCTCGCGAATAAGGATCGATCAGTACCTTATTGGGGTTGAAGCGGTGGCCGAAGTTTGTCAGGTCACTTGGACTGGATGGGCCGTGCACGCGAAAGGCATACGCGGTATTCGCCTGCAGGCCATCCACCTGGACATGCCAGTAGAACATCGTCGGCTGCTGAATCGTGATGACTTGCGAGGGCGCGGGGGCCAGCGGTGAAGCAAACAGGAGCAGGTCAACCTGCGTGGCGTTCTGCGAGAACAGGGAAAAGTTGACGCCTGACGGGTTGACCGTTGCTCCCAAGGGTTGTGGTTGGCCTGCTCGAGTGGCGAAGGGCATACGCTTTAAAAGTTGGCCACGACAGTAAGGACGGAAGCGGTATCGAAGACCTTCACAAAGACGGTCTGCAGAGAGACGTTGAAGTAGAAGGCATTGACGTTCGAGGCTCCCAGCGCGGAGGCGCCCGCCTGGTCACTGGAGCTTGTGAGGTCGGGAACCGCGGCCCCGTTAACCGTGACACTGGCGGCATGTGTCGTCTGCAGGAGAGAGACATAGAAGAACGTCTCCTTGGGTGTGAACTGGTCGTAGGTCCGGGTTACCGTTACGGTGCGGACGCTGGGCACGGTCTTTTGTGCAATGGTCGTAAGCCTGTACTTGCCTTGCTGGTAGCCTGTGCCGATCTTGTCGTCGAGATAGAGTGTGTAGTCGCGATCGGGACCGGGATAGCACTCGAAAGTAAGTGGGCACAGAGGCAGTTGACCGACGTACTGCTCAAGTTCGCGCCGCGGAAGAATCGATCCCGCACGAACGTACATCGGCACCAGATCAAGCGGCGCATACCAGTTGAAGGTCTGGCCGCCCGCATTCTTTTGCGGCAGGGGAGCCTGCGCATCCTGATACGCAAACCAGTCACTGCCAGCCGGAAGATAGACATTACGGTTCCAGCTCTGTTGAATGATCGGCGCAATTAACAGGTCGTTACCCACCATGAACTGAGTGTTCAGGAATGCTGCCTGATACACACCGGGATCCTGGCGATCGGTAAGGAACAACGGGCGGCAGATGGGAAGTCCGGTTTGTGTGCACTGGTACAGCATGTCGTAGAACAGTTGCAACAGCTTGTAACGGATCTCAATGTACTTGCGGCATGCGGACTGGCAGGGATCCGGATATGCGTACGGCTCCTGATACTGCTTGTTGTATCCGTCATAGTGATTGCGGCACCAGCCGATGAAGGCGCTCACGGTGGTCCAGCGTGCCATCAGGTCGGGATTCGTGACTCCATTGGGTCCAGTGCCGTTTGCGGAGCCCCCGGCGGAGCTAGTCGCAAAGCCTCCTACGTCTGCGCCTGACATCGGTTGACCCGAGAGACCGAAGTTGAGGATCTCCGGGATCAGGATGGAGAGGAAGTTCCAGTCAGACGCGGAGTCACCGGTCCAGCTCGCAGCGTAACGATGGACTCCCGCGTATCCGCCGCGGGCGATGATGAATGGCCGCTAGTCTACACCCGCGGCTATGCGAAGTCTGATCATGCCCGTATGAGTTGCGCTGATCAGATTGAGTGCAAACACGTTGTGGATCTCGGCGCTGGGCACCATCTTGTTCTGCGTGTAATCGAACATCAACACGTTGAGCGGGAGTGTCTTATAAGGCGCGGAGTCGCAGACACTGGGCTGCGTTGCAGGATCGGTCATGTCCTGCCAGACCATCTCCAGGCCGGCATCGAGCAGAGGTTTATATTGCTCACCCCACCAGTCGCGGAACTGCAGTTGGCCGAGGTCCGCATAGTAGCCATAGGTCCCTAGCGCAGTCCCGGGACCGGGATTGTAAGGAGCGCCTGGCGATGGATATGGATTGAACCCGTAGTTCACTCCATAACTCTCATTAGTAACGAAGGGCTTTGGATAAGCCGGCCCCTGGCCTTCTGCGCGATTGTCCTGCACAAAGGCGTTGATGGCGAGTCCTGATTCCAGGACGGAATACGGCGTGGCATTGCCGTTTTCATCAAGAGGCTGAATCGTTACGATTCCGGTGATATTCGTACTGCACTTCACGCCCATGGCCGCAGCCTGCGAGAAGCAGTCTGCGCCGCCATTAGGAAACTTCATCTGGCTGGCGGTAAAGGTGCGGTAGTTGTTCTGGAAGTCGACATCGATGTGCATGCCGTCGAGCGGGATGTTGCTTGCCCGGTATTGCTGAATCGCATTCAGCACCCGGCCCTGGTCGTAATATCCGTAACATCCCTGGTGGTTTCCAAGCGCCCACATGGGAGCCAGCGCAGCCGGGCCTACCAGCGTCGAGTATTGCCGCAGCACATCCGGAGCGGCATCCCCGGCCATGAAGTAATAATCGATCTCTCCGTAGAGTGCGCCGAAGAAGTACTTGCCGTACATGTTGCCGTTGTAGCTGGAACTTGCCCCGAAGTTCATGTAGCTCTGGGACTCGTTGTCCAGCAGGATGCCATAGGCATACGGGACACCGGTGGGATGTCCGCCCAGGTCAAGAGGATTCGGGTTGTCTTCAAGAAAGAAGGGGATCGAGTTGTACAGCGGTTCAGACCAGTTCAGTGGCCCGGGCTGCACCGTGGGGTCGTTGTAGTTGGAGTTGTAGGGAATGACTCGTAGGAACCCATCGCCGTTAGGCGCAGGAGGATCGTCTGTGTTCTGGCCGCAGTATTTGAAGTTGTCGTAATTGAAGAAGGTCAGGGCAGCCTCATTCAACCGAAGGTCGTTGCCGCCCTTTTCTCCGGCTCCAAAGTAGTTGGCATTCGCAGGATAGGTCTTGAAGTTGGCGACGGCGTTGCCGCCGTTGGCGACATAGATGAGACCAGGGGCCACATCTGTGCTGATGAGATGGCTCTTCCAGTACACCTGCACGGTGAAAGGCTGAAAGAGGACGTCGAGCCGCAGAGAGCCCAGATCCACTGAAAGCTTGACGGAGTCATTTTGCAGAATGATGACGGCCGGTGCTCCCAGATCCTTGTTGACCACAGCGAAAGAGCCATCCATGCTGTAGTCGTTTTGGGGATTGAAGCGTACACGGAATGCCGCCGGCCCAAGCAGATAGATCTTGAGCTCGGGAGGCTGATTGCCTCCCGATCCCGTGCCGGTCAACGTAAAGATCCCGTCACCTTTGTCATAGAGGCATTGGCTTACATTGCCGAATGATGTCCATCCTGTTGCACTGTTCGGGTTGAAGCCATCGACGGGAACATAGCGGTAGCTGGAATCTCTTGAATCAACACTCATTGCGAAATGACCCCTTTGCTGCTCTTCAATGTGGAATTCCAGAGCATTACATCTGCAGGGAAAAATGCTCTACGGTTGGCGATTGGGGGTATGCATCGAGAAGCGCTTTCGAGCCGGAGTACTTGCTTCCGCTCCAAGGTTTTGTTTACTGGTTTCAATCTGCAGCATCCAGCTGAAGCTGGCATGAGCCGAACGCCCAAAGTGACCGTTCTCTCCATAAATCGGCTGTTTCACTCCGTTGACAATCACGGGATTCCCGTTCATGTCTCGCTTCCAACCCGTGGCGATGCCAGCGGAATAGTGGCAACCGACGCAACTCTCAGTACCTGTTACCGGTGTGCTGTCAGCAGTGCAGTTGTCGGGAAGACGATCGTCCTGTTCCAGGCAGCCGGCATTTTGCCCGCCCTTCTGGAAGTAAGTTTCCATGGTGGTGTTCACCAGGAAGACTGGAACCACGTCGCCGGGAGTTTTATTGGTGATGCTCTCGGGGGCACTGCCCTGACCGCCGGCATAGGCGGGAGCGAATTTGTGAACGGGCCACTGCGTTCCGATCAGCTCGTAATACTGAAAGACAGAACCCTGGCTGTGAAGCAGTGCCTGTACCTGCTTGTTCAGCTCCGCTACGGCTTCGGTGATCTTGTCATCGATGGGGTTGAGGCCATGCTGAAGGGGAACCTGCACGCGAGACGTTTGGACAGGCGTGGTGGTCAGGTTCTCATACCAGGTCTGGCAGTTCGTGCCGTTGGTGCAATCACCGTTCTTTGCTGGAAGCACGTTCACGGGAGCGTTCTTCAGCGCAGGGTTCATGAAGTTTGCGTGGCTCAGGCCACCATGCTCCAGAGGATTCTGACGTACATTGTCGATCTGCTCGAAGGTGCTCCAAATCCACTCCGGAGAAGACTCGGTGCGCATCGCAATATGCATTCCGACCAGACCTGCATCGATGGTGCGGTACTGTGGCGGTCCACCGTTGGTCGGTTCGGAAAGTTCAACACGAACCCGTTTCGTATAGAAACGTGACCGGTCGTCGTTTGGTCCAAGTTCCTTCCAGGAGAGCTTGATCTCGATCGATCCGTGTTTCTTATCGCCGGAATTGAGCGGCATCGAGACTTCGCTTTGGTTGACGTATCGATTGCTGAAGCGAATCTGGCCATCGATACTATAGAGCTCGTTCTTGTAGAGGTATTCGTACTCCTCTGGATCCACCAGTGCTTCATAGCGAGCCCACTTGCCGTTCTGGTCAACCAGCGGTCCGGAAAAGGCTTGAAAGTTATCACTGGCAGAAGCCTGCTGCCGCCATGCTGCCTTTGTCATCGTCAAAGGAATGCCATTGGTTGCCGCGTCCTTCACTTGTTGCGCTGGATCCCATGGGAATTGGGGCCGCGCGCCGTTTGGCAGAAAGATCTTTTCGATTGGAACCCAATAGCTCCACAGAGGCTGGCCTGAAGTTGCATTAAGGCTCGACTCTGGCGACTCATAGGACTGTTGCGGCCAGTTCAATGCCAGGAAGGCCTGCCACGAGAGGATGTCAAACTCTCTTTGCGCTTTCAGTACGAGCTCGGTGTCGTGGGGCGAGTATTCGCCGCCGTTCTGCGGATGAACCTGAGCCATCATCGCTTCGACCTGGGCAGCGTTTACATCGTAGGGAAGCTGCGGTGAAAGGGATGAAGGAAACTGCCGCAGGCCAGCCTGTAATGGCTGAGCGCCTGGTCGCCGAACCAGGTAGAAACCTGCCAATGAGGCGATGACAAGTAAGCCGCCAACGAACGAGAGGAGAATCCATTTTCTCTGCATGATTACCCCGATTCTTTCCAAGAGGCAGCACAGAGCCAGCGCAATCCGCGCGCCGGTTTCACAGCCTCTTTTGTCACAACCAGAATGAATTAAAGGCCCGGTACTACGCAGTTCCCGCACAACCGATAAAGCGCGAGCATGGATGGTCCCGGGCAGTCGCGATCGACACTGCGGATATCCAGCTACTTGAAACGCAATTACATTGTTCAGATCTGGGAAAGGTGTTTACTGAAAGCGGAGCCTAGACTCTTGAACTGAATAGAAACCGACTGTACCAACATCACGAGCAAATGACAAATGAAATTCTTGCTCGGACGTTAATGCACGGGGCGAAGTGCCATGGATCATGCGTGTATGGCTTTCATATCACCCTTGCGTACACCATGAAGGACTTCACCGCGAACGATATGGATGAATATTGGGACCTGCTTGGTCTGCTTCTATTCAGCACATTTACGGATAGGTTTAGTACGGCGGTCGTAATCTCCACACGAGGATGATGATCTCAGAATGGAGATGATGATCTCCGAGTGGAGACTATGACCGCCGATTTATTCGTCCGTCTTCTCCCGCTTGTAGGGCGAAGCCATGCGTGCCCGTGCCTCGTTGATGGCGCCCTGGGTGTTGTCGTTGGTCTGGATGGCGAGGCGGTACTCATTGACGGCGCGATCGCGTTGACCGGTGACGTCGAAGATGTTGCCCAGCTTGATATGGCTCCAGACCTCGGTATTTGCGTCGAGCGCCTTCTGGTACTCGTTCAGCGCGGCGATCAGATCGCCCTGGGCAGCCTGTTGCTGACCGCGCAGGACAGCGACGCGCACGGCAAGATCAGGAGTGGACTTCAACACCCAGTTCTCGGGATCGATGGTGACGCGGCGCGGACGGCCGAAGGTCTCGACCGTGTACTGCGACTCGGATCCGGAGACATCGATACGGCGAATCTCTGTCTTACCGTCAGTCTCGATGCGTAGCTCCACTGGCATGCGGAAGAGGTCAAGGTCCTGGGTGATCTGGCCGATGGTGCGGAAGCCTTTCGAGCTGCCAAGACGGAAGACGGTGTACTTGTTCTGGAAGGCGGGTGCTCCGGTTCCGTCGATCCACTGGGCGAAGAAGGCCTCGAGCGTGGTGACTTGCGGGTTCATCTTTCCGGCCAGGCTTTGCAGGTCGCTCGACCGGACGCTCTTGTCGGTATAGACGGAGAGCAGGTTGCGGAGGAACTTGATGAAGTTGTCGTTGCCGATCTCCCAGCGCAGCATGTGATAGACCATGGCGCCTTTCTCGTAGGACATGGACTGGAACTGAGGCGAGAACGGGTCCAAGCGGCCGATAGAGGAGATGGGCACCGTGTCATAGGCCAGGGCGCCGGCGGAGATATCGGGGATAGCGGTCTGCAGTGAATTCTTGCCG
>JABFXN010000159.1 GCA_013361705.1 Acidobacteriaceae bacterium
AGGGGGCTTGCAGCGGCGTTTTCATTGCGGAAAACGCCCATAGATGCGGAAGCCCTCCACTACACCTACAGGGAAATGCTCTATTGCAAAGCTTCCAGGGCTGTTTTGGCCTTGTCATACAGCAACTGTGTCTCAGCTTGTTGCTTCTTCAGGCCTTCCACTACGTGCGCCGGAGCCTTGCCGACAAAGGCTTCATTGCCAAGCTGTTTTGCCGCAGCCTCCAGGCCCTTGCTCAACTTGGCAAGTTCCTTGGTCAGGCGCTCGGTCTCGGCGGCCACATCGATCTGCCGCTCGTAGACTACCGCCACATCGAACTTCGGCGTGTTGCGGACGTTGGCACCGCTCAGCGCGCCTTCCAGGAAATCTACCGCGTCAACACGCGCGAGCCGCGCCAGCATCTCGCGGGTGGCGTCGACGAGGGCAACGACAGGGTTATTGGCGAAGATGCGAATCGGTGCGAACTCCTTCTCCGGTACAGCAGCATCTTTGCGCAGGCCGCGGATGGAGACGATGAGATCCTGCAACAGCGCCATGTTCTCTTCCGCGTCTTTGTAGGAAGGGAAGTCGCTCGCTTGCGGATAACGCGTCAGCGCAATCGACTTGGCGTACGGCTCGTTGTCATACAGCGCATGCCATACCTCTTCCGTAAGGAAGGGCATAAAGGGCGAGAGCAGGCGGAGCGCCGCTTCGAAGACACCTACCAGAGAGGCTAGCGTGATCGCCGTCTCAGCATTGCCTGGGCGGTCGAAGTTCAGGCGCAGCTTCACCAGCTCCAGGTACCAGTCGCAGAACTCACCCCAGAAGAACTGGTAGACAGCCGCCGATGCCTCATCGAAGCGGTAGTTGTTCAGCGCTGTCTCCACCTCGGCGCTTACGATGGAGAGACGAGCGAAGATCCAGCGTGTCTCCAGCGGGGTCTCCGCCGGCAGCACAGTCACCGGCAGATTCTCGCCCAGACGGATCTTGTAGCCGGCCTCCTTCGCCTTCTCAATCTGCATGAAGAGGAAGCGGGCAGCATTCCAGATCTTGTTGGCGAAGGCGCGATATCCCTCGGTGCGCTGCTCGTTGAAGGCGATGTCGGTTCCGGGCGAGGCCTGGCTCGCCAGTGTGTAACGCACTGCGTCAGTTCCGAAACGCTCGATGATCTCGATCGGGTTGATCACGTTGCCTTTGGTCTTCGACATCTTCTGGCGATCGGCGTCGCGCACCAGGCCGTGGATGTAGACCTCTTTGAACGGCACAGCATCCTTCAGCGTACGTTTGCTGCCGTCGGCCATGGGGACGTCGAGCATGAAGTGGCATCCCAGCATGATCATGCGGGCCACCCAGAAGAAGAGAATGTCGAAGCCGGTGACCAGCAGCTCGGTGGGATAGAAGGCTTCCAACGCCGCACCCGCCTCCGGCCAGCCGAAGACGGTAAAGGGCAGCAGACCTGAGGAGAACCATGTGTCCAGTACATCGGTCTCCTGCTCCAGCTCGTCGTTGCCGCATGCCGTGCAGGCCGCCGGAGTCTCCCGTGCAACGGTAATGCCGGAGCACTTCGGACAGTGCCATGCGGGAATGCGATGTCCCCACCAGAGCTGACGCGAGATGCACCAGTCGTGGATGTTCCGCATCCACTCGAAGTAGGTCTTCGCATACATCTCCGGCGTAAACCGGATATGGCCTTCCTCGACAGCGGCAATCGCCTTGTCAGCGAGCGGCTGAATCTTGACGAACCACTGCTTCGAGAGGCGCGGCTCTACGATCGCCTTGCAGCGGTCGCAACGGCCGATGGAGTTGGTGTGATCCTTGATGGCGACCAGGTTCCCCTGGGCCTCCAGATCGGCGACGACCTTCTCGCGCGCGGCGTAGCGCTCCAGGCCGTTGTAGGGCGAGTCCGGCAGAAGGATGTGCGCGGTTTCGTCCATGATGTTCAGGTTCGGCAGGTTATGACGCTTGCCGATCTCGAAGTCATTCGGATCGTGCGCCGGTGTGACCTTCACCGCGCCGGTGCCGAACTCCGGATTCGCCCAATCATCGGCGACCACGGGAATCTCGCGGCCGACGAGCGGCAGCACCAGCATCTTGCCGATCATCGCCTTGTAGCGTTCGTCGTTCGGATTCACGGCGACGGCAACGTCACCCAACATCGTCTCGGGACGAGTGGTAGCAACGGTGATGGCGCCGGAGCAATCCGCCAGGTCATAACGGATGTGATATATCTTGCCGGCCTGCTCTTCGTGCACCACTTCCAGGTCAGAGACAGCGGTCTGCTGCTGCGGGCACCAGTTGACGATGTACGAGCCCCGATAGATCAAGCCCTGTTCGTAGAGGCGGACGAAGGCCTCCCGCACTGCGGTAGAGAGGTTCTCGTCCATGGTGAAGTACTCGCGCGACCAATCGACCGAGGCGCCGAGGCGCCGCATCTGTCCGGTGATGGCGCCGCCGTACTCCTGCTTCCACTGCCAGACGCGCTTCGCGAAGGCTTCGCGGCCGAGCTGCTGGCGAGTGGTGTTCTCTGACGCAAGCTGGCGTTCCACCATCATCTGGGTGGCGATGCCGGCGTGATCGGTGCCTGGAACCCACAAAGAACGCTCGCCCTTCATGCGGTGCCAGCGGGCCAGGATATCCATCTCCGTCTGGTTCAGCATGTGGCCCATGTGCAGGCGGCCAGTGACGTTGGGCGGAGGTAGAAGCTGGACGAACTTTTTCTCGCCTGCGGTAGTACCCGAAGGTGGGGTTGGTACGTCGAACAGACGTTCTTCAATCCAGTACCGGGCCCAGCGTTCTTCAATGGATGTCGGATCGTAAGCTTTTGCGAGTTCCTGTGGCATGTCTATCCCGGCGTGGCACATGTTTGTGTGCACCATGAAGCGCACAGGGCCAAAGTTCAATTTTAGTACGAGCCGCCGGTGCTCACGTTAGAGCATTTCCCCTGTAGGTGTAGTGTAGGGTTTCCGTATCTATGGGCGTTTTCCGCGATGAAAACGCCGCTGCACGGGCCTTCCGGAATACCCAGTAACAGGAGAAATGCTCTAGAATCGGGTGCACCGCCAGGAGTAGGTTTCATGCGCCGTTTACCGATTCTTGCTGCCGTTTCGCTTCTATCCCTCTCCGCTGTCATGGCACACGCCCGTAGCTCTGAAGATCGCGCAGGAGTTGGAAACCAGATCATTGTTGGAGAGAACGAGACCGTTGGCGATGTCGCCTGTGTCTTCTGCGATGTTGTTGTGCACGGGCGCGTGACTGGTGATGTCGCCATTGCCTTCGGAAAGTTGCACGTCGACAGCGGCAAATCCATCTCCGGCGATGTAGCCGCGTTTGTTACGCCTATTGTCTTGGAAGAGGGCTCCAGCATCGGCGGCGACCTTGCTGGCATCGGTGGGGATTACACCGATAAAGGCGCAACGGTCCATGGAGACCGTGTCATCTCGTCCAGTCCTCTCTGGGTTCTGATTCCGCTGGCGCCGATTATCTTTTTTGCAGCTCTCATCTGGCTGCTGATCAGCACGATCCGTAATCGCACGCCGATGCCGCCGCCATATCCGGGGCGCTATCAGAGGATGTAACGGCTCAGATCTTCGTTCTTCACGATATTGGCGACCTGTGTCTTCACGTACTCCGGCTTGATAACAATCACCTTCTCCACCGGGCCGGCCTTGGTGGGCCGGTCCTCGACGGGAATC
>JABFXN010000280.1 GCA_013361705.1 Acidobacteriaceae bacterium
CTCTCCCGCTTCTTCACACCGCCTGTCGTTGCGGATCACCGCAACGCCCCGGTGAACGCTCTAGGCTACCTCCGCGTCATGTTCGCTGTAGATGATATCGACGAGACGCTTGAAAGGCTTCGCAATCGCGGCGCCAAGCTTGTAGGCGAAGTCGTTCGGTATCAGGACTCGTATCGGCTCTGCTATATCCGCGGGCCTGAAGGGATTCTGATCGGGCTCGCCCAGGAACTCCGTTAAGCACAGTGCGACGGCAATCATGTACGGCAACGAATGCCGGCCTCATTCATGTCGCAACGCACGGATAGGATCAACGCGCGATGCTCGCCGCGCCGGACCAAGCGCGGCTAACAGGGCAATGATAGCCAGCAATGCCGCGGCGGTTATCAACGTCAGCGGGTCTGACGGCTTCAATCCGTACAGCATTGAGCTAAGGAAGCGTCCCAGCCATAGCGCTCCACCTATGCCGATCGCGACACCTGCCAAAGCCATCCACGAGACCTCGCGCAGCACCATCGAGAGGACCTGGTCCGCACGGGCTCCGAGAGCCATACGGATGCCAATCTCACTCGTGCGGCGGGCTACGGTGTAGGTCATGATGCCATAGATGCCGATGCAGGCGAGGAGAAGGGCAAGCAGACCGAAGCCGGCGGTGAGTCGCGCGAAGATGCGTTCGTTGGAGAGGCTGGAGTCGATCTGTTGGGTCATGGTACGGACTTCGATCAGGGGCAGGTTGGGATCGAGTGAGGCAACGGCGGCTCGAGCCTGATTGACGATGCCGGAGGGCTCTGCGAAGGTGCGAAGCTCGACGACCATGCGGCTCACGTTGTCGGGATGCTGCAGGTAGGGAAGATAGAAGAGCGGAGGCGTGGGGCTGCGAAGATTGGCGTAGCGAGTGTCGGCGGCGATGCCGATGATCTGGATGGGGCCGTCCGCGCCTTCGTTCTCAAAGGTCTGGCCCAGAGGGTCCTGGCTAGGGAAGTATTTCTGTGCAAGAGTCTGATTGATGACCGCGACCTTGGGCGAGGTATAGGTGTCGTGCGTGTTGAAGCTACGGCCGCGCATGATGGAGATACCAAGCGTGGAGAGAAAATCGGTGCCGACGATATTCATCTGAACGCGCCGTGCACCCTCGATGACAGGGCGGCCGGAGACGTGGAAGGTGGAACCTGAGTAACCGTCACCGACGATAGCGATTGTGCTCAACGAGACCGAGCGAACACCAGGAATTACGGCCAATTTTTCTTCAAGCTGGCTATAAAGCGCAGTGCTTTGCGGGCCTGTATAACGGGTTTTCGGAGGAGCAAGGCGGAAGAGAAGGATGTTGTCTGGCCGGAAGCCAAGCGGAGTGTGGTTGAGGTTGACGAGAGTCCGTACGAAAAGCCCGGCTCCGATGAGCAGGATTGCCGAAAGTGCGATCTGGAAGATGACAAGACCTTTGCCGAGACCGATCTTCTGCCGGCTGTAAGTGGCGTGGGTTGTGTCCTTGAGACCAGAGTTGACGTTCGTGCGTGTAGCCTGCCATGCGGGAGCGAGACCGAAAAGAATTCCAGTTGCGAGGGAGACACCAATAGTGAAGGCAATGACTCGTCCATCGAAGTCAAGGTGGATCCTCTCCGGGCTCCACGATTTTGCGAGGAGGTGTGGAATGAGGTTCCGACCGAGATAGCCGACGAGCAGACCGGCGGCACCTCCGAGTGAGGAGAGCAGCAGGCTTTCAGTGAGCATCTGGCGCACAATGTGTGTGCGGCCTGCTCCAAGAGCGAGGCGTGTACTTACCTCGCGTTCGCGGGCAGCCACCCGGGCGAGCAGCAGGTTGGCAAGGTTGACGCAGGCCAGCAGAAGCACGAGGCCGGAGAGTGAGAGCAGCATGTAGGAGGGCTTGGCGAAGGTGTCCTTCAGGTAGTCGAGGCCGCGGTCTCCGGGCTGGAACTGGAGATGGAATTGAGTGGGAGCTTTTCCGTCCGGCATACCTGCGGCTGCAGCCTGGCGCAGAATAGCGTCGAGCCTGGCTTGCGCGCGGATTTCAGGGACATCGGGACGCAGGCGTGCCATGACGAGCAGCCACCAGGATTGAGGGTTGTTGAGCAGGGAGGTGCTGCTGTTTTGAGGGCGCGGTAGAAGCAGCGGCTGCATGGCAAGGGGAACGAAGACTTGTGTGACGGTGTCTATCTGCAGACCGGTGAAACTGCCTGGGGCGATGCCCACGATGGTAGTGGGGATGCCATTGAGCGAGATAGTTTTGCCGAGTGCGGAGGAAGAACGGGCGAAGTGAGCGGCCCAGTAGGCTTCGCTGATGACGGACCGGGCCTGCGCTGGAGTCGGTGTCATCGGGGGCTGTAAGGGGCCGGCCGAGTATGGGCTGGACGCCGAGCGCGTTGAAGGTATCGCCACTCACGAGCTCGGTGGAGACCAGGTCGGGCTGACCGTCGACAGTAGCGGTCATCTGGACGTCTTTGAAGGCGAAGAGGTACTGGAAGGCATCACTCTGCTTGCGCAGTTCTTCAAAAACAGGGTAGGAGAACGATGAGCTGATGTGGTCACCACTGGCGTTGGAGGAAGCATCACCCCAGACGAGTGGCACCTTCTGATCGTGGCCGGCGACCCAGGTGAGCATGCGGAGCTGTTTCGGGTCTTTGACGGGCAGGGTATCGAGGAGAACTTTTTTTGCGACAGCGAAAATGGCGGTATTGGCGCCGATGCCCAGAGCGAGGGAAGTGATGGCGACGAGGGCAAGCGTTGGGTTACGGCGGAGCTGACGCACGCTGAAGCGGAGATCGCGTCCAAGATTGGAGAGGGACATGATCGAGCGCATCTCTCTCTGGCCTTGCTGCAAGAGGGTTGTATTGCCGAATTGACGGCGCGCCGCCGAAGCGGCCTCTTCAGGACGCATACCTTGGCGAATGTATCGCTCCGTCAGGAGCTGCAGGTGCAACCGCATCTCGTCGTCGAATTCGTGATCGGCTTTTCGACGGCCGAACATTCCGCTGAGCTTTGCCGCGAAAACACGGAATCTGGAGGTCATCACGGTCACTCCTTTGGACAATGCATAGAAGCTAGCAGCACTCCTTTGCAATGTCCATAGGAAAGATGGAATAGCAAAAGAAGTCCGGAAAATTGCGTTTGGCTGGAGCGATCAGGACTTTATTTGTCCTAACCAATCTACCTGCCTTTGACTTTCGTGCGGTTAGCCCTTTTGCTAAGGGCAGAGGGGCTAGCGTAGAAAAGATGGGAAGCTGCTTTGCTATTTTTGCGATGAGAAGACTTTCAAATCAAAGGAACCTACGATGAAGCGAACGGCATTGGTAACCGGAGCATCGCGCGGTCTCGGGCGCGCTATCGCACTCGAACTTGGCGCGGCCGGCATGAATGTGGTCGCCAACTACTTCAACGGCAAAGATGGAGCCGAAGATCTCTGCGATCAGATCCACAAGCTCGGTGCGCAAGCGTTGGCCGTAAAGGCTGACGTTCGAGGTCCCGCCGAGATAGACGCGCTCATCACGGAGGCTGAGAAGGCTTTCGGGGGTATCGACATCCTGGTCGTTAATGCGACTGGACCTCAGCCGATGCTCTCGATAGAAGAGCAAACCTGGGAAAGCTATCTGGATCAAATGGAGTTTTTTGTGAAGTCTCCGCTTCTTCTGCTCAAGCGTGTTCTTCCCCGTATGAGAGAGAAGCAGTTTGGCCGCATCATTCAGATCGGAAGCGAAGTCTTCGAATTGGGAAACCCTCGGTTCGCCAATTATGTGGCGGCAAAAGGCGCCCAGCTCGGACAGACTCGTTCCTGGGCGCGCGAGTTGGCTGCGACCGGCATTACGGTAAATCTGGTTGCCCCCGGCTGGATACCGACTGAGCGCCACGTCGGCACTCCCCAGGCAGAGATAGACCAGTATCTGCAAACCCTGCCGACAAAGAAGATGGGAGTTCCTCAAGATGTCGCGAAAGCCGTGGCCTTTCTCGCGAGCGACGGAGCTGGATTTGTCACTGGACAGAAAATTTCAGTGAATGGTTCCAATACGCTTGAGTAAATGAGCGGCTGTGGGCTTCCGATAAAGGCGTTTATCGGGACTTTGAGATCAGCGGATCGAGTAGCCACCATCGACGACCACTGTGGTCCCCGTGACGAAATCGGATGCTCGCGACGCTAAGAACACCGCAGCTCCAGCAAGCTCTTCCGCCTGCCCCCACCGCCCCGCGGGAGTCCGCAGCATGATTTCATCATGCATCGCGGGCATCGTTTTCACCGGAGCTGTCATCTCCGTCTCGAACCATCCCGGTGCAATCGCGTTCACTTGAACGTTTCCCGGAGCAAACTCGATCGCCATCGACTTCGTGAGTTGGATAATCGCTCCCTTCGCGGCGCTATAAGAAGGGATAAGCCCCGACCCGAAAAACGAGTACATGCTTCCAATATTGATGATCTTGCCCGCCCTGCGACTGAGCATCCCCCGGGCAGCGATCTTGGATAGAAGAAACGTTGCATGCAGATGAGTTGCGATTACGTTGTCCCAGTCGGCATCTGCTTCGTTCATGATGCCGCCGCTCAGAGAGACATTCCCGGCATTGTTGACGAGGATGTCGACAGTCCCGAGTTTCGCTTCCACGGCTTCGAAGGCTGGGGCAAGGTCGTCCCGCCGGGTAAGATCGAGTGCCACGGCCATACAAGGAACGCCAGCTTCTCGAAGCTCTTGCAGCACAGCGTTGTTCTTGGCTTCGGTTCTGCCCAGCACTGCAACAGCGGCACCAGCCCTGGCTAGTCCCAAAGCGATTCCGCGACCGAGACCACCGTTGCCGCCGGTAACGACAGCTACTTTGCCCTTTAAATCAAACAGCCCGCCATTCGACATCACAACCTCCATTGCGAGTCCGGAAGATCAGCTCCGCCTCATAACGATGTGTGAACAGACTGATCCTACTACGAGCCGCCGACCTTAATGCCTCCGCCAAAGGACTGGAAAAATCTGGCCGACCGTATTAAGTACCGGGAAGTCGGCTTTTCGTCAGCAATCTTCGGATCTTAGGAATGTGTTTCAGGTGCTTCGACGAAAGCCAATCCGGTACAAGGGATCAAGACGGATCTCCTGGTTCGGTTTTGCCAAGGAATGCTAAACGAATTAATTCCGCTCCTTGGGCTGGCGTAGTTCATCAGATCCTGTGAGCCAAATCCTTACATTCGGGATGTGCACTTGATTCAAGCTGAAGGACCGGGACGATCAATATGAACGCTATTTGTGGAAAGAAGATCGCCATTGTCGGCGGAGGTCCAGGCGGCCTTACCTTGGCACGGCTGCTACAGCAAAGCGGCGCGCAGGTGTCAGTGTACGAGCGTGACCAAAGCCGCAGTGCACGAGTCCAGGGCAGCGCTTTGGACCTCCATGAAGACTCTGGATTGGCAGCCCTGGAAGCCGCCGGCCTGACAGAAGCCTTTTGGGCGAACCATCGACCAGACCTCAACAACCTTCGCCTTACCGATGCAAACGGTACAGTTCTTCACGATCACTCTCGCCGGATGTCCGGCCCGGGGCAACGTCCTGAGATCGAACGTGGCCCTCTGCGCGATCTCCTGCTCGACTCGCTTGAGCCTGACACGGTGCAGTGGGACTGCAAGCTGGAGTCTTCAGAGGTTCAGGGAGAGCAGGTCTTGTTACGCTTTGCAGGCGGAAAAACGGCACTGGCCGACATCGCGATCGGCAGCGACGGCGCAAACTCCCGCTTGCGTGAGCTGGTTACTCCCATCCGGCCGCAGTATGTCGGTGTGTCGCTCGTCGAAGGCCTTATTCCTGCGGCAAAGCAGACAACGCCGGAGTTGTGGGATCTTCTCGGAGGCTCAGCCTTGATCGCTTTAGGAGGCGAAAGGACGATTGGCATAGGAACTAAGCCGGATGAGAGCGTGTTGCTGTATGCGGGTTTGAAGACAGATGATCGTGCGGTGAGGCAGAGCCTTGAGGAGGCAGTCGACCCCGATCAGCGAGTTGGATGGTTCCGCGCCAACTTCAAAGGGTGGAGTGACCTATGGGAACCACTTTTTAGAGAGGCCGTCTCAATGGTCTGGCGTCCGCTGCTTGTTTGCCCAATGGATCAACCGTGGGAGCCAAAGCCAAACGTTACGCTGATTGGCGATGCAGCGCATGTCATGCCGCCCTATGCGGGCGAAGGCGTGAACATGGCGATGCTCGACGCCCTGGTCCTGTCGAAGCTTCTTCCTAGCGAGAAGTCTTCTTCTGACGCCATTGCGACCTATGAGGCGGAAATGTTTGCTCGGATGCGGCGTATGACGGCAGACACCATGGTGAACACGGAAATGTTCTATGCGCCGGATGCCTGCGAGCGCGTCGTAGCATTGTTCCGCAGCTTCGGAGGGAAAGAAGCGATTCCACCAGCCTCGGAGGCTTAACACAAGCTATTCGACCCAGGAATGTGAGGCGTGTCACGGCTCCTCGGAACGGTGTCTCTCTTACCGCGCTGCGCACATGATGGCGCCTGTGTCGATTTGTCTTACGCCGAGCGCGTGAGTGTGAGCACGGTAATATCGTCTTCCTGTCCGAACTGGACCGCGGCTCTGGAAGCTGTATCCGCGTCGTGTGCTTCGGAGAGAAGGCGCTGCAGGCGTTCAAAGCTGAAGATCTCTCCCGAATCTGCTCGCGCTTCGAGTAGTCCGTCGGTATAGAGTGTGCATCGATCGCCAGGCTCAAATTTCATGGCAGTCTCCTCGTAGTCGATGGAAGGATCGATGCCTAACGGCAGGGCGCCGGGAAGCTCGATCTCTTTGCCGTTGAGGTAGGGAGCCGGATGACCTGCGCTCGCCAGTGTGCAGCTTCCGTCAGAGTCGAGGCGCATAGCCAGGCACGTCGTGAAGCCACCCTGGAGACGGCCATGAAGACGCCGGCTGAGTCCAGCCAGAATCCCGGCCGGTGTTGAATAGTTTTCTGCCAACGTGCGAACGGCCCCCACGATGAGGGAGACGGCCAACGCGGCGCGCAGGCCCTTGCCGCTAACGTCCCCCAGGATGACCAGGCATGAGCCGGCCTGCTCGCCTTCGAGCGGGAGGATCTGGAAGAAGTCTCCACCTACTTCCAATGCCGGATGATAGGCGCTCGAAATCGTATACCCGGCCAGTTCAGGCGGCTTCTCTGGAATCAACACGCGCTGCAACTCGCGGGCACTTTCGAGTTCCTGCTCGAGCAGGGCCTTTCTTGTCTGCTGCTCAAAGATGTAGCGGTACACGGCATAAACAATGGAAAAGAACACCAGCAGGTCGAGGACTTGAAGGACGCTCAGGTTCACCGGTCCGATATGAAAGAGCGGGGAATAGAATCTTTGGGCAAGAGTCCAGTGAGTGAACCTTTGCCCTTGTCCAGCGGTGGCCGCAACCACAGCGCCTAACTGCGAAAGGCTTGCGCTGACAGCCACTACCCAGCGGACAGAGTCGAGCTTCTGGCGGAACCCGAAGATCGCAAGAACCAGGAGATACAGATCGCAAGGTTCAATGATGACGGTAA
Organism: Acidobacteriaceae bacterium; assembly: GCA_013361705.1. Taxonomy (GTDB): domain Bacteria; phylum Acidobacteriota; class Terriglobia; order Terriglobales; family Acidobacteriaceae; genus Terriglobus. The sequence goes on from JABFXN010000280.1 coordinate 7,497, forward strand.
GGATGCCGTCGGCCCACGCGCCTGCCGTCGATGAAAGCCATGCGGCAGGGATGTAGGTAAGGCATCCATCGAGGAAGGCAGCGGTGACGCTCACGATCGCCAGAATCCTGGCCCACTGTGCTAAGTGCTTTCTATTGCCGAGATGAAGCATCTCGATCAGCAAAAACCACAGTGCAACATTGCGGAGTTGCCATAGGGGCTGAACCAGGAATCCAGCGAATTGACTGGAGACTGGAATTCGCATCGTGTAGACCGAGCCCCAGATCGCCGGACAGACCGCAAAGATCGAGAACCACAACAGCAACCACTCATGTCTACGCCGCGACCAGAGTGCGATGCCGGCAATCCCAACGATCAGGTATAGAAGATTAAGCGCGTTGGCAAAGAGTGTGCCTTTGAGGAACTCGTAGTTCCATATTCCGACGTATCCCGAGATGGAGTCCGCATCGCCCAGAATGGGCGCCTCGCTGAACCCGCCGACGATGCCGCTCGAACTCGATCCGAGCGGACCTTGCCAGACACGGATCGCGAGAGTCCCGGTATACGGGTTCGGAAGCGCGAACCATTGGGGCTGATACACAGCAGGCCAGGAAGCATGCGGAGACAGGGTCCCATAGCGGCCGACCAGAGCTCCGTTCCAATAGACCTCATAGGCGTCGGAGATGCCGGGGATGAGCAGTTGGATCTGCGAATGGAGATTCGCTGCCGGAGTGATGTTGAGCCGGAGCCGATACCACGCGAACCCATGCGTGGCGAAGTGGCCTTGCGCACCCCAGGGGCGGTCGGGCTTGATCGTCTCCCACCCACCTTGGCCCGGAGCGCTATTCAAGCCTGGTTCGGCCCAGCGAGGATCATCGCCGAGATGAAACTGCCATGGCTCGTTGAGGCGCACAAGCCCATGGCCAAGCCCCTCAACCCTGACGACCGGAGCAAGATCCTGCGCCGTTGCAGAATTCACGGTCAGGCCGGCAATGGCGAGAAGAATTGAGACCCTGAATGCTTTACGCATTTGCATTGCCAAGCATTTTAGCTGTACGGTGATTTCGTCCTCCAAAGACTGCATCGAAGCGCCGGTCGATCAGTCGAATCCACATTTCTCAAACAAATTTCCGTCGTTCCTGAATCCGAGGGCAAGGGGGCGTCATCATTTATTTCGATGGATGTCGAAATAAATGATCGTTAGGAACCACGGCGCGAAAAGGAGCTGGCAATGGGAAAGCTGAATGGAAAGATTGCACTGGTGACGGGCGGAAACAGCGGTATTGGATTGGCAACGGCAAAGCGCTTTGTCGCTGAAGGGGCTTACGTGTACATCACGGGCCGTCGCCAGGAGTCGCTGGATGCTGCGGTGAAGGAAATCGGCGGCAATGTTACCGCCATACAGGGTGATGTATCGAAGCTGGAGGATCTGGACCGCCTATTTGCGCAGATCCAGCAGGAGAAGGGCACGCTGGATGTGGTCTTTGCCAACGCGGGCGGAGGGGAGTTTGTGCCACTGGGCAGCTACACCGAGGAGCACTTCGATAAGACCTTCAACATCAACGTGAAGGGTCTCGTTTTTACGGTGCAGAAGGCGTTGTCGCTGCTGCCTGATGGTGCAACGATCGTGCTGAACGGCTCCATCGTGTCCATAAAAGGCTTCGAAAACTTCGGCGTCTACAACGCGACCAAGGCTGCGGTGCGCTCGTTCGCACGAACCTGGACGAACGAGTTGAAGGCGCGCAAGATCCGCGTGAACGTCGTCAGCCCCGGACCGATCGATACGCCGGCGATCTCTGGCCTGGTAGGCAATGATGCTGAACAGGAGAAACAGCTCAAGACTGGACTTGCTGCCGGCGTACCGCTGGGCCGCATCGGCACACCGGATGAACTGGCCAAGGCGGTCGTATTCCTTGCGTCGGACGACAGCAGCTTCGTTGCAGGAGTGGAGCTGTTCGTCGACGGCGGGTTCGTCGCCGTGTAAAAGACACGTCGGAGGCAGTTCACCGTCTCCGGCGCACCCCCTATAAGCGTTACGGAGCCATCTTCGGAACAAGGCAACTGCTTTACCGGCGTGACCCTCTGGCTCGTAAGCGCCACATCGAAGCTCCGAATCCTAGTCCAGCCAAGCAAAACACGATCAGCCTGAGGAACATGTCAATCCAGCTAAAAGGCCGATGAGCTACCCAGACGCTCCAGGCATTTGCTCCGAAGGCCGTGGTCATTCCCCAGAGTGCTGCCACAGACAAAATGTATTTAGTCTTGGGTGTCATTTTTCAGATCGCCTTGCAGTGACTTCATGGGCTTGGTTGTAAAGCCGAACTGCTTGCCAGGCTATTTTCAAAGAGCTGCGTGGCGGTGTGCAATAGGGAGTCCATACTCTCTAACACTTACTTCCTGGTATAGGCAGGGTCGAGCGGTGGGCGAGTCGGTTCGAGCGGAGATAGGTGGGGGACAGGAGTCGGACCTAAAGATTGATCGACGGCTTGCTCATCAACCCAAGTCGTTGCAATTCCGTCCTTCGGGATAGGCAGATGTGCGGTCCAACAGATGGCATTGACTACCACCTTGCGGTAATCATCCATCTGCCAGTTGGCGTAGTAGTGGCCAAAGGTGGCTCCGATGCTGCGTCCCTGAACCTTGCTGCCGGGCTGTTTTGGACGATCGTATGCCCAGAAGAAGGTCTGTTCAAAAGGTGTGGCAAGCGGACCAGGAAAGACCTTAGGGTCGGCGGGAAGGCCGGTTGCTCGCAGCAGGGGTGTGATGCCGCTCATGCCATCGATGAAGGTGGGCTTGTAGTAGAACTCTTCACGGACCTGGAACGGATGAGCGCCGTGCAGCACCGGATGGGTGGGGTTGGGAAAGGCGATCTCCGTAGTGAGCGTCTTCTGCGTGAAATAGGGAGTGGGATGGGTGGGACCGTCATAGTCTACGTAACCACCGTTCCAATGGAGCGCCTGCGTCGCGAACTGATATGGAATATAGGTAGCAAAGTGGAAGGTCATGAAGCCGCAGCCGCGGTCGATCTGCCGCTGCATGAAGGCAATCCGCTCCGGCGACCAGGACCAGGGTGACCACTGCATGCCGTCACTCAAGAAGACGATGGTATCGGCGGTTTCAAGCGTGCTCTGGTCCATAGGCCAGCCGTCGTAATAGACCTCGGTGACGACATTGTGCAGGCTGGGGGAACGGTCAAGGATGACTTTGAGTAGACGCGCGGATTTGAGGTACTCGTGCGCACCGGGGCCGTGGGACTTGGTGCCGGCAATCAGGACGATCTTCGTGCGGCCGTCGGCAGTGCGGGCATGCGCCAGCGAGCCAAAAAGGCAGAGCACAAATAGCACAACGAGGGTACGAGGCTTCATAGGAGTGAGCTGTAGCAGACGGCTGAACACGAGCAACACAACGCTAAAGCATTTCTCCTGTCGCTGGGTAGCTCCGGAAGGGGAGTGCAGCGGCATTTTCATTGCGGAAAATGCCCATAGATACCGAATCCCTACATTACACCTACAGGAGAAATACTCTAGTGGCGATCTCAAAGTTATGTCAATGGCTAAAAATAAATTTCATATGCAAAATTTATGATTGCCTCGCCGCAGCGTTGACACTGCGTTGGCATGACCCATACAGTTGGCTTCAACTGTTCCGTCACTGCCGCGGTGCTTCTTTGTTCTTCGGGATCGGTCTTTAAATGTATACGTGTACATCTTTTGCCGCGGTAGCGGCTCTTCTCGCCTCGTCTTACCTTGGTGCGCAGGTAAGTGTCCTCACCCAGCACAATGACCTGGAACGAACTGGGGTCAACGCGAAGGAGACCGTGCTGACGCCGGCGAACGTCAACGGCCAGCACTTCGGAATGCTCTTCAAGCGCGTGGTGGACGACCAGCTTTATACGCAGCCTTTGCTGGCGACGGGAGTCCAGGTCAACGGTGGCACGCACGATGTGGTTTATGTCACGACGGTCAATAACAGCGTCTACGCCTTCGATGCGAACGCTCCGGAGGCATCAGCCCCAACCTGGCATGTGAACTTTGGCACGCCTGCCGGTCTGCATGATGCGGAGTTCGGCTGTCTCGATATCAACGGCAAGATGGGGATTCTTGGAACCCCGGTGATTGATGTTGCAGCGCGTGCACTCTATGTCGTTGCTCTGACCAAGGCCGGCGACGGTTTCATGCAGCGTCTGCATGCTCTCGATCTGGCAACGGGTGCGGATCTCCCGAGTAGTCCGATGACGATCTCGGCTCCCGGCTTTGATCCCTTATTGCAGGCTCAGCGGCCTGGGCTTGTACTTGCGAATCACACCATCTATGTTGGCTACTCCTCGCACTGTGACAAGGGGCCGTACCACGGCTTTCTTCTCGCATATGACCAGAAGACGCTTCGTCAGACGGCTGTCTTCAACGCGACTCCCTCGGGGCAGGCAGCAAGTATCTGGCAGTCAGGGCAAGCGCCGTCCGTCGACGCGCAGGGCAATATCTATGTCGTAACAGGGAATGGTTCCTGGGATGGGGAGCAGAACTTCAGTGAGAGCTTCCTCAAGCTAAGTCCGGATCTGAGATTGCTTGACTGGTTCACGCCCACCAACCATTTCGAACTCGACAAGCGGGATATCGATCTCAACTCCTCCGGCGCAACGCTGGTTCCAGGAACGAATCTCGTGCTTGGCGGTGGAAAAGAGGGCGTGCTGTACGTGCTCGACCGCGGCAGTTTTGGTCACCGGGGAGATGAGCATGCGCTGCAGCACTTTCCCGCGACCGGCTCTCATCTGCATAGCCTGGTTTTCTGGAATAGCGCCCAACGGGGATCGCTTCTCTATATATGGGGGCAGAGGGATCGCCCGCGTGTCTATCGGCTGCAGGGAGACAGGATTGATCCCACTCCAGTGATGAGCCGGCCGGAGGTCAACGAAGGCCATCCGGGCGCGATGCTTTCTCTCTCCTCGGATGGCGGACGGAACGGCATTCTCTGGGCCGCGATTCACGCGACGGGCGATTCGTGGCACGAGTCCCGTCCTGGAGTCCTGCACGCCTATGACGCAGACGATATCGGCCACGAGCTCTGGAACTCGCTTGAGAACCGTTTGCGTGATGACTGTGGCAACTATGCCAAGATGTCTCCTCCCACTATTGCCAATGGGAAGGTCTATCTGGCGAGCTTCGGAACGGAGAATGTCGGCACGGGACAGTTTTGTGTCTATGGTCTGCTTCCTGACGGAGCGCCTCCGGCACGTCCGGCTAAGGTGAGCACCGTAAAGCAGGCCACCGGCGTGGCGCTTAGCTGGGAGGCTTCCACGGCAAGATCAGTGGGGGCGGTGACGTATCGCGTGGAGAAAGCTGAGGGCAACGGCAGCTTCAGGAACATCGCCCTGGGTCTTACAACGCCGGCCTTCTTCGATAATTCAGTATCTATCGGGCATAGCTATCGTTATGTCGTTACGGCTCAGAATGCAAATGGCGTCAGCCCCATCTCTGATGAGGCCGCGATTACACTCCTGAAACAAAGGGAGGCTGCGGGTCATGTCGCGCATTAAACGTGGCTCGAATGATCCATCTGGAACAAACGGTTGTTCGATAAGAGATCTGGCTTCCGCATTCGTCTAAGAGATATTCGCCGCAACCTAGGCCAAGGGTCAGACGTCAGCTTGTCGTGAGGGTGTTATAAAAAGTCGACGGTAATCCCCGCCTGTCTTGTGGAAGCAGGGCTTGCCGGCGCCTGATCAATCCAAACCGATCGAGGAAGACGTGATGAAAGAGTTAGTGCTCGCGGGAGTCTCTCTCGCGCTGGCTGCGTCCCATGCCATGGGACAGATCAATGCGGGCGACCAGAAGCCTGAGCCGAGTGTTCCGTTCAATATGGTTCAGGTAACAACGCTCGA
>JABFXN010000349.1 GCA_013361705.1 Acidobacteriaceae bacterium
AGAGAGAATGGCTCTACCACCCTCCTCCAACCTTCGTCTTCTCGTCTTCGATCTCGACGGAACTCTCATCGACTCCCGGCAGGACCTCACCAATTCCGTCAATGCAATGTTGCATCACCTGGGGAAGCCGGACCTGCCGGATGCCGTCATTACCACCTATATCGGCGATGGAGCATCCATGCTGGTACGCCGCGCGCTCGGAGACCCGGAGGGGGATCTACACGACGAAGAGTATGTGCAACAGGCCCTGACCTTCTTCCTGGACTACTATCGGGTACACAAACTCGATTTCACTCGCGTCTATGACGGTGTGCTTCAATCACTTGAAGCCATTCGTATGGCTCATCCTCATCTGAAGATGGCCATACTTACGAATAAACCCGTCAATCCGTCCCGCGAAATTAGCCGTGCTTTGGGCTTGGAACCATTTTTCTTCGAAAATTATGGAGGCAACAGCTTTCATACCAAGAAACCCGATCCATTGGGACTTGAGACACTCATGCATGAAGCTACCGCCACGCCCAGCCAAACCGTAATGATAGGGGACTCTGCCGTGGACGTCCTCACTGCAAAGAATGCCGGAGCCTGGTCGATTGGGTGCGCCTTTGGTTTATCAGCCGACACGCTGAAAACCGTCGCTCCCACGTGCCTCTGCAATTCCCCGAACCAGTGGGTATCCATCTTGAAACCAGCGTAAAAATCTCTATTCTTCGTTCAAACTTCCGTATAACCTAAATGAGATAATAGACGTTTATTTGTGATGCAGCTTATTGTTACCCCTCTCAAAGACGTCAAACGCGTCCTTCCCAAGGTCTTCGAAGACACACGGGGCTGGTTCGCAGAAACATATTCACAGCGGACCTTCGCTCACGCGGGGCTGCCAAACAAGTTTGTCCAGGATAATCAGTCTTTTTCTCGGAAAGGTGTACTGCGCGGTCTCCACTACCAGCTCGGCAAACCGCAGGGCAAGCTCGTACGCGCTCTCACGGGTCACATTTGGGACGTTGCCGTCGACCTTCGCCGCGACTCCCCTGACTTCGGTAAATGGGCCAGCTTCCACCTCAGCGAAGACCGCCTGGAATACCTCTGGATTCCCGAAGGCTTTGCGCATGGCTTCCTGGTGCTTTCAGAAAGCGCCCACATCCTTTACAAAACAACCGACTTCTACCTCCCGGCGGGAGAACGTTGCATCCGCTGGGATGACTCGACGCTGGCGATTAACTGGCCTCTCGATGAAGTAGACACCGTTTTGGTCTCCCCAAAGGATGAACATGGCATGAGCTTTCTACAAGCTGAACTCCCACCTGTAGGGGAAGCTGTACCTCACTAGAAGGTATAGCTTCCACATGAATGGGCGTTTTCCGCATGAATAACGCCGCATGCCCCTTCCCGGACCCACCAACAGGGAAAATGTCTAGAAATGGGAACATACTGGAAAACGGATTCTTTTACAGGAATCCATCTTCCAGTATGTTTTTAGATTTCCAACATCGCTGCTCGCAGCGAGTCCTGCCAGGCCGGCATGGTAAATCCCAGCATCCGCTGCAACCGTTCACAATTTAAGCGAGAGTTCGTTGGCCTTCTGGCGGGCGTTGGATATTCCTCGGTTCTGATTGGTATGAGTTTTGCCCAGGACTGCGCTGGCTCTTTCTCCTGGGCCAGCGTCAGGAAGGCCTGCGCAAAATCAAACCAGGTGGTCTCTCCGGCGTCACTGGCATGGTAAATGCCGCCTAAGCGCCGAGCTTCAGCGAAGCTATCTCCCGTAGCTTCACAGCGGCGAATGGCGTGCAGTGTAAGGGCTGCGAGATCGCGCGCCCATGTGGGAGCTCCGTGCTGGTCAGCCACAATACGCAGCTCTTCGCTCTCCCGGGCAAACCGCAGGATAGTACGAACAAAATTTTTTCCGGTGGAGTTGTAGACCCAACTCGTCCGGAAGATGAAATGCGCAGCTCGAGTTGCCGCAAGTGCACGTTCGCCTGCCAGCTTGCTGGCTCCGTAGACGCTCAACGGCCCGGTTGGATCCGTCTCGACATAGGCCGTATTCCCTACCCCGGCAAAGACGTAGTCCGTCGAAAAGTGAATCACCACGGCATCGAGAGCTGCAGCCTCTTCTCCGAGAATCTGCGGCAACTCAGCATTAAGCCGAAACGCCGTCTCCGGCTCCTGTTCTGCCTTGTCCACGGCCGTATAGGCGGCCGGGTTGATAATCCAGCGCGGCCGCACGGAGCGAATATATCGCCTCACGGCATCCAGATCGCTCAGATCCAGCTCTGCTCGCCGCGGTGCGGCCACCGTCCCAAGCTGGCTCAACATCGGCTCAAGCTCACTACCGACCTGCCCGCTGGCTCCGGTCAAAAAAAACGGCCCCATCAGAAGATCCGTTCTTTCAGGATGCGATGAAGATAGTTGGCATAGCTGCTCTTCCCGATCTTCTTCGCCAATGCCGCAAGCTCTTCGCTGGAAATCCACTTCTTGCGGAATGCGATCTCTTCGGGACACGCTACCTTCAGGCCCTGCCGATGCTCGATGGCATGAATAAATGTCCCCGCCTCAAGCAAGGAATCGTGCGTTCCGGTATCAAGCCAGGCTGTCCCACGGCCAAGGTTCTGCACCGCAAGCTCTCCGCGTTCCAGATACCACCGATTCACATCCGTGATTTCCAACTCACCGCGTTCCGAAGGCTTAATGGATTCGGCAACCCGAACGATCTGAGAATCGTAAAAATAAACTCCGGTAACGGCATACGACGACTTCGGTTCTTTAGGCTTCTCTTCGAGAGAGATCGCATTTCCGGCGGCGTCAAACTCCACCACGCCATAGCGCTCCGGATCAGAAACCCTGTATGCGAATACAGTTGCGCCATTCGTTTTCTGTGAGGCTGCCTGTAGTTTTTTGGGCAACTCATGGCCGAAAAAGATGTTGTCGCCAAGTACCAGGCAACATCCTTCACCGCCCAAAAAATCCCGGCCAATCAGAAACGCCTGAGCCAAGCCATCGGGACTTTCCTGCACCGCATATTGAAACGACAGTCCCCATTGGCTGCCGTCTCCCAACAGTTGCTCAAATCGCGGCGTATCCTGCGGGGTTGAAATGATAAGAATCTCGCGGATATCAGACAACATCAGCACGGACAGCGGATAGTAAATCATTGGCTTGTCGTATACAGGCAACAGTTGTTTTGACACTGCCTGTGTTACCGGATACAGCCGCGTACCAGAACCTCCGGCCAGAATGATTCCCTTCATCTACAACTCCGCCTTCCGAAATCCATAGTTCTTTTCAATCCACTGCCTATAGACACCACTCGTGACGTTTTCGGTCCACGTTTTGTTAGCCAGATACCACTCCACCGTCTTCCGGAGGCCCGTCTCGAAGCTCTCCGCCGGTTTCCACCCCAGCTCCCGCTCGACTTTTCTGGCATCAATGGCATACCGTCTGTCGTGCCCTGGGCGATCCGTTACAAAACGGATGAGCTGCCGGTGAGGCCGGAAGGCAGATTCCGGAACGAGTTCATCCAACAGTTCACATAAGAACGTCACGACTTCCAGATTCGTTCGTTGGTTGCAGCCTCCGATGTTGTACGTCTCGCCCACCATTCCTTTTGCCAGCACCGTCCGAATAGCAGAGCAATGGTCCTTTACGTACAGCCAGTCCCGAACCTGCAAGCCATCACCATACACCGGCAGAGGCTTCCCCTCCAATGCGTGGGTAATCATCAGCGGAATCAGCTTTTCCGGGAAGTGATATGGCCCATAGTTATTGGAACAGTTGGTCATCAATGTCGGGAGACCGTAGGTGTGATGCCACGCTCTGACGAGGTGGTCACTCGCGGCCTTGCTCGCCGCATAGGGGGAATTTGGCGCGTATGGCGTTTCTTCGTGGAAAGCCGGATCCTCCGCCTTCAGTGTCCCGAAAACTTCATCGGTAGACACATGATGGAATCGGAAGTTCTCTTTTTCCTCCCCTTCTAGGGTCCGGTAGAAGGCCAAAGCACCTCGCAACAGTTGGAAGGTCCCGTCGATATTGGTCTTTAGAAAAGCCTCCGGCCCGAGGATAGAGCGATCAACATGGCTCTCGGCGGCAAAATGGACAATTGCCCGCGGGCGGTGACGCTCTAATAGATCGGCTACCAACTCCCCGTCACAGATATCTCCGTGGACGAAGGTATAGCGGGGATTGTTTTCCAGAGACGCCAGGGTCAGCGGGTTTCCGGCATACGTCAGCTTATCGAGATTGATAACAGGTGACGACTCCGTCTCAATCCAATCCAGTACAAAATTGCTTCCTATAAAACCGGCGCCGCCGGTCACCAGAATCGGTTTGATTTCCGTCATGCGTAGCGCTTTGGCCCTCTTCCTCAGTAGCCTGCCGGGCAAGCCACTTCATCAATAATCTTCGGATTATCTCTAATATTCTACCTTCCCGGAGAGGGCGCATCACCGCCGTAACGGCCATCCACAACACACATCTGTCGCATCCAAGTAACTTAGGACTAGAATGGTTCCGCCTGTATCGATACCCTTATGCCAGCGCTCATGACCGAACCCCTTGCAGCTCCCGCCGCCAAATCCACAGAACGTGAGCAGTTCGACCTGCAGGCACTCGTCACGGAGCGGCCTAACGAAGCATCTGAAGGCTTTGACACCAAAAGTGCCCTTGAGATTGCCCGGATCATTAATCACGAGGACGCAAAGGTCCATCTGGCAGTCAAAAAAGCGCTTCCTGAGATCGCTCTGGTGATCGACCAGGTCGCTCGCGCCCTGCGCGATGGCGGCCGGCTAATCTACGTCGGCGCCGGCTCTTCAGGGCGTATCGCTTCACTGGATTCCCAGGAGTGCCCCGCCACCTTCTCGACACAGCCGCAGCAGATCCAGTACCTGATGTGCGGTGGCCCCAAGGCTCTTGCCTCTGCCGCCGATGTCAATGAAGATTCCCCGGAGATGGGCCAACGCGACATTGCCAAGCGCCGCCCAACCAGAAAAGACATTGTGATTGGCGTCTCGGCCTCAGGCCACACACCGTATGTTGTCGGCGCGGTGGACTATGCCCGCCAGCGGGGGGCGCGGACCGCCGCCGTGGTATGCAATCCCAACAGCCGTCTTGCCGAGGTCTCCGATATCTGTATCGTTGCCGACGTAGGTCCTGAGGTTATCTCGGGTTCGACCCGCATGAAGGCGGGTACAGCCCAGAAGATGATCCTGAACATGATCACGACAGGAGCGATGACTCGTCTGGGCTATGTGTACGAGAACCTGATGGTGAACGTGCACATGAAGAATGCCAAGCTCGTCGAGCGCGGTATCAACGTACTGCAGCGTGTCACAGGGGTCGACCGTGAGACCGCCATCCGCGCCATCAAGTCCGCCGGTAAATCGATCCCCATTGCCGTTGTCATGCTGAAGGCCGGGGTCGACAAGATGGAGGCGGTTCGCCGCCTTTCCAAGTCGGATGGCAATGTCCGCCTGGCAATCGAAGACTCCCGCCTTGAACTGTAGGTTTGGATTTCAAAGGATGGCCTTCGACTAGCAGGAATGAAGCATCCCGTTCTTCGTGGTCTACGCCCCTCACTCTCGCTCACCGCTGACTGGGCGCAGTTATCATGTCCTTCTGGAGCACCATTTCCCCCTTTCGCCGTTCTACCCGGAGACCTGCCCGGCGATGCTACACCTACAGGAAAAATGCTCTAAGCCCTGAACCAGCCGAAGCACTCCCTTCCACAACGTAACTCCGTAGAATCAAAGAGGCGTTTACTGATTCGTTAAGGTATCTCGTTGGCTCATGGACAAGTTTGTTATTCGCGGCGGTAATCCGCTCCTCGGCACCATCAAAGTCTCCGGAGCCAAGAACTCCGCTCTTCCCTGCATGGCCGCCGCCATCCTCACCGAGGACGAGATCATCCTCGAAAACATTCCCCAGGTTCGCGATATTGAGACCGAGCGCAAGCTGCTGGAGTCCATGGGCGCCAGCGTAGAGCTGGGGTATGGCCGAGCTCAGCACCGTACCAGCATCCAGTGCGCAAATCTCTCTGACCCGGTCGCCAAGTACGAGATTGTGAAGACCATGCGCGCCAGCTCACTCGTGCTCGGCCCACTCATTGCCCGGACCGGTATGGCGCGTGTCGCGATGCCCGGAGGATGCGCCATTGGCGGCCGCCCGATCGATCTTCATCTGGCCGCACTGGAGAAGATGGGCGCCACCATCACTTACGATCACGGTTACATTGAGGCCCGCACCCAACGACTGAAGGGCGCGCACATCGTCTTTGACAAGATCACTGTTACCGGTACAGAAGACATCCTGATGGCCGCCGTTATGGCCGAGGGTGAGACTCTGCTCGAGAACTGTGCCCGCGAGCCGGAAGTCACTGACCTCGCAGCACTGCTCACAGGCATGGGAGCCCAGATCGAAGGCGCTGGATCTTCGACCATCAGAGTAAAGGGTGTGGACAAGCTCCACGGCGCTCGCCACCGCATCAATCCTGACCGCATCGAAGCCGGCACCTTCTTGATTGCCGGCGCAATCACCGGTGGCGACCTGAATGTCGACTCCTGCAACCCCGAGCATCTGGGGGCTGTCATAGGCAAGCTGGAGTCTGCGGGAGCACGCATTGATGTCGGCCGCGAAAGCGTTCGCGTCCGCAGCGAGGGCCACCTGAAGCCGGTCGATATCTCGACCGAAGAGTACCCGGGATTCCCTACCGATATGCAGGCGCAGTACATGGCGCTCGCGACGCAGTGCGACGGCACGAGCATCGTTGCCGAGAACATCTTCGAGAACCGCTTCATGCACGTTCAGGAACTGAATCGCATGGGCGCCAATATCCGTACTGAGGGACGTATGGCCACCATCGTAGGCAAGACCCCGCTGCAGGCAGCGGCCGTCATGTGCTCTGACCTGCGTGCTTCAGCCTCTCTGGTGCTTGCCGCCCTGGTTGCCGACGGTGAAACCATTCTGGACCGCGTTTATCACATGGACCGCGGCTACGAACGTATCGAAGAAAAACTCCGCGGTGTCGGAGCCCAGATTCGCCGCATGGGCGACGTCTTCGGCAAGCGCTAGACTAGAGCATTTTTCCTCTTGCAGGGTATCCCGTGAGGCTCGTGCTCTAACGTCGCACTTGCGCGTACCTACTCAATTAACCACAGAACTGGGTGCTCCACCCATTGCACCGCAATGGGTGGAGCATTCGATACAAACTGATTACCCGCCGGCGATTGCACCTATCACCAGCAGTGGCTCTTTGCCGTTCACGATCACTTCCGGCAACACGGCATCCATGCCGACATGCGACCAGTCCTCCTCGCAGACAAAGAAGCGAAGCCAGGCTCTCCGTTGCTTTGTCTCGTGCTCACGGATGGTGCCTTCCAATGCGGGGTAATCGCGTTCCAGTACCTCCAGAACGGCAGCGATGGTCACTGGAGCAGCATCCACTGCTACTGTCACTTCATGGCCGACACCTGCGAGCCTACAGAGATGGGCCGGCAACTCCACCCTTACCATTACACTCACGGCAGCGTCTGAGCCTCCACGGAGAGCACCGCAGGCAGATCCCGCACAATTGCCTGCCAGTTCTCGCCGCCATCGGGCGACGCATAGACCTGTCCTCCGGTTGTGCCGAAGTAAATGCCGCACTCATCCATACGGTCAACGGACATGGCATCGCGCAGAACGTTTACATAACAATCTTTCTGCGGAAGGCCCCGGCTCAGCGGCTCCCACTCATTCCCGCCTGTTTTGCTGCGGAAGACTGTCAACTGTCCCTCCATGGGGAAATGCTCGGAGTCGCTCTTGATGGGCACTACAAAGATGGTCTCAGGCTCGTGCGCATGCACATCGATGACGAATCCAAAGTCTGTCGGCAGGTTGCCGCTTACCTTTGACCAGTTCTCGCCGGCATCATCGGTCCGCATCACATCCCAATGCTTCTGCATAAACAGGGTCCTTGGTTTGGATGGATGCATCGCGATATGGTGCACGCAGTGCCCGACCTCAGCCGTCGGATTAGGGATGTACTTCGAGTAAAGTCCCTTGTTGATCGGCTTCCAACTGCCGCCGCCATCATCGGTACGAAACGCGCCCGCCGCCGAGATCGCAATGAACATCCGCTGCTCGTCGGTGGGGTCAATCACAATCGAATGCAGGCACATGCCGCCGGCGCCTGGCTGCCAGTCTTTACCTGTGCCATGCTTCCGGAGCCCCGGCAACTCATTCCAGGTCGTGCCGCCATCGGTGGTCTTGAACATGGCGGCATCTTCTACACCTGCGAAGACCGTGTCCGCGCAGCTAAGAGATGGCTCGAGATGCCAGACGCGCTTAAACTCCCATGGGTGCGGCGTGCCGTCGTACCACTGGTGTGTCCCGGCTTCGCCTTCATAGAGAAACTTGTTACCGGCAACGGTCCAGGTCTTCCCACCATCGTCGGAACGTTGCAACACCTGACCCGACCAACCTGAGCTCTGCGACGCCCAGACACGGTTAGGATCTACCGGCGAGCCCTTCATGTGATAGATCTCCCAGCCGGCGAAGAACGGGCCTTCCACCGTCCAGTCCTGGCGCTTCCCGTCTGAAGTCAGCACAAAACCGCCTTTTCGGGTTCCGACCAGTAGACGTACTGTGCTCATGCGCTTAATCCTCCGGCAGGAGGGTATCAGGCTTGGGCTCTTCGCGGAAACCGTGCCCGCTCTCTACACTGAAAATCTCATGCATCAAAGCAAAGAGCGCGCCCGAAGGCGCGCTCTCGTTGTTGCAAGTCTTGTTGTTTAGGCAGCGTTCTCGCCACCCTCAGCCTGCTGCTGCTCTTCAAGCTGCTTCTGCAGCTCCTCGCGCTTCTTGGCCTTGGCAGCTTCGCGCTTCTCACGCTTCTCGCCCAGTTCAGCTTCAGCACCCAGCAGCTCGATGAACGCCTTCTCACCGCCGTCTCCCTTGCGGAAGCCGGTCTTGATGATGCGGAGATAGCCGCCATTGCGATCGCCGTAGCGCGGAGCCACAGTGGCGAACAGGCGGTCAACAGCCTGAGGCGTCTGCAGGAAGGCAGCAGCCTGGCGGCGGGCATGCACGTCACCGCGCTTGCCCAGCGTGATCATCTTCTCAACGAGGGGGCGGACAGCCTTGGCCTTAACAGCCGTGGTCTCTACGCGATCCTCAAGAATCACGGACGTCGTCAGGTTCCGCAGCAGGGCGCGGCGGTGACTGGTGTTGCGTCCGAGTTTGAATCCTCCATTACGGTGGCGCATATCAATTCTCTCTCTTCGAAGTTGTCAGTTCTCAGTTGTCGATACTTTGACAACCTCGGAAATCTGGGTGTTACCGGACGCTTTCCGCCAGTTGCTCTCGTTGGAGAGCAACTGGCCGGTAAGTGTCTTAGAAGTTCTCAGTCTCGCTGCCCGGCAGCGAGAAGTCGTCGTCGTCCTCATCATCAAACGAGCCATAGCTCGCAGCGAGCGTGGCAGCCGGAAGCACAGAGGTCGGTCCGGGAACGGGGTTGCCGTTCTCGTCGATCTTCATGCCGAGCGAGAGGCCCATCTGAGCGAGGATCTCCTTGATCTCGTTCAGCGACTTGCGGCCGAAGTTCTTGGTCTTCAGCATCTCGGCTTCCGTCTTCTGGATCAGTTCGCCGATGGTCTGGATACCCGCGTTCTTCAGGCAGTTGTAGCTGCGGACGGAGAGCTCAAGCTCTTCGACCGAGCGGTTCAGATTCTCGTTGCGGATAGCAGGGCCGTCCGCGCTGCCGTCCAGACCGGTCTCCAGCTCTTCCTCAAAGTTGATGAAGATGGTCAGGTGGTCTTTCAGCAGCTTGGCAGCCAGGCCGACGGCGTCAGCCGGAAGCACGGTGCCATTGGTCCAGACTTCGAGAGTCAGGCGATCGTAATCGGTGATCTGGCCCAAACGAGCCGCGTCCACCGAGTAGTTCACCTTGCGGACCGGGGAGTGAATCGAGTCAACCGGGATAAAGCCAAGACCGAGATCGGAATCGAAGTTCTTGTCAGCCGAGACATAGCCACGGCCACGCTTCAGACGCATCTCCATGTCGAGCTTTCCGCCCTCGGAGACCGTTGCGATGTAGACATCCTTGTCCAGGATCTCGACGTCGCCATCCGCTTCGATCATGCCGGAAGTAACAACGCCCGGCTGGTCCACATGCAGGTACAGAGCCTTCGGGCCGTCGCCATTCAGCTTGAACGGGATCTGCTTCAGGTTCAGGATGTTGTCCGGCGCGACCTCAACCACACCAGTGATCGATTGGACCTCGTGCAGCACGCCTTCAATGCGAACAGCGGTCACAGCCGCGCCCTCGATCGACGAGAGCAGCGTGCGGCGCAGTGCATTGCCGATGGTCGTACCGAAGCCGCGCTCAAAAGGCTGCGCGCTGAACTTTCCGTACTTCTCTGTCAGTGTCTCACTGTCAACAGCAAGACGCTTAGGCTTTTGGAAACCTCTCCAAAGCATGTATCTATCCTTTCTTCCGGCTACCGTCCGCGAAGCATTTTGCGGTCCAGGCGGGTGTTACACGGTTGAGTATTTAGTTGTGGGATCAATCAAAGGGCTACGCGGCTATGCCGCGCAGCCCTTCAACCATTACTTCGAGTAAAGTTCGACGATCAGCTGTTCGTTGACCGGGATCTGGATATCCTCGCGCTTCGGCAGAGCAATCACCTTGCCCGAGAAGTTGTCGCGGTTGATCTCCAGCCACGCAGCCTGGGTCTGACCAGAGGCAAAATCCTTGGCAGTCTCGAGCAGAACCAGCTTCTTGGCGTTCTCGCGAATCTCGACCACATCGCCTACCTTCACCTGGTAGGAGGGGATGTTCACCTTTCGGCCGTTGACGGTCACATGACCGTGACGAACGACCTGGCGGGCCTGACGGCGGGAGATCGCGAAGCCAAGGCGGTAGGCCACGTTGTCCAGACGGGTCTCGAGCTGCTGCAGCAGCAGGTCGCCGGTAACGCCGGTCCTGCGGCTTGCCTTCTCGTAGTACGCGCGGAACTGGCCTTCGAGCGTGAAGTAGATACGCTTTGCCTTCTGCTTTTCGCGGAGCTGCAGACCGTAGCCAACAATCTTGGCCTTACGGTCACGGCCGTGCTGGCCGGGGGCAAAGTTGCGCTTCTCGATCGGGCACTTGTCGGAGAAGCACTTGGGTCCTTTGAGGAAGAGTTTCATTCCGTCGCGGCGGCAAAGGCGGCAGACGGGTCCAGTATAACGAGCCATTTCTATCAGTCTCCTAAGACTTCAGGTGTCGATCGCTTTACACGCTGCTCGAGCGCTTCAGTCGCGATCCATAAACAAGGTTGTACGGTGCCGAATTTTCTGGATTCGGCACCGCAGAAGTTATACGCGGCGGCGCTTCGGCGGACGGCAGCCGTTGTGCGGAATCGGCGTGACGTCACGGATGCTGCGGACCTCGAGGCCAGCGGCAGCCAGTGCACGGACAGCCGACTCACGGCCCGAACCGGGGCCAGCGACGCGGACATCAACCGAGCGGAGACCATGATCGCGAGCCATGTTGGCGGCGTTCACAGCGGCCTGCTGCGCGGCAAACGGGGTTCCCTTACGCGAACCACGGAAGCCCAGCGAACCCGAACTCTTCCAGCTAAGCGTGTTGCCCTGCTGATCGGTGATGGTAACGATGGTGTTGTTGAACGACGCCTGAATGTGGACCAGACCATACGGCACATTCTTGCGTTCGCGCTTCTTGAACTTCTTATTCTTACCGGCTTTGCCGGCTGCGCTCTGCTGTTTTGCCATGGCTTACTTGGTCGCTTTCTTCTTGCCGGCAACCGTGCCCTTGCGGGGGCCCTTACGGGTGCGAGCGTTGGTGTGGGTGCGCTGACCGCGAACCGGCAGGTTGCGGCGGTGGCGAATACCACGGTAAGACTGGATTTCCATCAGACGCTTGATGTTCAGCGAAACTTCCTTGCGGAGATCGCCTTCCACCGGGGAGCCCTGCTCAATGGTCTGACGGACGCGGTTCAGCTCGTCTTCGCTCAGGTCCTTCAGCTTGCGGAACGGATCGATGTCCGCAGCCTTCAGGATGGTCAGCGCGCGAGAGTCACCGATGCCGAAGATGTAGGTAAGCGAGATCCGCACCTGTTTGTTCGGTGGAAGATCTACGCCAGCAATACGTGCCATCTGGTTTCCTTCTCTTGGTTGCTTCCGGACGACTTCGTCCTCAGAAGCGGTTAGGGCAGCTTGCTCCCGGGGTTCATCGCACGCCTTGACTTCGGCGAACTCGCCCCATTCGTGGGAGTGCTACAGGTTGATTGCCTTGCGACAGACGCTCTGGGCTTAGCCCTGGCGCTGCTTGTGCTTGGCGTTTTCGCAGATCACGCGCACCACACCACGGCGGTGAACGATCTTGCACTTGTCGCAAATCTTCTTAACTGATGCACGAACCTTCATTACTTCCCTCAGTTCTGTTTCTCAGCCACCGTTCCCGGCAACTGTCTTCTGCTACTTGTACCGGTAAACGATACGCCCGCGGGTCAGATCATACGGGCTCAGCTCTACCGCTACGCGGTCGCCTGGGAGGATGCGGATGAAGTTCTTGCGCATGCGACCCGAGACATGGGCCAGCACCTGGTGCTTATTCTCCAGCTCGACCTTGAACATGGCATTCGGCAGCGTCTCAAGGACCACTGCCATTACTTCAATCGCGTCTTCCTTCGACAAACCGTCTCCTTTGCAACTACTGTCAGAGCCTACCTCTGACCTGCCTGGGCTCTACTAGCCCCAAAACTTTCTTACCGCGTCAGCACCAGGGGGCCATTCTCTGTGATGGCTACCGTGTGCTCAAAATGCGCGCTCAGGCTGCCGTCGACGGTTACTGCGGTCCAACCGTCTTTCAGCACCTTCACCTCATGGGTCCCGGCGTTGATCATTGGTTCAATCGCCAGAACCATTCCGGCCCGCAGCTTGGTTCCCTTGCCGCGCTTGCCGTAGTTCGGAACCTGCGGCTCTTCGTGCATGTTTCTGCCGATGCCGTGTCCCACAAAATCTCGTACGACGCCGTATCCCGACGCCTCACACATCTCCTGCACAGCAGCGCCGATATCGCCTAGCGTCGCCCCGACCTGAGCCTCCTGGATTGCCTGCTCCAGAGAAGCCTTCGTCACATCCAACAGCTTCCGGGCGGCCGGTGAAAGCTTCCCTACCGGGTAAGTTTCAGCCGCATCGGAGTAATACCCTTCGAGGATCACGCCACAGTCGACGCTGACGATATCGCCGTCCTTCAGCACCGTCTTTGTGGACGGCATTCCATGCACGACTTCTTCGTTCACCGACGTGCACAAGCACCACGGA
>JABFXN010000358.1 GCA_013361705.1 Acidobacteriaceae bacterium
TCAGAAAAATCTCCCGTGCGCATCTTCAGCGTGGGAACCGTTGTAACGCTTGAGATCTGCTGGTACTGACGCAGGCCTTCGTATGACCCCATGAAGAAGGTTTTGTCACGGCCGTTGTAGAGGAACGGAATCACCACAGGTCCGCTGACCACGCCACCGAACTGATTGAAACGCATGAACGGCGTACGCAATCCCTTGGCAGCAAGCCAGGGCTTGGCGTTGAAGTAGTCGTTCTGGATGTAGTCGTACACCGTGCCGTGAATCGAATTTGTACCGGACTTCGTATCCGAGTTGATGTGGATACCCATGTAGGCGCCGTACTGGGCGGTATAGTTACCGCTCTGTACCTGAACCGCCGAGATAGCGTCAGGATTCGGTGTCACAGGAGACGACGAGATCAGCGAGTTCATGATCGTGATACCGTCAAGCGTCAACGAGTTGGCCACCTCACGCGTTCCGGCGCCGATGTAGTTCGCGCCCGGAGGTACACCGGTGAACGATGTCTTGGGTCCGATGATCACGTTCGAAGCCGTCGTCGCCAGGTCCATGACGCGGCGGGTGTTGATTGGCAGGTTCTCTACCTTTGCCCGCTCCACGGTGTCACCGATCAGCGCATCGTCGGTGGAAAGCGCCGGAGTATCGGCGGTGACCTGGACCACGCTCGCGACATCGCCGACCTTCAGCGTAATGTCCGTACGAGCCGACTGGTTCAGAATGACGATGGCGCCCTTGCTGACCGTCTTCGCAAAGCCCGCTTGCTCTACGGTAATGTCATAGGTGCCGGGGGCGACGAACGGAATGGTGTAGTAACCCTCCGCGTTGGTGGTTCCTTCATACTGAACCTGGGTGCCGGTATTGGTCGCAGTGATCTTCGCGCCGGAAACAACTCCGCCGCTTGGATCGGTGACGGTGCCAACAAGTTGAGTATTGTTAGCAACCTGTGCAGACGCAAAACTTCCCACGAACAGCAAAACAACAAGCAACAACAGTGACTTCCTCACGCAGTGCCTCCTGAAAGCTAAATTTCATATCCAAAAAACCAAATCCCGAAAAATCGGACCTTCTGGTATTTCTCTTGTTCCCGTCTCTTGCCGACAGGTTTTACTTACTTTTAAGAGATTTGTGACAACAACTGTGTGCCTTTTGCTATAGCCCTGTCATCAGCCTGATGACAGGGCTATAGCTAGGACGTTTGACCTACTGCCCGTACATACTCAGTGGGCCACGGAAGGCTTTTCCGGACGAACGTGCATCGTGGTAAAGCGCTTCGCCTGCGCCGGAGTGACAACTTTTCCATTCCACGGATCGGCAGACAGACCGTTCAGGTCATACACGACCTTGCCATCACGAACGGTCAGCTCGCAGGCAAGTTTTTTTGTGCCCGGATAGACCGTGTTGTTCATATCGACAAAGCCGAACTTTCCAGTCTCCAGGCGCAGCACTGCAATATCAGCAGGAGAGCCTTCTGTGAGATTGCCGAGCTCGGGATGCTGAATCTCTTTGGCTGGATTCGAGGTCATCTCCTTCACGACCTCCTGCAGTGAGAGCCCCAACGCCATCATCTTGCTGGCAACGTTCAACTGGTCTTTCATGCCGGCATTCATGCTGGTGATGTGAATGTCCGTCGAGATGGAGTCCGGGATGAACCCTTCCTTCACCAGCGGCACCGCAACTGTCCAGTTGAAGCTTCCCCCGCCGTGGCCCACATCGAAGTAGATGCCCCGCTTGCGGCCGATCTTGAGAGCTTCGCTCGTCTTGCCGGTCGTAGCATCCTGCTCACCCCGCAGACCCGAATACATGTGGGTATAGATGTCGCCCGGACGCAGCACCTTCGAGAGCAGATCGTACAGCGGCCGCTCCTTACGGTTGGCGCCGTAATCGATCATCACGGGAATCTTCGCAATGTTGCCGGCGATCACCGCCTGCTCATATGGCTTCCACTCAGGCCCTTCGAAGTGAGCGCTCTTGATACCGACGACTAGACCCGGATACTTCAGCGCCATCTTTCCGGTCGCCTCGCCATCCATATCGTCGAGGTTCTGCTCATACTTGGCCCCGCGCATACCGCTGCCGACGATATTCAGATCGGCCAGAATGCGGGTGTGGGAACGGTCGATGACGCGATCCTTGAAATCCTCAAAGTTCCGCCAGCCTGATCCCCCCGCGTCCACAACCGTCGTAACGCCGACGCGAAAGGTGAACCCGTCGGGATAGATGCTGTTGTCGCCTGCATACGAATTGCGCTCACCAGTGCCCGCATACACGTGCGCATGGATATCGATCAGACCGGGTGTAACGTAAAGGCCCGTCGCATCCACGGCCTTCACCGCTTCAGAGGCAGCGATGGATTTGGCTACCTTGGCAATCTTTCCATCCAGCACCGCAACGTCCATCACACCGTCGATGCCGTTCTTCGGATCGATGACATGACCGTGCTGCACAATGAGGTCGTAGTGCTGAGCGTTTGCTGCCGCAACGCAGCTCGCCAGCAGAAGCACCGATTGAATCAGAAACTTGTTCCGCAAAGCCTTTACCGCCTGTCTATGGAATTCCACGATTGTTCTCTCCCTTTCATGTGATTGTCATGGGTGGTTTGCCCCGCATTAACGTAAGACATTGGACCTATTTCGTTCATTGCAAGAGGCTCGTATGCTGTTACTCCACATGGTCAGTTTTGGGAAGGTCTATAAGCTTCGCTTCTTTCTTGCAGTTCTGCTGTTCGCTCTGAGCGCGATTGCCTTCCTTGACCGCACCAATATCTCGATCGCCGGACTTCAGATCAGCGAGGAGTTCGGACTCGGTTACCAGCGGCTAGGACTCATTTTCAGCGCTTTTCTGATCGGCTATGCAGGATTTCAAATCCCAGCGGGATGGCTGGCCGCCCGCTTTGGCCCGCGCCGCGTTCTGACCATCGGCACCTTATGGTGGGGTGTCGCCACCTTAATGGTGGCCGTACTACCGACAGGCCTACCCGGAGCCGTCTTCTTTCTGATCGCCATCCGCCTGATCCTCGGGGCCGGAGAGGCCGTAGTCTATCCGGCAGCCAATCAGTTCGTCGCGCAGTGGATTCCGGTCAGCGAGCGCGGCATCATCAATGGCCTGATCTTCGCCGGCGTAGGCGCGGGCAGCGGTCTCACTCCGCCGCTCCTGAACTGGATCATTGCTCACGACGGCTGGCGCGCGGCCTTCTATTTCAGTGCCCTGCTCGGTACAGGCATCGGCCTGGTCTGGTGGTTTGTCTCACGTGACACACCGAATGAACATCCCTCACTCTCCATGACCGAGCTGCAGGAGATTGAAGTCGGCCTCTCGGCGCGCCCTGACCGTGATCTTCGCAACGGCAACGGAAACGGCAGCAACAGCCAGCCAATCTCTTTCTCCTGGCGCCAGCTCTTCGGCCGCCGCGACCTTCCAGCGCTGATGATGGGCTATTTCTGCTTCGGCTACATCTCCTGGATCTACTTCAGCTGGTTCTTCCTCTATATGGCGAAGGTCCGCGGAGTCGACCTGAAGGCGAGCGCCCAAATCTCCATGCTCCCGTTCCTGTCGATGACGCTCTGCTGTCTCGCCGGCGGAGCAGCAAGCGACTGGCTCTCAGGGACCAAAGGACTCCGCATCGGCCGCTGCTACCTGGCCACCGGAGCTCTGTTCCTGACCGGCGTCTTCCTTCTGCTGGGTTCGCGGGCAAAAAGTCCCCTGGTTGCCGGCATCATCCTTGCCTTCGGCGCCGGCGCTCTTTATATCTCCCAGAGCTCATTCTGGTCCGCCTCCAATGACATCGCCGGCCGCCGGTCGGCCGTCTTTTCCTCCATCGTGAACATGGGCGGCCAGTTAGGCGGAGCCGTCACCGCCTCCTTGACGCCGTGGATCGCCCAGAACTTCGGCTGGACAGTCTCCTTTGCCGTCGCCGCCGGCTTCGCCGCGATTGGCGGTGTCTGCTGGCTCTTCGTCCATCCCGAAGTTCCCCTGCTTCTGCCGCAGGATGAAGTCCACGTCAACGTCGCGTAAAGATTTGTTTGCGATCTAGTCGAAGATATGTTGCCGTAGTAACAGGCATCATCCATGTTTCTTCGATGTACCTTTGGGTTGTTTCTGACCCTCGTCCTCCTGTCTGACCGCGCCTTTCCACAGGCGACGCCCACACCTGCGCCGATTGACCTTGCTGAATACCAGAAACAGGAATGGCAGGTAGAGGACGGCCTGCCTGAAAGCAATGTGCGCATGATCGCGCAGCGGGCCGATGGCACCCTGCTGCTGGCGACCTTCTCCGGCGTCTCTACCTTCGACGGCCAGACCTTCCAGCGCCTCGCGATGCCAAACGCGGCAACCATGAATATCGACGCCGTCAACGCTGTACTCCCCGGTCTGGCGGACGACCTCTGGATCGGCACCGATGGAGCCGGCGTGATTCATCAGACGGCGACAGGCGCCGTAAACATCAGCAGCGCGGCCGGCCACGAGAATGAGCGCATCCGGACAATGGTCTTTGACCATGACGGAACCCTCTGGATCGCGACTCAGCATGGCATTCTGCGCTACCGCAATAACCAGCTTGAGACGGTTCCCAACGTCGGCATCATCGGCGGCGACATCACAACCGTCTTCGCCGAGGACCTGCATGGCGGCATGTACTTCGTCACCTCATCAGGACTCTTTCACTGGACCAGCCACGGCGTAACGCGTGTTCCTGTTCCCGCACAGTTCGGCGAGCCTACCTCCGTCTATCGCGACCTTTCCTCCCATCTGTGGTTGGGCACCATGCATGCGGTTCTCGACGCAAATGAACGCGCCGGGCAGGAACCAGCGTTCACGCAACGCATGCAGGTTGCTACCCAAGTCACCATCCTGGTCAGCGACCGCCAACACAACCTCTGGATCGGCACCAAAAACAGCGGCCTCTTTCGGTTGAATGGCGAGGGTTCCTCGGGATGGTCCACGGCAGATGGCCTGCCGGACGACACTGTCCGCACCCTCTTTGTCGATGACGAAGACAACCTCTGGATCGGCGGCCTGACCGGAGGCCTTAGCCGTTGGCGGCGAGCGCCCTTCGCCATGCTGCAGGCTCCGGACTTCAAGCCCTCCTACTCCGCCGTAGCCTTTGGC
Source organism: Acidobacteriaceae bacterium (assembly GCA_013361705.1). Classification (GTDB taxonomy): domain Bacteria; phylum Acidobacteriota; class Terriglobia; order Terriglobales; family Acidobacteriaceae; genus Terriglobus. Next base: position 5,104 of record JABFXN010000358.1, read on the forward strand.
GACAGCAAAGGAGACCTGTGGCTCGGCACCTGGGGACAAGGCGTATTCCGTCAGCACAACGGCGTCATTGCCCCAGTCCACATTCCCGGAATGCCCGTCAGGACGCCGATCCGAACAATTACGGAAGACAAACACGGCCGCATCTGGGTGGGAACCTGGTTCGATGGCATCTACTCCTTCAACGGAGAGACATGGAGCCATCACCAGCTCGGAATCGAGTCTCCCGTCAACGCCGTAAGTGTCCTGCACTCCGATCGTCAGGGAGGCTTATGGGTCGGAACCTATACCGGCCTGCACTACTTCCGCAGCGGCATTCCGGCAACAACCGGAGGCGAGACCTACCTTCCCTCGAAACTCATCACCGATCTGCTGGAAGATACCGATGGATCCATCCTGGCGGCGACCAGCACCGGTCTGTTTCGCATACTTAATGGCCAAGTCCAGACGATTCGCGAGATGCCCCATCCCTATGTGCTCTCGCTGTCATTGGACTCGCACGGAAACGTCTGGGCCGGCTCGCGCACCGGCGGACTCTCCCGCATCGCCGGCGACCGCGCATTCCCTCTTCCCAACGACGCCGGGCTTCCATCCATGCCCATCTACAACATGCTCGAAGACGCACACGGGCATCTCTGTCTGGGCACATCGCAGGGCATCGTCAGAATTCTCGCCTCTGACCTGAACGATCTCTCGTCCGGCAAACTTCAGCGCATCTCCTCGACGCTGTTCATCAAGCAGGACGGCATGCCCTCCTCCGACTGCAGCGGCCCGTCGCGTCCTTCCGCAACTCGCCTTCCCAACGGAGTAATGTACTTCGCCACCAGCAAGGGGTTTGCGCGAACAACCCCGTTCGCCGAAACCGCCACCATGGCTCCGCCGACCGCCCGCATCAGCGGCTGGACCTTCGGCAACGACACGCGTGCTGAATCTTTGCTGACCGGCGACCGGGTGGTGATCGACCCGTCCGAGGGTGAGATCAACTTCCGCTTCGACGCCAGCCGACTCTCAAACCCGTCGCAGACGGAGTTCCGTTATCGCCTGACAGGCTATGACTCGGGCTGGGTGACTACCCACTCCCGTTATGCACGCTATCGCCGCATCCCGGCGGGAACCTACACCTTTGAGGTGCAGGCGCGCGTCGGCGGCGATCCATGGATGACTCCCGTCGCCTCCATTAGCGTTCGGCAGCGGCCACACTTCTATGCCACTTACACCTTCTATCTGCTGGTCGGCATGCTCGTCTTCTTCTTCGGAGCGCACCTGTACACGCGCCGCATCCGCCGCGTGAAAGGAAATATGGGCATCGTTCTACAGGAACGCAACCGCATCGCGCGCGAGTGTCACGACACCCTGATGGCGGGCTTCGCCGCCATCTCATGGCAGCTCGAAACCGCATCGCGCACCCTCGATAAGGATGCCCATGAACTCACCGACGCGAAGAACGCCTGCGACATGGCGCGCAGCATGGTCTCACACTGTCAGGCAGAGGCTCGGCGCATCATCTGGGATCTGCGAGATACCGACGAAGTCACAGGAGTCCTCTCCCAGGCGCTGTCGAAGGCCATCAGCTCGCACTATAAGCAGGAGGATGTGGAGACCCGCATGGCAGTCGAAGGACGCGAGATTCTGCTTCCGCCGGCATCAGTGCATCACCTTGTCTGCATCGGGCAGGAAGCCGTCTCCAATGCGCTGAGACACGGGCAGCCGAAGTCTATCCTTGTGCATTTACGATATGATGAATCCGCACTAAAAATGGTGATTCACGACGATGGCGTTGGTTTCTCCCAGGATCGCACCGGGACCCGGCGCGGGCATTTCGGCCTGCTGGTAATGGAGGAGCGCGCGCGCAAGATCGGCGGACGCTTCAGCGTTGAGAGCGCGCTCAATCGAGGCACTGAAGTCTCCGTCGTGTTGCCATACGATTCGCCTGACCCATCGCGGCGCTTGTCAGACACAGATGTAATCCGGTGGATCGGCCTATGAACCCCATCCGCGTCATCCTGATTGAAGATCACTTCCTCGCGAGGATGGCGCTGCACTCCGTGCTCTCAACCCATCCTCAGATCAAAGTAGTGGGCGAGGCCAGTGACGGTCAGCAGGGAATCGACCTCTACCACCAGCTCACGCCGGACGTCGTTCTGCTCGATCTGCGAATGCCACGCATGAGCGGCTTCGAGGTGCTGCAGCATATCCGCAAGGACTTCCCCACCGCCCGATGTATCGTGCTCTCCGCCTATCGCGGCAGCGAAGACATCTACCGCGCCGTACGTGGCGGAGCCATGGGCTACCTGACCAAAGACGCCTCCGGAGAAGAGGTCACCAATGCCGTGCTCACCGTAAGCCGCGGCCTCCGCTACATCCCCAAAGAGATTCTCCATCGCCTGGCCGAGCGCATGCCCTCGGTCGATCTCACTCCCCGCGAAAGCGAAGTGCTGACCTGCATCACCCAAGGCTTCTCCAACCGCGAGATCGCCGAAGAGCTGGGAATCGCCGAAAAGACCGTCCGCATCCACGTCAGCTCCATCCTGGAAAAGATGGGCGCCCGCGACCGCACCCAGGCCACCATCTACGCCCTGCAGCGCGGCTTGGTCGACCTGCAGTAGGCTCTACGCGCTGAAGGCGCGTTCTATATCAGCCTGGGGCAACGCCCCAGGTACCAGGCCATAGTGACGAAAAAGGGCTGAAGGCCCGCGCTATAACTCTTCAGCGAAACCTGCTGTACGCCAAGGCTCGGCTTCCCCAACCAAGCATTGCACCAACGCCCATAAAAACACGCCCACCACAGATCAGGGAAAATAGAACGATGAGCCTGACCGAGGATCGCGACCTGAAGCCCCTTCGCATTCCCTTTGCGAACAGTTATGCCCGGCTGCCGGAGAATTTCTACGCGCGAGTTGCACCCACACCCGTCACCACACCCAGGCTGGTGAAGCTGAACCTCCAGCTTGCTGATCTGCTGGGATTGGATGCTGAAGCCCTGGCCAGCCCCGAAGGCGTCGCTGTACTTGCAGGCAGTCGCGTCGCCGACGGCTCAGAACCTCTGGCCATGGCCTATGCCGGCCACCAGTTCGGATACTTTGTGCGGCAACTCGGTGATGGCAGGACAAACCTGCTCGGCGAGGTTATGGGACGGGATGGCATCCGCTATGACATTCAGCTCAAAGGCTCGGGTCGTACTCCCTTCTCGCGCAATGGCGATGGACGCGCCGCGATTGGACCGGTCTTGCGCGAATACATCGTCAGCGAAGCCATGGCCACATTGGGAGTGCCCACCACGCGATCGCTCGCCGCGGTAACCACCGGTCAGGCTGTCTTCCGCGAAACCGTGCTCCCTGGAGCCGTACTCACACGCGTCGCCGCAAGCCATCTTCGTGTCGGCACCTTTCAGTATTTCTTCGCGCAGGGAGACGTTGCCGCCCTCGGCAGACTTGCCGATTACGCCATCGAACGCCACTATTCGGAGGAGGCTGCCGCACCTGACGCAACTACAGCGACACGCCGCTATCGCGCATTCCTCGATGGAGTTGTCACACGCCAGGCAAAGCTCGTAGCCCAGTGGATGCTGCTGGGTTTCATTCACGGCGTGATGAACACAGACAACACCTCGATCTCCGGAGAGACCATCGACTACGGTCCATGCGCCTTTATGGAGGCCTATCACCCGCGCACGGTCTTCAGTTCCATCGACCACCAGGGCCGCTACTCATACAGCAACCAGCCAAATGCAATGCACTGGAACCTGGCGCGTCTTGCAGAGACGATCCTTCCCCTCCTGGTGGAAGAAGAGGGCGGCGATGAAGCCGGCCTCGCCTCCGCATACGAATCTCTGGAACAATTTGGCAAACACTATGAGACTGCGCTCAACACAGGCATGCGGCAGAAGTTAGGCCTGACGACAGAGCAGGAGGGCGACACAAGCCTGATCGAGGACTTGCTCAATCGCATGATGGAACAACACGCAGACTATACCCTCACCTTCCGCCGCCTCTGCGATGCTGCCGCGGACCCACAAGGCAATGCCGGCGTCCGTGCCCTATTCACCAATCCTGCAGCATTCGATGAGTGGGAACCGCGTTGGCGCCAGCGTATGGCGCAGGAGCCTCTCTCACCTGAAGAGCGCGCTGCACAGATGCGCCGCACCAATCCTATCTACATCCCGCGCAATCACTTGGTAGAGGCGGCACTGGAAGCAGCAACCGAAAAGCAGGACTTCCAACCCTTCGAAGATCTACTGCAAGTACTGGCGCACCCCTATGACGAGCGGCCAGGCCTCGAACGCTACGCAACCCCCGCCCGCCCCGAAGAGTACGTCAGCAAAACCTTCTGTGGCACCTAATAGGGTGCCGCCAGAGCTCCTAATGTTTTCATCCTGAGCGTCGGGGTCCCCGGCGAACTTGTTCGCTGGGTGGGTTAGCGAAGGACCTGCTTTGTCTCTCGACGATACCCGCACCGGGCGGGTATCGCCGTGGAAATACTTACTGCTTCACAGCAATCGCTGAGATCTCGATCTTGGCGTCGCCAATCAGGCCGGCCACCTTCACTGTTGCACGAGCTGGCTTCGGGCTTGGCATCAGGCGCTTATAGACCTCATTCATCTTGGGCACATCGTTGAGGTCGGTCACATACACCGTCACACTGACCAGGTCGGTCATCTTGAAACCGGCCTTCTCGACAACGCGCTGAATAGCGGCAATCGTGCGCTCTGTCTGGAACTCAATGGTGGTGCCAGTTACCTTGCCATGATCGTCCGGTCCCTGCTGGCCGGCGACATACAGCGTGTTCCCTGCGATGAAGCCGTCAGAGAACGGCATCTTCGGATTGAAGTCGACCGCCTTATTCTGGGCGTGAGCGGTGAAGGGTGCAGCCAGCAGCAGTGCCAGTGCGGCGCGCATAAGGTTCTTGGTCACGGGTTCGAATGCCTCCGGAATGAGATGAAAGTATTCTTTCACTTCATTTAGAAGCCCAAGCTAGGCAAAGAGACCTAGACGACCGTAAAAGGCCCGATCTCTATTGCAATGAGATCGGGCCTTCAATGACCCACCTGAATCTATGGCCTCGCCTACTCCGCAGCCGTTACCGTCTGACTCGCACCCTTCTTCACCCTGCGCTCACGCACAGCCTCCGCTAGATCACGCAGCAGAACATGCGTTTCGGCCCAGTCGATACAAGCATCCGTGATGCTCTGCCCGTACACCTGCGCCTTGCCATTCACCAGCGGCTGAGTGCCGGCGACGAGATTGCTCTCGATCATCACACCCATGATGCGGCTATCACCCGCCGCAATCTGTCCGGCAACATCGCGGCAGACAGCGCCCTGCTTACGATGATCTTTCCCGCTGTTCGCATGGCTGCAGTCAATCATGATGCGTGGCTTGACCCAGGCCTTTTCCATCTGCTCAGCAGTAGAAGCAACCGAGGCCGCATCGAAGTTGGTCGTCTGACGGCCGCCGCGTAGGATGATGTGGCAATCCGGATTTCCTGAGGTCAGCAAAATTGCCGACTGCCCCGTCTCTGAAGTTCCCAGGAACGTATGTGGATGATTCGCCGAAAGGATCGCGTCGATCGCGATCTGCACGTTGCCCGAGGTGCCATTCTTGAAGCCAACCGGGCAGGAAAGTCCCGAGGCGAGCTGGCGGTGCACCTGGCTCTCCGTCGTACGAGCTCCGATGGCGCCCCAGCTGACAAGATCGGCCACGTACTGCGGAGAGATCATATCCAGGAACTCCGTGCCTGCCGGTACGCCCATCTCCGCTAGATCGAGCAGCAGACGGCGCGCGATGCGAAGGCCGTCATTGATGCGGAATGACTCATCGAGGTACGGGTCATTGATCAGGCCCTTCCAGCCGACCGTGGTGCGCGGCTTCTCAAAGTAGAGCCGCATCACGATCATCAGCTCGTCCGAGAGCTCCGTAATCGCCTCGCGCAACAGCCCGGCATACTCGCGGGCGGCGTCTGGGTCGTGGATCGAGCAAGGCCCGACCACCACGACAAGACGATCATCGATGCCGTCGAGAACCTCGACGACCTGGCGACGGGCGTCAAAAACGGTAGCTGAGGCCCGCTCGGTGACGGTCATCTCTTCTTCCAGAAAGACCGGAGGTAGAACAACTCGGGTCGACTTAATTCTTAGATTGTTGGTCGTGTAAAGCAAAGCGCGCGCCGGAAAGGTTGGTTTCTGAGCAGATTCCGGAAATCCCGGGGCAACTCAGGACGCACTTAAGCTTCTTATGGCGGAGGGAGAGGGATTCGAACCCCCGTTGGACTTTCGCCCAAAGCGGTTTTCAAGACCGCCTGTTTCAACCACTCACACATCCCTCCGCTTGAGGCAGGTGCGCTGAGGGTTAGCATACCAAGCCCACCCGTCCGGGTGCGATTTTCGCCCGTTTTTCGTGCTCCTTTTTCGGGTAGAAGTGCTCTAATGAGAAGAGGATATGGCTACCGTAGCATCATCTCCGGCGCGCCCGGCGCAACGGGCGAGGACCTTTGAGAGCACCCTGAAGTCTGCCAAGACCTCCCTGATGTTCTCGGAGACGATAAACCTCGCCATCGACAGCTTCAAGTCCAGCAAGGCCCGCTTTCTGCTCACCATGCTGGGCATGGTGATCGGGTCCGCCTCCATCATCCTGGTCGTCACCCTGGGCCTCACCGGCAAGGACTACGCCCTGAATCTGATCTCCTCGATCGGCCCCAACATGATCGAGATGCAGTTCAACGGCGGCAGCGTCGCCGGGCCCGACAACACCTCGACCCCGGATTTCATGACCAATGCCGATATGGAAGCGGTTAACTCCGCCGTGCCCGGCATCATCGCCTCCTCGCCGATGCTGGAGTTTCATGACCGCATCAGCATGGGCAGCGGCCTCACCAAAGACGCCATGCTGCTGGGCGTCTCGCCGCAATATAAGCAGGTCCGCAATCTGAGGGTGCTGAGAGGCCGTTTCTTTGACATTCAGGATGCCAACTCGCACGCCAAGGTGGCCGTCATCGTCAAGTCCCTGGCCCAGGCACTCTTCGGCGGCTCGGAGGGCGCGATCGGCAACACACTGACCGTCAGCGGAATTCCCTTCCTGATCGTTGGCGTTTTCGAAGAAAGCGTGGAGACCTTCGGCCAATCGGAGATCAGCGATCAGACCATCCTGATTCCCTATCAGGTCGCCCGCTACTTCCAGGGCACAGACAGCGTAAAGCAGATCTTCTTCACGGTGGCCAACAGCTCCCAGGTTGAGCCGGCCGCCAAGCGCATTCTGGAGATCATCAAGGCCCGCCATCGCCCTACCAGCGTCTATACCGCCTTTACCCTGACGCAGGTGCTGCATGTGATGGGTCAGATCGCCACCATGCTGACGATCGTACTCACATTAGCTGCTGCCATCACCCTCATCGTAAGTGGTGTGGGCATCATGAACTCCATGCTGGCCAATGTGCAGGCGCGCATCCGCGAGATCGGGATTCGCAAAGCCCTGGGCGCCACCCGGCGCGAGATCCTGATGCAGTTCCTCACCGAGAGTGTCTTTCTTTCACTCTCCGGCGGTGTCGTCGGCACCGTTATCGGCCTGGCGATTCCATTCACTGTCACCTTCCTGACACCCGTCAAGGTCCCTCATTCCTGGATGTCGGCCGTGGTTGCGCTGTTGACATCGGTCATCGTTGGCGTAATCTTCGGCACGTTACCTGCGCGCCGGGCTGCCGAACTCGACCCGGTTACCACGCTGAAGTACGAATAAAAAAGATCTGTTCTCAAAACGAAGAAAAGCCCGCGAAGTCGCGGGCTTTTACTTCATAACATCAAACTTGAGCTACATCACCAGAGCAACACGTTCCAACTCGCGCTGCATGGTCTCAAACGAACAGGAAGCGGACTCAATGCGTGTGGCAGCATTCCGGGCCGCCTGATTCGACACGCCATAGCCGCGACCCATTAGGAAGTTGGAAATCAACTCCCCTGCCTGCCAGCTATCCAGCCCTGATTGCAACAGGTCGTTCCGCAGGCCTGCGAGGTCCTGTTCCGTGAACTTCTCGATGCCCTTTTCTATCTCCTGTGCCATCTGCCTCTCCGCTCCTTTCGTGATCTTCCTACCACCTGTAATTGATTAGACGCTTTTATGGCCTTCGAGTTGCAGCATC
>JABFXN010000037.1 GCA_013361705.1 Acidobacteriaceae bacterium
CACGGAAGCTGTCGATCCCGCCACCAAATCCACCCTCGACCGTAGCGTGCCCAATATCGGAGTTGACTCCCACTACTGTCGGATCGAATCCGGCGAGGAGTTCATGAAGATCCCAGATAGGAGCGCCTACGAGATTCAATCCGGAATGTGTGTGATACATGGCGCAGACATGGTATCGGGCATTCAGGGCCGCCAGTTTTGCCACACGCGGCTTGAGGCTGTCGAGCTGAGCAGAGATCGAACGATCATCCGTGTACTTGAAACCGCCCCACCGGTAATGACGGATGTTCAGCTCCGACATGCACTGTAAGATGTCTTCAGTATTGGGAGTGCTGGTATCAGCGATATCCGTCGTTAGCATCGGCACCTCCAAACCATGTTGACGAATGATAGCGACGAGCCCTGGAAGATCTTGCTTTACCCGGGATGGCTCAACGTGGCCACCTCTGCGAACGGCAAGATCAATGCCATCAAAACCCATGCTGGCCGCAGCTTGCGCGAGTTGAGCACCCTGCAGGAATAGTAAATGTTTTGAGAAGATAGCGACTCTCAACTTGGCTGCTCGCGGCCTTGGATTGATAGGAGCAGATTGTAAGAGTCTACCGCCGACAAGTGCTGCTGCTCCGGTTTGCAGGACCGAACGGCGAGAACTGTGCCTCGAAAAGAATGCGACTTCGTGATTTTCCATTAGACTTCTACTTTCTGCCACGCGGGGCTCGACCCAGTCTGGCGGCCGTGCTTAGGGAATCACGTCTGTTCATTTGAATCCGGACAAATCCATATTAAGAATCAGGGATAGTTTACATTTTCAGCATGAGCGAGATCACTTCGGCGGTGTCTTCCCTTCTTGCCCCGTGGTCCAAGTACGGACTGAATTCCTCAGCGCCCATTTACGCACTTCGCGTAAAGATGCGAAAGGATATGTTCTTAAGGGATGAGCATGCATAACCAGAAGAAAGTGAGCCGCCGTCGCTTTGGCCTGATCGCTGCGGGTGCTAGTGCAATGGCGGCCCACGGATCGGGCGCAAAAGGCGCGTCCGGACAAGACGCAGGACCTTCGGAAGCGTTGCCGGGCATTTGGCAGAAGCGATTCGGGACGCCCGAGCAGCTTACACCTGTACAAACTCGAACATATCCGCCGGCCGTCCAAGCTCTTCACCAATTACCGCCGCTACAGCAATGTCCAGTGCCACTGGAGCAGATAACAGGGCGGATGTCTAAGCGTGGCTATGAAGCCAGGCTTCCTCTTGCGCCCGGCGAAATGATCTACGGGCTCGGATTGCAATTTCAGTCGGTACTCCAGCGCGGCCGAAAAAAGACGTTGCGTGTGAATGCGGATCCCGTAGGCGACGCCGGTGACTCGCATGCGCCTGTTCCGTTCTATGTCTCGAATTTAGGTTATGGAGTTTTGATCGACACCGCTCGATACCTGACGATCTACTGCGGTGGCAAGGTCAAGAAGGACGGGCCCCATCCCGCTCCGACCGGTGATGCCCAAACGGCGGCCCGCGTCGCGCAACTGCCAAAGTCATTTGAGCGATACGACATGGACCAGGCGAGCGAGGTTCTGATCGAAGTACCTGAAGCGCAAGGAGTGGATCTCTATATATTTGGTGGCCCGACCATCCGCGAAGCGGTGCAGAGATACAACCTCTTCTCCGGGGGCGGACCTCTTCTTCCTCGATGGGGACTGGGATTCTGGTATCGCGTTTACGGCCAGGCCCGTCAGGAAGATGTTCTCTCTTTGGCCGACGAGCTGCGAACAAACCAGATTCCCTGTGATGTCCTCGGGCTGGAGCCGGGCTGGCAGTCACATTCCTATTCGTGTTCTTTCACCTGGAGCGATAAGTTTCCGGACCCCGATGCCACGCTCTTCAAACTGAAGGGTAAAAACTTTCACGTGAACTTGTGGGAGCACGCCTTTACGCATCCAACTGCGCCCTTTCACAAAGCGTTATTTCCCTATTCAGGAAATTACGAAGTGTGGGGCGGCCTGGTGCCGGACTTCCTGGGGAAAGAAGCGCGCACCATTTTCGGCGACTACCACGAAAAAGCTCTGATAGCGCACGGGGTCTCCGGCTTCAAGCTGGACGAATGCGACAACTCTGACTTCACCCGTAGTTGGTCCTTCCCAGAGCTCAGCCGCTTTCCATCTGGCGCCGATGGCGAACAGATGCACTGCTTCTTTGGTCTTCGATATCAGGACACTATCCAAGCTGCGTATCAGCGGCGCGGTCTACGAACGCTTGGCTTGGTGCGATCCTCGCATGCTTTGGCCGCACCCTCCCCATACGTACTCTACAGTGATTTGTACGACCACCATGAGTTCATCCGGGGCGTAGTAAACGCGGGCTTCTGCGGATTGCTGTGGTGCCCGGAGGTTCGAGACGCCAAAGATCCAGAAGACCTGATTCGTCGCCTGCAGACCACAATTTTCTCTCCTCTGGCCATGGTAAACGCCTGGTACATTCGGAATCCCCCTTGGAAACAGGTGGACCGGGAGCAAAATGATGCAGGGCACTTTGCGCAGGGCTGGGCGCAGTTACAAGCCACTTGCAAGCGGCTGATTGAAACTCGCATGCAGTTTGTGCCGTATCTTTACTCCTCGTTCGTGCGATACCACCAGGAGGGCATTCCACCGTTCCGCGCGCTCGTGATGGACTATCCTGACGATCCCCAGACCTGGGCGGTAGATGACCAATACCTCATGGGCGAAAACATCCTGGTTGCGCCCGTGGTCGCCGGTCAACCTGTAAGAGACGTGTACCTTCCTCGGGGTACTTGGTTCGATTTTTGGACGGGTAAGAAGATGGAAGGAGGACGCTTGGTTAATATGAGCGTGCCGCTCGAGCAAATCCCTGTTTTCATCAAGAGCGGGACGCTGTTGCCCCTAGCTGTCCCGAGCTTGCACACCGCTCAAGCCGAATCATTTCAGCTCAACGTCCGTGCCTACGGACCCGGCACACTCGAGTGTAGCTTGCATGAGGACGATGGTTCCTTGAACCCGGAGATCGATGTCCTGACTCTCACCTGGGCGGAAGGTCAAGGCGAGGGCTCAGTGAGACGCTCCGGGTCCAACGGACAGATCCGCTACTCGGTCCAAAAGTGGGAGCGACGATTTACCTGAGCTCATGTTATCCGGGATGATTCTCGTCGGGCCCGATATGCCGTGCAGCGCGAAGCAAGGGCTTGCGGCGTTACCTGTGATCACAAACACTCAGGCAGGCTTGCCTGCACGCGGTTTTGTTAATTGTTAGGCCAATGTCTAACGAGAGTACGCGCCGTCCGTTGAACTGGTCTCTTGCTGCTGCCGTGCTCGCCGTAGCGATCGCGTTCTTACCCGTGGCCTTGGCTTATGCCAAACGTTTCTCGCTCTCGCTCTCATCCGCAGCAGCCATTTACGGCTGCTTTCTCCTATTGCTGATCTATCTGCTTGCACCCGCCATACCTTCAAGCCGTGCTCTCGTAAAAGGATTTCTCACTGGCCGCTTCAAAGGATGGATCGTTTTGGGCATGCTGGCATTGCCGTATTGCATTTACGCAACGGGAACGGCTGATTTCCACTGGGAAGCGTTAGGCCGGCTGATCC
>JABFXN010000321.1 GCA_013361705.1 Acidobacteriaceae bacterium
AGCTTACGCTCGATATACCCACATAAGCTCGCACCCCACTTCTCGTATGTGGCGCACCCGGTGTGTGGGTTACCGAGAGCTGTCGATACGGCTTCGACACTTTTCGCTGGCAAAGACGCGCTCGTGGTCTGAAACTGTCTTCGTATGAAGACGATACTGGCGACGCTTCTTCTTTCCTCTTCCCTTCTTCTCGCACAGCAAAAACAAACGGTTCTGCATGCGGCCAGGCTGTATGAGGCCGAGTCCGGCCGCATCCTTAGCCCGGGAGAGATTCTCGTCGAGGGCGACCATATCGCTGCTTCCGGCACGCGTGTCGAGCGTCCAGCGGGGGCGGAGGTGATCGATCTCGGCGATCGAACACTGATGCCCGGCCTCATCGATGCGCATACGCATCTGTTTCTTCATCCAGGTGCGGAGGATGCACAGACCTTCGAGGAGTCTGTTCCGCAACGCACGCTGCTGGCCGCCGAAGCCGCGAAACAGGATCTGCTTGCCGGCTTCACCGCGGAGCGCGATATGGGAACCGAAGGTGCAGGTTCAGCCGACTCTGCGGTTCGGGACGCCATCAATAGCGGCCTGATTCCGGGGCCGCGCATGCGTGTCTCCGGCAATGCCATCTCCATCACAGGCGGTCATGAAGACGCGATCCACTACAATCCGGAGCTGCATCTTCCCTCAAATGCCACCTACGCTGACACAGCGGACGATCTGGTGCGGGTGATCCGCCAGCAACTCAAGGAGGGCGCGGACTTCATCAAGATCTACGCCACGGGAAGCGACCGGCTGCGCGATGGAGTCTTCTCGTCTCCATATCAGTACACGGAGGATCAGCTCAAGGCGGCAGTCGAGGAGGCTCGCCGTCAGGGAGCAACGATCGGGGTGCACTGCACCACCGATCCGGCGGCGCTGTTTGCCGTACGCGCTGGAGTCGTCTCGATCGACCACGCCGACCAGCTCGCGCCGGAGACAATGCGGCTGATGCGGGAGAAACAGATTTACGCTGTACCAACCTTTGCCATCAGCGAGTACTTCGAGCAGCATGCGGCAACTCCCGCGGCCGCCGCCAACCGACATGCCGGGAATCAGTTCCATATCGCGGAGTTCAAGAAACAGATGGCGGCAGGGGTTCCCTTCGCCGTCGGTTCAGACGTCGGCCCGTTCCCCCACGGAACGCAGGCACGCGAGATGGTGCTCATGGCCGAGTATGGGATGAAGCCCGCCGATGTGTTGCAAGCGGACTATGTCCATGGCGCCCGGCTTCTGGGCTGGGAGGGCCGGATAGGCACACTTCACCTCGGAGCATGGGCCGACGTTATCGCCGTACCAGGCAATCCGTTGGACGATATCTCCGCGTTGACCCGGGTCGCCTTCGTTATGAAGAACGGACAGGTCTATAAGCGCTGACAGCTATCAGCGCCGCGGAAGGAAGGCAAACCAGACATCGCAGATTGAGACGAAAAAGCGGCGTGCGCACACGCACGCCGCTTCCTGTTATTGGAACAGGACTCGAGCTTGTGGGTTATTCCACTTCGCCTTCATCCTCATCTTCCTCGACGATATCCAGTGCGAACCGATGCTGGAGTTTCATGCTGGCGGCACCGAGGATGGTACGTAACGATCTTGCCGTCCGTCCTTGTTTGCCGATGACTTTACCAACGTCTCCAACCGCGACTCGGAGCTGGAGTACTGTTGCTCCGTCGTCTTCCAAGGTATCGACAACTACTTCGTCTGGTTTATCGACCAACGCGCGGGCGATCTCCAGAACGAGGTTCCGCATACTTTCTACTGGGCCTGAAGGCTCCGATTGCACAGCCTGACTCATCACACACACCTCTTGGGAGTAAAACGCCTCCTGAACTCTTCACAGCGGCTCTTGTCCCTCTTTTGGGATCTTTCGAGCACACTGCTACTTGCAGAGTCCCGGCAGCGATACGAACCAGCCGAGTGGGTTAATACACGGCCAGCCCGCTGTTGCCAGATCACTTCCTTCTGGAAGGGAACTGTTGCGAGAAGTTTACGTGAGCAGGCCGCCAAACGAACAAGCGAAATGGTGCGAATGTTTTGCTTTTAGGCACCGGAGACCTCGTTACTTTAGGCCACCGGCAAAAGTAACCTAAGCCGCAACGGGGGTCTTCGCAAAAAGCTTCGCGACGATCTCAGACATCTGGGCGCCTTTGCTGGTCCAGTAGTCGATGCGCTCGCGGTTCAGGTTGACCGAGGCAGGATTAGTACGGGGGTTGTACGTGCCCACTACTTCCACGGAACGTCCATTGCGGGCGCGGTCATTCTCGATCACAACAACACGTTAGTAGGGCTGCTTGCGCGCACCAAAACGCGCGAGACGAATCATCAGCACAGGAATTCCTCAATCTCTCTTCTTGATTTGGGCAGGCCGGCTGTGCCGGTCGCGGGCCCACGCGGGAGCTACAGGGCCATGGCCCGTCATTTCCCAACATCTAAGTATCTCGCAACTCGCCTCCGCGACGCAATGGCATCAGGCGGGAAAGAGAAAGCGCAGCACATCGCCCAGACGGGCGGCCCAGGCCTCCTCCGAATGGGTACCGGCAGGTTCCTCCAGGTACCGCAGGTGCGCCTCATCCCAGCCCTTGCGGCGAAGCAGGGCCGCCATGGCTGCCGCATTGCGAACGTGGCGCCCGCCCTCGAGCAGACCTATGTCCAACCAGATGCGTGGCTTAGGCTCCGGGCTGAGCCTCTCCACGTCGTCGAAGATGCTGCGGCGAGTCCACCATAACGAAGGAGACAAGACCGCCAGGCGGCCAAAAACCCCGGGGAAATGGAACCCGGTCCAGAGTGAGATCAGCCCTCCAAGTGAGGATCCCCCAAGCCCTGTGCGTTCCGTTTCAGGAAGGGTCCGGTACCGGCTGTCGACGAAAGGCTTCAACTCTTCCACGAGAAAACGCGCGTAATTTTCCCCTTCTCCGCCACCTAATTCAGGGTCGGATGAGGGGGTGTACTCGGTGATGCGGCGAACTCCGGCATGAAAGATCCCAACCAGGATGAGCGACTCTATCTGTCCGGCAGCGGCCAACCGGTCGACGGTAGCGTGTGCCCGCCAGGTCTGTCCGGGAATATGCGAGGTCCGCGGATCGATGAGGTTCTGGCCGTCATGGAGGTACAAGGTGGCGAACCGCCTCTCCGGCTGCTCAAAGTACTGCGGTGGAAGATACACGAAGATCTCCCGGTCGCCGGGCAGATGACGGGAGCGAAAGCCGGCGTAGCGGTGAAGGCGCGGGGTACGATCAAGCGCTGCTGTCTCTTCTTTGAATCGGTCCTCTGGCGGATACGGCGCGACGATAGTAAAACTCCCCAATAGGGTTAGGATGGCTTCAGCCTAGCAGAGCGGAGAGGGCCCTTATGAATCGGGAATATCACAAATGGTTCTCGCCTGCGTTAGGACGCGAGATGGAGTTGTTGATCTTCGGTCATGGAGGCATACCGGCGATTATCTTCCCGACCTCCCAGGGCCGCTTTTACGAGTTTGAAGATCGCGGCATGGTGGAAGCTGTCCACCGGAAGATCCACCACGGACAGTTGCAGCTCTTCTGTGTAGACTCAGTCGATTCTGAAAGCTGGTATAACCGCGGCGCGCCTGCACATTGGCGCGTTGCACGGCATCTGCAGTATGAGCAATACATTCTGAAGGAGGTGCAGGCTCTTGTGCGCCAAAAAAATCATGCCCCGCAACTGGCGCTGGCCGGTTGCAGCTTCGGCGGATTTCATGCGGTCAGCATGGCTTTGCGGCACCCTGATGTCTTCACCGCCATGTTGTCGATGTGCGGCGCCTTCGATCTCACAGGCTTCGTGTATTGCTATTACGATCAGGATGTCTATCTGCTCTTCCCCAGTCATTTTCTTCCAAACCTGCATGATCCGTGGTACCTGGATCGCTACCGGAAGAACGTCTATGTTCTGGCAACCGGGGTCCATGACCAGTGCTGGGACCAGAATGAAAAGCTCGCAGCCATCATGCGGCAGAAAGGAATCCCGGTAAGGCTCGATGTGTGGGGTGACAACACGGGCCATGACTGGCCATCGTGGCAACGCATGGCCGCTGAATACTTTTGAGGGGGAGTTGAAGCATTTTTCCTGTTGCTGGGTATCCCGAGAGGAGCGTGCAGCGGCGTTTTCATTGAGGAAAACGCCCATAGATGTAAAAGCCCTGCATTACACCTACAGGAAAATTGCTCTAACCTGAGAATTCCCCGCGTGTTTCTGATTTGCCTTACGGAAGGGTGAGTATCATCGTTCAACGAATACATCCATGACCCAGCAGGCCCCCTCCATTCCGACTCCTCACCGCCGCGCCCGTTTCCTTGATCGGCTAGATGCGGCGGTGGCATCGCTCACGGATGCTGGAGAGGTGACGAGGATCGCCTGTGACCTGCTGCGCGACGATCTTCGAGCGTCGCGCTGTATCTATGCAGAGCTGAGCCAGCGGGAACATGAGTCATCTTCGTTCGGAGAGGAACAGGAGCACTTCACATTTCCTGCTCCCGCAATCCGGCCGCGTGAGTTCTCTGACGCAGCCATGATCTCGTTACGCGCGGGCCTGACCTTCGTGATTGAAAACACCGAGACCGATCCACGCATAGCCGCGTCGCGAGAGTCCTATCGACAGGCGGATGTGCAGGCGCTGGTGTGTGTTCCTGTACCGAAAAATCAACCTCTGGCTGCTGCGCTGGCTGTTCATAGCCAACAGGCACGGCACTGGACGCCCCAAGAGATCGACCTCATCGAACAGGTCGCGGTACGTTGCTGGGAGTCGACTGTCCATCTGGCCACGTTGCAGGAACTGCGAGAGAGCGAAGAGAACCTGCGTTTGGCTATGGAAGCGGCGAACTTCGGATACTATGCTTACGAACTTGGCGCGCCGCACATCAAGATCTCACATCGGTTCGCACGAATCTTTGGCTACGAGCAGACTCCAGAAGACTGGACCTTCGATCGCTGGGTCGAACATCTGCACCCGGAAGACCGGGATGGAATTCTGGACGTTGTACAAACCTCAGAGCTGCACAACAGCAGCATCGAATATGAATCGCGCATCTTTCCCGCTGGAGTCGAGCGTACAGAAGGCAATGTGCGATGGGTCTGGCTGCGCGCTCGCTATTCCCACCGTGAAAGCGGGCGCCGCTATCGCTTTGGAGTCATCGCTGACATCACGGAACGCAAGCAGGCCGAGGCCGCGCTGGAGGCAAGCCGGCGCGAGGCATACCGGCAATGGACCGAACTGGAAGCCATCTACCAGACGGCGCCCATCGGACTGTCTCTCTATTCAGCGGATGAGTTTCGCTATCTGAGAGTAAACGATGTACAGATGGGCGTAATCGGTCTGCCACAGGACCAGATCATCGGACGTCCCTTCCGCGAAATTGCACCGGATCTGTGGCCAGCGTGCGAGCCCATTATGCGCAGAGTAGCCGCGGGCGAGACCATCCGCAATGTCATGCTGGAAGGCGAGCTCTCCACGCGTCCCGGACAGCATCGCTACTGGACGGTTAGTTATATGCCGGTACGAGGAGAAGACGGCACAATACGCGCGGTGGGTGCTGTGATCATGGAGACCACAGCGCAGAAACGGGCGGAACAGGCCTTGATCCAGAGCGAGAAGCTGGCTGCTGTGGGCAGACTCGCGAGCTCCATCTCGCACGAGATCAACAACCCGCTGGAAGCCATCACCAACCTGCTCTATCTTGCGCAGCATACCGAGGGACTACCGCAAGAGGCAGCCGATGCCCTGATTCTGGCGGAAAAGGAACTAATGCGGGTTTCACAGATTGCCTCGCAGACGCTGCGGTTTCATCGCCAGGCTACAAAACCAACCTGGGTTACAGCGGTCGATCTGCTGAAGCCTGTTGTGGCTCTCTATCAAGGCAGGCTGACGAACTCCAACCTTCGCCTGGTGGAAGAACATCAAAGCGCGGAGCCGGTCCAGTGCTTTGAGAACGATATCCGGCAGGTACTGAATAATCTGATCGGCAATGCCATCGATGCAATGAAGAATGTCGGCGGCCGGGTTCTGATCCGCAGCCGTGAAGCGACCGACTGGAAGACGGGCCGCAGAGGTCTACGAATCACGGTGGCCGATAGCGGCAGCGGCATGTCAGAGACGACGCGCAGGAGTATCTTCACAGCCTTCTATACCACCAAAGAGATCAACGGCACCGGACTGGGCCTCTGGATCTCCTTCGGCATCGTCGGTAAACATGAAGGCGTGCTTCGGTTCTATTCCAGTGATCGTCCAGGCCACAGCGGCACGGTCTTCTCGCTCTTTCTGCCGCGATACGGATGATGCGGGTTCGATCATCGGCACTCGCCATCTTCCTGCTTACTGCGGCCGTGCTGCACGCTGAGACGGCGCCTGTGGCGCTGCACAATGCCCTGGCGCGCACGCAAGCCTCTGCTGTTGTGCTGGACTCTGTCTCTGGAAAGATACTCGCGCAGGAGGGGATGCCCAGGCGCGGCACTCCAGGTTCCACCATGAAGCCCTTTGTGCTGGACTATGCCCTGCAACACGGGCTCGTGCAGCCGCAAACCCAGGTGTACTGCCGCCGCGATCTGCATATCGGGGGACGCAGCGTGCCTTGCACGCATCCGACGGATGAACCGGTCTTCGATGCAGAGAATGCACTGGCTGAGTCCTGCAACACCTGGTTTGCGGCACTGGCGCAGCGTATGCCGGCGGCCGATGTCGAACAGGCTGTTGCCGCGACGGCGCTGCCACATGAGAACCTTCGCGGCGCGGGTGTCGATCAGCGGCAGCTTGCCGTGCTGGGACTTTGGGGTAGCTCGACGTCGCCACTGGAACTAGCTCGGGCTTACCGTTCCCTGCTCCAGAGATTGCCTCGGGGCGGCGTTGTCGAGCGCGGGCTGCAAGCATCCGCAGAACGAGGCATGGCGAATCCGGCAGCGACCAGGGGATTAACTATCCTGGGTAAAACAGGTACCGCACGCAACCCCGGCGAAAGCTGGACACACGGATGGTTCGCCGGCGTGGTTCCCGGACGCTGGATCGTCGTCATCTACATCCCGAAGGGCGATGGCGGAACGGCAGCGAGACTGGCACACCGATTCTTTGAGGAGATGGCACGTTGAAAGCAGTCTGGTTGCTGACGCTTCTTCCGGCCCTGGCCATGGCGCAGAGCGATGGCGGAGGCCGCGATGTCAACATCGCCATGTTCTCCACGCACGCAGTCCATGCCGCCACACTCACAGCTACCGGTGAGGGCGCATGGACTGCAACCTGCGCCGCCTGCGCCCGTCGTCCCCTCACTACACCGATACACTTCGCAAAAGGTGAGATCTTCGCCGGAGGTCCTGTCCGGGTCACCGACAATGCTTCCAAAGAGACCCGCAATGCAAGCGGTCAGTGGCATCTGCGCGCCACTGCCAACGGGATAGATATCGTCCTCTCGCTTCCGAGCGAACGCTACGTTGCTGCCGTCGTTGCTGCCGAAGGCTCTCCCAGCGAGAAACCACAAGCGCTGGAAGCCCTTGCGATCGTTGCCCGCACCTACGCTCTGAACGGCAGGCACTGGAAGCCGAGAGCCGGACATCTGCCGGCGGCGCTTTGCGATAGTACGCAGTGCCAGGCCATGCGTCTGGGCCACATTTCCGCAAGCATCGAGACAGCCGTACGTTCCAGCACAGGCGAGACCATGTGGTTCCATGGACGCAGAGCCGAGGTCTTCTTCAGCCAGCACTGCGGCGGAGAGACCGAGGCCGCGGGCGCCGTATGGCCAACGCTGCGCACTGCGAAATATCTTGCGGCACATCCTGACACCTTCTGCATACGCCGGGACAAAGCCGCCTGGCATACGGAAGTTCCCACGGCTCAGCTCATGGAGATCGCACACGCAGAAGGCTGGAAGGTCCCGGTCCAGCTCGCAGATCTGCGCGTAACCCAACGCAGCCCTTCTCATCGTGTGCTCAAACTCGATCTCGTCGACCAGGACGGCACACGCTTCCCTGTCGCCGCAAGTTCACTGCGGCTGGCTATCGGACGGGCGCTCGGATGGAACCGAGTCCGCAGCGATCTGTACGACGTTGCCGTACGAAATGACGTCGTGGTCTTTGATGGACTCGGCCACGGACATGGTGTCGGCCTATGCCAGGCCGGCGCGAGCGAGATGGCGGTACAGGGCAAATCCGCCCGCGAGATCGTTGAGTACTACTTCACGGGAGTCTCCGTAGGCTTCACACCGAATGATGCCGGCTGGCAACAAAGCTCCAATGGTCCGCTGTGGATACGATCCGTAGGAAACGATGCTGCGTATCAAGCAGCGATCCAGCATGCCTGGGCCGAGGCAGCCAAACGCTTCCCCATGCAGAAGACGCTGACGCCTGAGATCGTCGCCGCACCATCAGTGGAGATCTTTCGGCAGATGACCGCATCTCCCGGTTGGCTGCTGGCCGCGACGCGTGGAAACACCGTGGTGCTGCAGCCATGGAGCATTCTTCGCAACCAGGTAGATAGCGTATTGCTGCACGAGTTCCTGCATCTCTGTGTCGAGTCGGAGGCCGGCGATAAAGCGCCGCTCTGGCTGCGCGAGGGCCTGGTGGAGTACCTGGCCGGCGATGCGCAGAGCAGCGAGACGATGCAGGCGGCATCTCTGGAAACAGCGCTGCGTCATCCCTCGACACAGCACGAGAGCCAGCAGGCTCACGCGGCGGCTGCAGCGAAGGTGCGCGGTCTGGTCGGCCGCTATGGAATCACTTCCGTGCGCGGCTGGCTGGCTTCCGGCGTGCCATCCGGTATCGCCTGAGTCTGCGCCAGAATCCCCAGTAACAGCGAGATGACTGCGCCATCAAGAACTACAACAAAACCGAGGCGCACTATCAGGCTGAAGAGCTCTACACCGAGGCCGTGACCGGGAGTCCAGTCCATCATGATGCCGGTTACGGTTGTCGCCAATATGCAGAGCAGCACCAGGGCGATCCACCAGGTGATACTGACGAGAGTGCGGAGTACGGCGCGCGGCCGGCCGATGATTACCGCATAACTGGCGGCGGCCAAAATACCGGCGGCGATCCAAAGTAAGAGAGACCACAACCAGCCGAGCCACTGGTAGATGTGTTTATAGGTAAAGAAGCTCCGCAGACCGTGCGGGAAGCGTGAGTTCAGATAGCTGGCTCGCTGGGAGTCGCCCGCGTGCAGCGCTGTGATCCACTGCGAGAGCAGGCACCACAGCAACACGGCCACGATGACCGAGGCTGCGCCGATCAACAGGCGTCTGCGCGTACGCTCTTCGCGCGCCAGCCAGAGTGCAATCCACGACTGTCCTCCTGTAGCAATGGCCAGGACCAACACACCCAGGACAAATGAGGCCACCACTTGCAGCACACTGGCGTCCGGCAGGCGCAGCCACAACGTCGCCAGCAGACAGACCGTGACGCCCAATGCGATCTGGAGCAGAAGCAGCTTCAGGGTGAAGCGACGCAGTGCGCCGCGCAACAGGCTCATTGCGGACCTCCGGTGGATGGCTGCGGCACCTCAAGCCGCAGGGCGTCGCTGGTCGCCGAGACATTGGGCTGATACATCGCCTCAACGTGTGCCGGGCTGATCTGGAAGACTCCCGGATTGACGACACGGATGAGATAGAAGATCTCCTGCCGCCCATTGAATTCCGTCGAGAAGAAGGCCGCCCGGTCATCGTGGAACTCGCTGCGGGTGTACCAGGAGTACCATCCGCCCGGGCGCTGCTCGATCGGATAGCTATCCTCATTGCGGATGAACTCTGTCCCCGCGGGGATGGGATCTTCCAGCATGAGGTAGCGCATGGGAGCTCCGCCGATGGCCTCGTGCACTGCGAGCACATCGCCCACCTGCGCTGTACCCGAGAGCGGCGACAACGTATAGACCACCTTGCCGTCCTTCTGTACGGGTTGCAGTTTGAAGTAGTCGCGTGTCAGGTTCAGGGTCATGCTGCCGGCCTGGTAGTCCTTCTTCTCGGTCGAGTTGTAGCGTCCACCCACTGACCAGTAGAGACGTCCATCACCTTTGCGAATGATCTGCAGGTTGTTGGCGTTGGGCGCCAACTGCGCTGCATCGATGGTAAGTGAAAGAGTATTGCCGGTAAGCGACTCGCCGGATTTGAAGGTGCGCTGTGCGATCGACTTGCCGTTCAGCAGGACCTCCACGGAAGAGTCGGCACTCAGCTCGTGAGACGCAGCGAGATAATCCACCAGGCCGAAGAGAGCCGTAGCGGTCTGCTCAGTGGAATCCCACCATCCGCCGCTGTTCCGCGCCAGCATCAGCCACTGCGCTGCATTGGGCAGCATGGCATCGTTGGCGTCGACTTTGGCCAGCAACCGCAGCACATAGGCCGTTGCTTCCGTATCGTTCGGATATTCGGTATCGAGCGTGGGGACATAGCTGCTCTTCCAGAAGACCAACTCGCCCTGGTGCTGAGCCTTCGACTTGAGCAGTGCAGCGATCTCGCTTGCACGCTTGTCGCCGGCCTGCAACATCGCCAGGCCTGTCATCGCCAATGGCTGGGCATCGAGATCCTTGCGGCGGCTGTACTGCGCGTCAAACGCCTCGCCGAGCTGTTTGTCGCCCGCCATGGCCAACGCATAGACAACGGCAGCGCGAAGCTCCGGACGCATCCGCGGATGCTGCTGGAGCTGCTGCTTCAGATACTGACGCCCGCGCTCCATCATTGACTGCTGCTCGGGTGTCAGCGGGGTAAACTCAGCTCCCGCGCCCAGACCGGCGACCACATAGGCGGTCATATGGACGCGGCTCTCGTCTTCTTTCCACCAGCCCCAACCGCCATCGTCGTGCTGGTAGTCCTGCAGGCGCTCCAGGCCTGCATTCATCTTGGCTCGCAGGTCGGCGGGATCAATACCCGAAGGCACCTTCAGCCTCGCCAGCGTCTCCGACACGATGACGTTGGGGAGATAGCTGGACATCGTCTGTTCCGTGCAGCCATAGGGATAGCTGGTCAGGTAATCGAGCGCCGAGAAGAGCGAGCCGGCGATCGTTGGGCTGACGTCGATGCGAATGGAGTGTGCGGCTGCATCGGTATTAGCTGGGAAGTTGATGGGTACATTTGCTGTACCTCCTGTCAGAACGCCGCTCGGCGCGATGCTGCGGGCGACACCTGCCGGTTCGACCGGGAAGGTGATCTCCAGAGCGTCCGACTCAGCATCGGTGACGGCCGTTGCGGTAAGCTTCGCCGTTCCCACATGCGAGGCGCGCAGACGCCACAGCGCCGTAGCCTCACCCTTACTGGGGATGGTGATCTTCTGCTGATTGCCGATCACGGTATCGACGCCATCCACGGCCAGAGAGATGGTCGCTTCCTTTGCTGTGTCGAGATAGTTGTGAACGATGACCGGCAGGGTGAGTTCATCCCCCTTGAGCAGGAAACGAGGATTGCCCATCCGCACCAGGACGTTCTTGCGCACCAGGACACGGCTGATGGTGGAACCCACCTTCGAGTCCATGGTGATGGCTCGCGCGGTCGCACGCCAGGTCGTCAGCGAGTCCGGGAAGTTGAGATTCACCGTAGCATGGCCGTCGGCGTCAGTATGAATGCTGGGCTGCCAGAAGGCGGTATCCGGAAATGCCTTGCGGACGCGGGGCTTCTGCTCGTTGCCAGGTTTGACCTGGGCCAGTTGCGGACGGTATCGGTTCGACCGCATGGCCAGCATGGGTGATTTGTTACCGGCCGAACCGCTAAAGTAGAAGTCGAGCGAAGAGTCGGTCTGCGCCTGTGCATACCGTTGCGGATAGAGAGCCCTCACCATATCGCCGCTGCTATCGGGATAGAGCGAATAGATTGCCTCGTCGACGACGCCAAGGCTCACGTCGGCGCTGACGGGCTTACCGGCGAAGTCACGCGTGGTGATCTGATAGGTCGCCTGCTGTTGTGGCTGGAAGACTTCTTTCGAGGGCGTAACTTCCACCTGCAACTGCTGCTGGGCGGGAGGCACCTTCAGCATCTTGCTTGCCTGGTACAGCGTACTGTTCTTGATAAACAGAGCGCTGACGTTCACATTCGGTTGCGACTCCGTGGTGATCGGCAGATCGAAGGAGAGCGTCGTTCCGTCAGCATGCAGCAACTGGCGGCGCAACAGCGTATCGCCTTCGACGAGTACCAGAGCGTAGAAGCCTGGCTGGTCGGAGACCAGGCTGAGATGAGCCGTATCGCCTGGAGCATAGCTCTTCTTATCGGCGATGAGCTGCGTCGTCGAGGAGCTCTCGCCCCATCCGGCCTGTCCTGCGCCAAGCACCCAGATCGAGGTGGTATCCACCGGCCCGCGTGTGCCGGGTTGTACCGGGGTTGCGGTCGCAATCAGTTGCGTCGACATAAAGTTCGGTTCGTTCACCGTCACCTGGCCCGTACCCTGACCACCGGCATCGGTTGTGATATCGACCGCCGGGCCATCGATGACCTGCGGGTCGCGGCCATACTTCCGATACTTGAGCTGAACGTGCACCTTCGCTGCGACTGGATGATTGTCGTAGTCCACGGCGGTTACGCGGAAGCGGGCAGCTTCGCCGTTGTGGACCGCGTAACTGATGGGCTCAATATTGATGCGGAAGGTGCCATAAGTCGCCAGGAAACGGCCGCGCCCGGTGATCTCTCGATTGGCTGCGTCGGTGACGCCGGCCTCGACCGTGTAGTCGTAGTCGCCGAAGTTCTTTTCATCGACGACGGTGGGGACCTGGATGGTCAGCAGGCCATTAGCGTCGAGCTTGGCTGTCTTTTCGCTCTCCTCATCGCCGGCGTAGCCGCTGGAATCCTCGCCGCTGTACTCGCTGAGAGATTCGTCGCTCTCCTCTTCCCCGCCCCACCAGTAGTGCCGCTCGTGATAAATGCGGTATTTCACCTTTGCATTGGCAACGGGCTCGCCGAAGAAGTAGCGCGAGTCGATGGTAACCGGCATGGTTGCGCCTTCAAGAACGCGGCGCTGAGCTGAGGTTACAGTCACCCGATATTCGGGCTTGCGGTACTCCTCCACGTGAAAGCTGGCGAAGAGCCCGCCGGGCGGGTCGCCAACTCGGACGGTGTAGTAGCCGAGCGCAGCATCGCGTGGAAGGTCGATCTCGCCTGCGAGTGTGCCGGTAGGCGACAACGTCATCTGGCGGTCGAAGATGGCCTTGTCGGTCGAGTCTGAGATGGTGACATGCACGCTTCCCTGCTTCGGCGGGGT
>JABFXN010000229.1 GCA_013361705.1 Acidobacteriaceae bacterium
AAATGCCTCTATGGCATTTTCCCTGTTGCTGGGCTGCCGGAAGAGGAGTGCAGCGGCGTTTTCAGTGCGGAAAACGCCCATGGATGTGGAAGCCCTACACCACACCTACAGGGAAAATGCTCTATCGCAGGGGCGGCGGCCCGGGAATATCTTCGACGGTGTAGCCGGCTGGAACCTGGAAGAGTTTTTCGCTGGGCTCTTTGGATGAGATCTTTATCAGCGTGTACTTCGTTTCGCCGAACCGTGGGTCGTTCTGCGTGCTTTCGAGAATCAGCTTGAGATCCGGTGAGTACCAGCTCTCATGGGTGATCTCGATGGGGGAATCGTTGCCAATGGAGTTAGCCGGGATGACGACCCGTGTTCGTTTTCCTACAGCTTTGAAGCCTTCGATCTGTCGCTCTCCCAGTTGCTCTGCCTCGGGTTCCTTCGCCGGAGTGCCTGGCGCGGTCAGCACTCGCGTTTGCGTTGCGAAGCCCACGGCGCCGCTGGCGGGTTCTCCGGCGACATAGGTTACATTGGGGCCGCTGCTCGACACAGATGCCGTAAATACCGGGCCGCCGAAGCCTCCTAGAGGAATGACATGGGCTAGTTTTGGATTGTCGGCGTAATCGATGTGGGTTTTGCTGACCGGATCAAAGATTGTCGTCAGTGTCGGCGCCGTTTCATTTTGTCCACCTGTCAAAGCTGGCTCGCCGGTGGAGGTCCACGGGCCGATGGAGTTCATCGTCTGGACGCGGAAGGTGCGTCCCTTGCTGTCGCGGCCGACGGATGCCTCGCTCTTCTGCGTTATGTGAGCGCCATTGCCAAGGGTCTGCTTGAGCTCGGTGACTGCCTGGGCCGTATAGGGGCGGCCGGTGACCACCTCCGCATGCCCCTGAACCTGCATCGGTCCACCGACAGAGAGAATCCCGACTTCGGCGGGCATGCCTGCGGCTGCTACCGTGCATGGTCCGCTGGAGTCATCTGCAGGCTCGCAATGGACTGAGCGAGTGACCTGTGTCTGTGCGAAGGCGCAGAGAGACACGGCAAAGGGGAGCGCAACAGCATAACGGAGGGTTGAGGCGTGCTTCATGTCAGTTCTCCTTTACAACCTGAAGTGGGAGGGGCAAGCTGATTGATCTCGGCAGTCCATCATCGCCGAGGGTGACGTCTGCGATGATCCTGGAGTCTGCGGCTACCGCAGGCAGGGGGAGGCCTAATGCAGCCAGTTGTACTTGCGGCATGGCGACGCGGACGACGGTGGATGTGCCGGTCGAGATGTCCGGATTGGAGTAGGGAAGAGGCACCGTAAGCCTGTCCATAGGCTTTGCTTTGGGTGCCGCACTCGGCACGTGCGTGGTCTTCTTTGTGCTGGCTACCGGAGCTGGGGTTTCAGGGACCTGCGGGTTGGAAGGATACGAGTTAGAGCTAAGCGACGGCGGCACTCCCGGTGGAGTTGCCTGTAGATCCAATGCGGCAACTTGAGGACGGGTTGGCATGAACATGATGACTACCAAAACCGCAAGGCCGGCGACCGGAAGCGCCCACAGCCAGTGATGCTGGAGAGCCTGCCGCCAACGGGGGAATGGTGTGCTGTTGAACTGCAGGGAGCCCATCGCCTCCAGTTGTTCGCGGATATGGGAAGAGGGTTCTTGCGGTGAGGCCTCTCGCAACAGGCGCAGCAACTCGTTGGTATGAGAGAGGCTTTTGTCAGCCATTCGCAACGGATGCTTTGGCATGGGAACCTCCTTCCCTGAGTTTGCGATGGTTCTTCCGGCTTCGATCACCGGCGGTTAGCTTCGCCGTGAGCAGAACCTTAGCACGGTTCAACCGGGAGGCTACGGTGCCTTCGGAGCACTGCAACATTGCTGCAACATCGCGATAGCTCTTCTCCTGCAGCGCACAGAGAACGACAACGGTACGGTAGTGTTCCGGCAGCTCGAGAATGAAGCGATGGAGCAGCTTGATCTCGGTCTGTGTTGTCAGCGCAGCAAGATACTCCCAGGACCCTGAGGTCTGCTGGATGTTGTTGAACAGGCCGCTCCAGTCCATCTTTCCCTGCATCTCGTCCAGCGAAAGCAGCCGCAGGTTTCTGCGATGCTCCTGCTTGGCAAGATTACGTGCGATGCCGAGCAGATAGCCTTCCAGGGTGCCCTTGGCGGAATCGAAGGAGCGCATCGGTTCGGGAGTGGCCATCGCATCCAGAATCACGATGAAGACCTCCTGCGTAAGCTCTTCCGCCGCCGAGATGGAACCAGTCATATGCATCAGATAGCGATATACAGTTCTGCCGTAACGGTCGTACAGCTCAAGAAACGAGTCCTTGTCTCTCCGCTTCAGGCGGAGGACAAGGTCTTTGTCAGGGCCGCCTTCGCGGGCTGACGATGTCGCTTTAGCTGGAGCTTCAAACCAGCGCACTTGCTTCTGTCCCTCGTAATGTATTGGACGGGCGGCGCGCAAGCTTCCACAGAAAGGGGATATTTTTCAGGGGAAGCCGAACGGGCTGATGAATCAGTGGGTTGGGAGAAGAAGGACCGTACCCGCAGATTTATCGTGCGCCAAGCGCACGATATGCGGTGTCACCATCAGGATGATCTCCATGACGTCATGCTCGGCATTCCGATGGGGTTCGGCATTGAGCGGCAAACCAGTCAAAGCGGCTGAGCCATGTTTCTCACGCAGGCTAACCAATAAGGCACTTTGACCGGAACGCAGAACAGCCTCACCGGTGTACTGCCGGTTCGAGAGGATCGGCAGATCTCCGATGCCCGTTCCGGTGAGAGCCGCGACGGTGAGATCCAGATTCAGTGCGATGTGTTCCGATTGGTTGATGCGAGGGGTGATCTTAAGGGTGATGCCCAGGTCCTGGTATTGGAACTGTGGAACGGTCGAGCCCGAAGAGGAGGAGCCGATGTTGGAGGTTTTTGAGATGAGGATGGGATATCGCGATCCAATGCGGATGGTTCCTTGCTCCTGATCCAGAAGGCGAAGCTGCATCTGTTTAAGAGAGCGGGCCTCCGACGAGTTGAGAGCTAGATCTGCGGCGACGTCGCCGATATTGAGGCCCAACTCCGTCAACCCGCCTCCAAAGACAACGAAAGGGCTATTGAAGACACTGTCTTTTACTGCGCCCGAGGCGATGAGAATCGCAACGATCTTTTCGTAGTCGTTTGCATCGGCGAGGCCGCTGGCAACGATCTGTTTAACGGCATCGGCGTTCGCCGAGAGGATCTGGCTAATCTCCGTAGCCACATGGAAGAGATTGGTCGATCCCGGCAGGGTGAGGCCGATGTTGCGGGTTTTGCTCTTGTCGAGCTCATAGAGTTCAACATCCAGCAGAATTATGCTGCGTCCGTTCAGCAGCTCATGAAGAAGAGCATCCAGGGGAAGCAGCTCCCGTTGTGGGGCGCGAATCGTAATACCGTTGGCATTTGTTTCGAGCGCATAGGAGCCGGTCTCCAGGATGGACCGCATTAGACCCGCGATGTCATTCATCTCCGCAGCAGACATGCCGAGCAGGCGAATTGTTCCCATCTGCAGATACTCATATCGCTTGCGGTTTTCTACCGTGTCTTCATAGAAGTGAGCTTGCGTTGCCTCCCAGGGAACGGCAAAGGTTCCGGTAACAAGTTCCAGGGCTTCGAGTGCCTGTTGCAGTGAGGCATCGTCGATCTGCAGCGAGACTTGCCGCTGTGGGACGGTGATGTCGATCGACGCCTCCAGATCATATGCGCCGAGGACTTGGCGAATGAGCGTCTGCGTATCGGTTCGCGTGTGAAATGAGCAATGTTTCTCCGAAGGTTTAAGCTCGATCGCTGATTTCAGCTCATACGATGGTGCGGATGTTTGTGCGCCGCAGGCCAGGAGGCAGCTTGCGGTGACCGCCGAGAGGATTTCTGTCCGTCTGATCATGTGTGCAAAGCCGCATCATTCTTCCGGGTGCGATTTCCGCAGCTGGATCGACTCGCCTGTCCCGATATCCACCTGCTTGAGACTTGCCGGATCGACCTGCATGGTACGGACGAGGTGCGGTGTGATGAGAAAGACGATCTCGTCATGTTCCAGCGTCTGTTTCTGGGTGCTGAAGAGATATTTGATAAGAGGTACCTCTCCCAGGCCGGGTGTTCCGCTGACATCCTTATTGTTCTGATCTTCAAGAAGACCTCCGATCAGGTTGCTCTCTCCCTCTTTCAGCCGGATGACCTCATCGACCGCTTGTTGGCTGATGATTGGCTCGGTGACGCCGCTGATAGTGGTCTCGCCGGTCTTCGCGCTGATCTCCACTTTTACTTTGAGCGTTACATCGCCGTTGTAGTGAATTACCGGCTGCATCTCCATCGTGACGCCCACATCGATGTAGGTGAACTGGGTCTGCACGGCCGCGGAGCTGGCAGCCGTAGGAGTGCTGTAAGAACCGGTCGCGACGGGGATTCTGGAGCCGATCTTAAGCGTGGATTTCTGGCCGTCAGTCGCCCGCAACCTCGGGTTCTGCAGAATACGGGTCTCGCTATCCGTCATCAAAACCTGGGCTGCGGCAGAACCGACCGTAAGCTGGATGTTCTTTGCATTCAGATGTGCCAGGTCGTTCAGGTTGAATTTGGCATCGGAGTCGCTGCTGGTGCTTTGCAGTGCCGCTGAAATGCTTTGCGGAAGCTGCAGGCCGAGGTTGCGTACCTTGTCTTTGCTTACGGTCATGACGGCGACGTCGATGACAACCTCGGCGTGTGCGCGGTCAAGATCGTCGATCACCTTCTGGGCCAGGAGAAGCTGGTCGGGCGTACCCCGCATGACGATGGCGTTCTGACTGGGAACAAGGAATGTTCGTACGTTCTGGTCCATCACATTCCGCAGGGCCGTGATGAGTTCATTGGCGTCGCTCTGTTGCGCGGTGTTGGCGAGATAGAAGGTCTGCAGCGCCTGGGTCTCCACGCTGGTTCGTTTCGCGCGGGTATCGGCCGCAACAAAAATAGTGTTCGGGGTGATCGGCCTCCAGAATGTTCCGGTGAGTGTGCTGATGACCTGCAACGCATCCGCGAGTGGTATCTTCGTGATGTCGACGGCGACCCGTTTGGTGATGAGGTCAGGATCGAACAACACGTTGACTCCGGCGGTCTTGCCGATAGCCTGATAGATCACCTTGGTGTCTTCGATCATGTGCAGAGTGATGGCATCGTCTGAGAGCGCTTTCAGTTCAACCGGTTTTGCCATGGCCGCAACCTTACGGTTGGTCTCAGGGGATTGCGGCAGGTCGCTCTTTTCAGTTTGAGAAGGGATGATGCCTGCAAGTCCGGCGATCGCCTGCTGGACAGCCGCATTGGATGGATCGACAGAAGAGGCGCGAAGGTACTCCGCCAGGGCATCGCTGGTCTTCCCTGCCTGCCTGTATTCATTGCCCCGTTTCAAATGAGCGGCCGACGATAGCAGCCGTACGCGCTCGCAGGCAGTGCGGTAGCGAAGATCGGTGGGCGACTTCTGCAGGGCTGTGCGATATGCGAGGAACGCCTCTTCATACTGCTGCCGGGCCTCCGCAGCCTGTCCTTGCCTGTATAGAGAACGCGCCGAAGGTTCTGCCCATCCTGATACGGGCAACAGGCATAGCAAGGTCATGGCGAGAAAGGGAAGAGTACAAGTTCGGTTCAAAGGCACAACGAAACACCCCCACGGGTATTTGTGCGGAAGCAAGAAAACTTCCGGAAAATCTCAGATTTTTGTGGAAGGAAGCGTCAGGGATGCAGGCTTACAAGCAAGGTGAAACGATGTCGCACGGACGACATAGAGCATTTTCACTGTTGCTGGGTATCTCGGTAGAGGAGTGCATCGGCGTTTTCATTACGGAAAACGCCCATGGATACGGAAGCCCTACTCTACACCTACAGGGAAAATGCTCTAGCGCCGGCATATCTGCGATGTAGACGCAGCAGGACCGAATGACGTTAGCAAGATGAATGCTGGATCGGTTCCTGCTGCATGGCTGCGATGAGCCGTGCGCACATGGAGGATGCGAGTCTCGGTCAGGCGGCCTGCATTGCATGAGTAGTAACTTCACTGCAATGATGACGTCTTCGCCAATTCTTCGAAATACGCTTGCCATTTACAGCGCAGTGGCATGACACTTCAGATATGAATCCATTGTGGTTCTGTACGACCGCCAGCCTTGTCGCGCTGTGTGCCATCTGCCTTGTTACTAAGGTATATAAGGAGCTGCGTTTCTACTCCGGTATGCAGGCCCTGTTCGCGCTGTTGGCGCTAGGGTTTATCTGGGCCTATTACTCTCCCCGGGTTTCACAAACTTCCTACGAAGAGCTGTTCTGGTGGAAGCAGCACTTTACCCAGGCCAGTGAAATCGTGCTCTGCGTATATCTACTGAATGAGGAGATTCAACGTCCGTCCCGATTGAAGAAGCTGCTGGCTTACATGAATGGGGGATATGCGCTGATTAAGTATCTGCCTTCGATTGTCAGCGATGTGCCGCAGGAAGTTGAGAAAAGTTTCTTGTATCAGGTGCAGCAATGGACGAACTTTGCTGTCATAATCGGCTCGGGGATTGCCATCCTATGGCTCTATCCCAAGGAGAAAGTGAATGCCGGAAGAGTTGAAGGAAACGAAAGAGACGGACTATACGCAGGAGTCGACCGAGGCGGCGTTGAACGTAACTGAAGTTACCGCGATGAGCGCCGACGATGGTTCAGACGGTGGTGAGCCCCCGACGAAGCCTAATGGCTGAGAAAAAGCCCCTCGTGATGAGGGGCTTTTCATTGCTATACGGAAAGAGATTTGGGAAAGAGATCGAGAGAGCATTTTCCCTGTTGCTGGGTATCCCTGAAGGGTTGTGCAACGGCGTTTTCATTGCGGAAAACGCCCATAGATGCGGAAGCCCTACTCTACACCTACAGGAAAAATGATCTAGGTCGCCACTACCAGACGTAAACATCCACAATCTTGGGAGAACTGGTTGTTGTTCCCACCAGATTGGTCTCCAATACCACTTGCAGATTCTTCTTCTCCCAGCCGGCGGGCGCCCGCGCGGCCACTTCATTCCAGGATGACTCCTGCGAGACGAATTCTCCCGCGATCTGATTGCCGAAACTGTGCAGTCCGGCAAGGGACAAAAAGGGTTCATGGGTTACTGGATCGAAGGTCCTGGTCACGATGGCATAGTCTTTTGCCTGCGGCTCGGGATAGGTACGGAGCAATGACCATGACCGTTGCGGGTTGAAGGCGTCCCGGATGCGCGGCGGTCCGCTGTCAGAGTCGCCGCGGTCGAAGGTAAAGCGCAGTCCGGCGACGTTCTGCTGGGTCCATGGATTGGAGAATGAGCCGATCGCAATGATCGGGTGGCCGCGAAGCTCGTCCATCTTCAGATCGGTACCCTGGCGAACCAGGGGAGTCTTGCCCTTCCGTTCCAACGCCAGCGTAACCGACAGTGTTGCCTGAAGGACCGGTAACGAGACGTGCCAGTTATGAAAGATCTGAACATCCCCCAGTCCAAGACTTACTGACTCGCCCGGTTTCAGCCGCGAGAACTGCTGCATGGCGTGGGGTTGGAACTGAAATGTATCAGTCGTCGGCAGGCTGACGACAGGTGGGGGTGGAGCGTCAAGGATAGGCTGCCAGAAACGATCGAAGTTGGTGGTATGGGGTCGAAGCGCAAGCGTCATCCAGACAGCTACCGCGATAAGGGCAACGGCTCCGCCCCCCCAGAAGAGCCTGACGCGTCCCGGCACCTTCGCGTTTTGACCGACCGACTCTTCTGATGTTGCGATATGCGGCTGGTCTTCCTGGATGGTGATCGGAGGATGATCGATGGGGCTGGGCAGGGCTGCGTTGAGCTGGGCCGGTGTCTCCTGAAGCTTCCAATGAAACTCCGGAATGTATCCCCCGGCCATCAGATCGATTCGAACCGGCGTCGCAGACCGCTGACTGGAGTAGTACTGCGCCAGTCTCCGGCGAACATCGTTTGCCCTTACCCGGACGATGGAATCGGTAGCGGTCTCATAGTCGACTGCACGGCCAAAGAGCTCGACACCGAGGAACCGTTCGGTCAGGCTATCGGCATCACCGGCCAGGGCACGCTTGACGACAAACTCAAGAAAATCTCTGCAGCGTTTACTGCTCGAAAAGCTGTCACTGGTCAAAATTCTCGCCAGCTCATCCAGGGCCGCGTCCACCTGCTCCCGGGAAGGGAGCGACGCGTGCGCTGACGATTGCGCTAAAGAGGAAGTCATTGTCTTCTCGTAAGGAACCCAAGCATATCACGCTCGTAACGTGCTCGTAACGTTCTTTCTAAAAGCACGCAAGTCATTGACGAGATTCACGATGCGCTCGTTCTGGGCGGCTGAACTGTTCCAAACGTTGACACTCCGATTTCAGAAAAAGAGACTCGGCGACGTTCAGGAACAGGGTGCTTGACGAGTAGATGCCTCTGTCTGACGGATGGGCATTAGGAGGCTTTCAGTGAAAGCACGTATAGCAAGTCATCAACGGTGTGGTTGGAATCTGGCAGTCAGGTCGTTCGCAGTCGGTATGCTCTGTCTTCTGTTTGTCGGCGCAATCGATTCCTTACAGGCACAGGTCCTACAGCGGCTTCTCGGGAGGGTTAGCGACCCCTCGGGTGCGGTTGTTCCCGAAGCGACCGTAACCATTACGAATGAAGAGACGGGGGTGGTGACGACAACACAAACCTCCAAAACAGGAGATTGGGTGGCCCCCTATCTCTCTCCCGGCCGTTACACCGTCTCGGCCGCAAGGCCGGGGTTCACCACCGCCGTTGAGACCGGAGTCACTCTCAATGTTGGACAACTGCGCTCGGTCGATCTTGAACTGAAGATTGGGGCGACCGTGGAGTCCATCACCACAACGGCTCATACCCTGGCGCTGGATACGGTCTCGGCGGATAGGAAGACAGTGGTCGAAGGCACGTCAGTCTCCGATCTGCCCTTCAATGCCAGGAACGTAATGGTCAGCACCATCGCGGTTCCCGGCGTCGGAAGCAAGAACGGTCTCAACAATCAGCTTCCCTATGGCAACATCACCAGTGGCCTGGTGGTGAATAGCTCGGCCCTGTCGATCAACATGGACGGCGTCAATAACATGTCCACTGGCTTCCAGACGATGTCGTACCTTCCATTGGTCGATACCGTTCAGGAGATGGTGGTCGATACTACGCCGTACGACGCGGGCGCGGTCGGGTTCGCCACCGCAGGCAATCTCGACGTGCATCTGAAGAGCGGAACCAATACCCTGCACGGAACCGTGTACGAGTACTACAAGAGCACGGGGCTGGATGCGAACAGCTACCAGAACAACTACTTCGGAAGACCGCGGGGAAGCCACAAGAGTAACCAGTACGGTTTTGAGCTCGACGGTCCGGTCCGGATTCCTCTCGTCTACAACGGCGTCGACAGAACCTTCTTCACCATGGCGTTTGAGAACTTCCACAACCTGACACCAAATCCGATTACGACGTCGGTTCCCGGAGTCTTCGGCGGAGCGTCATGGCTCACGCCGATCAATGGCTATTACCAGTTCAATGGTTTGGTGCAGGGAAATGGAGCGGCTATTACGCTCTACGATCCTGCATCTCCGAATGCCGCGGCGCGTAAGTCGTTTCTCAGCGAGGGCGCTCCAAACAGCTATTCCATTCCCGTGTCGCGCGTGAATACGGCAGCTCTTAATATCCTGAAGTACTTCCCGGCACCCAATATTGCTGCGCCGGCAGGCTCTTCTCCCTGGCAGAACAACTACTACTTCAACGGATCGGTTCCGAGCATCTACCGGAACTTCATGATCAAGCTCGATCACAATCTCAGCCCGAAAGATCGTATATCTGCCCGCTGGGGTTGGTGGAACCAGTTTCAGACGACCAACACAAACGGCTTTGCCGCCAATAGTCCGGCGGTCTATGGCCAGTTCCCGAATGGGCAGAAGTTCCAGACCTTCTTTGCCGACTGGGTTCATACCTTCAATGCGCATGCTGTCTTCAACTTCAAAGCAAGCGTCAATATGGATGAGGCGGAGAACAAGGCCTCAATTCCCTTCAATGCCAGTTCTCTTGGCCTTCCCGACGTATCCGCTGGTGTAACGCAGCAGAGCCTTCTCGGGTTCTTCCCGCAAGTCAACCTCAGCGGATTTGCGCAGATGGGGTCAACTGGAACCTCGATCAACATACATAATCAGCTCAGCATTCTGCCATCCATCACGCTGGTTCATGGTCCGCACGATATCCATATCGGTCTTGACAATCGCGAGTACCAGATCGCGGCCAAACAGGCTTCCGGTGGGCTGACTCTTACTTCGAACCAGCAATGGACGCAGGCAAGCAATGCGAACACTGCTGATGCCGCCTCCGGGCTTTCGATTGCGTCTTTTATGTTGGACCATGGATATCTCGCGGCTTCCGTTGGCAACACGAACGGTGGGCTGGTCCAACCGGCGCAGGAGTTCCGCTCGTTCCACTATTGGGGCGTCTTCTTCCAGGACAACTACAAGGTCAAACAGAATCTGACGCTCAATCTCGGCCTGCGCTATGACTTCCCGACTCAGGCTGTCGACCGGCACAACCGCTATACCAACACCTTCAATTCGACTGTGGTTAATCCCATCAGCGCGGCGGCGGGAAGCGTGTACACGGGCGGACTTACCTTCTCCGGCGTGAACGGAGTTCCGCGGACCCAGATCCCACGGGCGTGGTATCTGTTTGAGCCGCGCTTCGGCTTCTCCTACAGCCTGAATCAAAAGACCGTGATCAAGGGCGGCATTGGAGGCACCTTCAACTGGGCTGCATACACTGGCTCGCAGACTGGGTTCAACGCGACCACGCCGCTCGTCGCTTCGCCAACGACTCTCTACACAACGCCGACGTCAACGCTCGATACACCGTTCCCCGGTGGCTATGTCTCTGCCCCCGGAGCATCGCTGGGGTACCTAGCCGGTCTTGGCTCGAGCATCAGTTACTACAATCCGGATACGCGCTTTGGCGAGACCTGGAACTACTCCCTTGGCATTCAGCGGCAGTTGAGCCGAGGGGACATCCTTGATGTCAGCTACGAAGGGAAGTCCTTTACCAAGGGACCGACCGGTGATGACATTAACGTTGTGCCGGCGAGCTGGTACGCGCAGTGCAATGCCGAGATCGGTGGCAACCCAGCGCTCTGCACAGCCGCGAATAC
This sequence comes from Acidobacteriaceae bacterium, assembly GCA_013361705.1. Lineage (GTDB taxonomy): Bacteria > Acidobacteriota > Terriglobia > Terriglobales > Acidobacteriaceae > Terriglobus. The sequence goes on from JABFXN010000229.1 coordinate 11,148, forward strand.
GGCGAATCCCTTCAAGGGTGTCAACGGATTCCAGGGAACGAATCTCTACACCGCGTCTACGGTGCAGAGTGGTGTTTTCAAGCAAGCCTTCCCGCAGTACACGGCGGTCTTCCAAAACGGGGCCCAGAACCATAATGGCCTGTGGCTGAACTCGTTCCAGGTCTCCGAAACCCATCGCTTTGCCCATAGCCTTACCTCAACGGCGAGCTATGCCTATTCCAGAATCATGGATAACAACGGCTGGCTCGACTACACCTATCGCATCAATGCGAGAATTCAGGATCAGAACGACCTGAATCATCGCGTCACGTTCACGGGTGTTTACCAGCTACCGGTTGGAAGAGGACAATCCTTCCTCAGCCAGGCAAACCGTTTGATTGATGCACTTCTCGGCGGCTGGAAGGTCGGCGGGCTCTATATCTTCGAGTCTGGAAGGCCGTGGCAGCCGCAGTGCGGTGGCGGACAGCATGCGGGTCTGGGTGGATCGACAGGCTGCCTGGAGACTCCCTTCGGCTTGAGCCCGATCAAGATGGCTCGTACTGTATCTGGTTCGGGGCCCCAGGTGATTCGCGGTGCGGCACCATGCGTAGGCGATCGCAATGCTACTACCGGAGCGATTGTTCTTCGCGCTTCGGCGATCTCCTACGGATGCCAGCAGGCGAACTTCGTCTACAAGGCGCTTTATGCGCCCGTGCAGCAGATCACTTCGTTCGGCATCCGGCTTGGCAACACGTCGGAGTTTGACGCCAACCTCAGCAAGAGCTTCAAGATGTGGGAAAGCTACACCCTTATCTTCAAGGTCGATGCTTTCAACGCGCTCAATCACGCTGTTTGGAACAACAACTATCAGACCTCGAACGATGCTAACTTCGGCGCCCTGTTGAAGGGGCCGACAGGACAGGGCAATCAACCACGGCAGGTCCAGTTGTCCGGTACTGTTCGTTGGTAAAGACAGAGGAGGCGCGTTCATCGAGAACGCGCCTCCTTTGACGCAGAAGTCCCGTGGCCAGCAGAATGACTTCGACTGCTTCGTTGATCGCGTCGGGCAGTTCATACCATTCATGGTTCGCGGAAAGGATTTGGAAGATGAAGAGGTTCGGGTGGCTGCTCACGTTGGTTTATAGCGTCTGTGGAGGCGTGATGCTGCAGCAGTCGTGCAGTGCGCAGGAGAAGGTAATTCGGCCGGGAGAGGTGTGGCTCGACGACCGCGGGCGTTCCATCGAAGCGCATGGCGGCGGAATCCTGAAGGTAAAGGATACGTACTTCTGGTTTGGAGAAGATCGCACGCCGACGAACGATCCCGATAAGCGTTATGTCTCCTGTTACTCGTCCACGGACCTGGTGCACTGGAAGTTTCGTAACCAGGTGTTGAAGCTGAGTAATCCTGAGAACCTTACCAACTGGATTCTGGAGCGGCCGAAGGTCTTCTACAACAAGCAAACGAAGAAGTTTGTCATGTACGCCCACCTGGATGCTTCTGGCTACAAGCTTGCGCGCGTCGCCGTCGCGGTGAGCGACATCGTAGATGGCGACTACAAGTATGTGAAGAGCTTCCGTCCTCTCAATCAGGAGAGCCGCGATATCGGTCAGTTTATCGATGATGATGGTGCTGCCTACCTGATCTTCGAGTCGCGTCCGACGCATGGCTTCTTTATCGCCAAACTGTCAAACGATTATCTGTCGGTCGAAAAGCAGGTCAGCTTCATCCAGGCTCCGCTTGAAGGCGGAGCGATTGTGCATTACAAGGGGCTGTACTACGTTCTTGGTTCGCATCTCACCGGCTGGAAGCCAAACCCAAATGTCTATGCCACGTCCAAGTCACTAGCGGGTCCGTGGAGTGAGTTCAAGGATGTCGCTCCTCCAGAAGTGAATACCTATAACTCGCAGTCGAGCATGTTGGTCAAAGTTATCGGGACGAAAGATACCACTGTGATCTATATCGGAGACCGCTGGAAACCGTCTGCGC
>JABFXN010000208.1 GCA_013361705.1 Acidobacteriaceae bacterium
GCGACGCATCCGGTTGGAAGTCGAGGGTGAAGTCGCTGCGTTCTGAGAGTTGTACCTTATCGACGATGGGCCGATCCAGCAGACGTTCCTGCAGGACGTTTGCCAGTTCTTGTGAGGTTGCGTTGCGGGCGATCAGAACACCTGGTTGCGTAAAGCCAATGGCAGGAACGGGTCTCTCGATGGTGCTCTTTGTAAGTTTGAGTGGTCCTTTGCCTCGTTCCAGGACGTAGACCGGAAGCGTCTTTCTCTCGTTATGCATGGTGACGTGGAATCGCTCCACGATAAGAGTCCGCATCATGCCCTGGGCCTGGGCTTTGTTCGGCATACCTGGAAGGTTGGGGGCTGCCTCTACATCCCACTTCTGCGTACGTGCCCATTCGGGCAGGCCCTGAATCTGGCTGGTCTGGACGCCATAGGCCCACTTCATCATGTCGAGCAGTGTGGTGTTGAAGGCCTGGACGCGGCCGCCGCCAAGGCGAAAGCCGTAGCCGTGTGCATTGGGTTCGCTCATCTTGATGGTGGCGACGTCAGCAACAGGGTGGGCCTCCGCAGGCATCTGTGGAGGTCCCTGTGTCTGCGCAGAGCTGAAGGATAGCGAGGCGCCCAGGATGAGGACCGGGATCAGCTTCGTCATGTAGTTCCACATTTCAATTGCCGCACTTGAGCGCAGCTAGTTTTCCGACGGTTTTTCGAACTTCTCAAAGACCATCACTTTAGCCGGAGCTTTGGTGGGCGTCGCCTTCAGGCCAATCTGTTCCTGCAGTGCGGTGTAGAGATCGGGCCGGGGCTGATCGAAGACGGGAGCGTTGGCGAAGCGTCCGCCGAACTGCGTTGCGTCAGGTTGCCAAGTCAGTTTGAAGTCATAGCGGTTGTCGCCGAGGTCGGTCTTGTCCAGTACGGGGCGATCCAGCAGTGTCTCCTGCAGCAGTCCGCAGAAATCGAGCATGGTCGCGTTGCGGGCGACGAAGATGCCCGCTCCCTGAAAGTTGAGACCTTTGGGGCCGTCTGCTGGAGCTTCGCTCTTGAAGAGTTTAGAGCCGCCCTTCGCCTGCTCCAGAAGATAGACCGGCATCTCGCGATCCTCACTATGGAACTTGAGCTGGAAGCGTTCGACAAGAAACTTGCGGAGGGCAGACTTCCATTGGTCGCCATTTGGTTGGCCTTCTCCATCGGGCCGTCCATCTCGTTGGCCCACGGCGGCATGCCGACGAGCTGCTTGTTCTGCGCGCCGTAGGCAAACTTCATAATGTCGATCAGTGTTGTGTTGATGGTCCGGAAGCGGCGCTGCCCAAGTCCAAAGCCCATACCGGGCTGGTCCGGATTGCTGGGCTTAATGGTCGCGACCTCGAAGACCGGATCGTAGTCCTTCGCCATCGGCTTGATGGGAGCAGGAGGCTTAGGAATCTCCCATGCTGCTTCGGGATTGACCTTGGCGAGGTTCAGCGCCGTTGGCCGCTCAGCCTGAGTGAAAGTGCCGATCATGCTCTTGCCGTCAGCGGCGATCTTTCCTTCATACTTCGCGCCGATGCCGGCCATCTCGAAGGTAAATGTATCTGCCTTTACCGAGGCCGAATTCGCATTCAACGGCGCGCCACCCTGATCGATGGAATATCCGACAACCTTTACCACACCATCATCCTTGCTGATCTTCAGCAGGATGCGGAGCTCGCGGGGAGCGCCTTGCGGCTGCATCGTTCCCTGCCAGGTTCCGGTTACATCGATAGGCGTCTGCGCCTGCAGACTCAACGTTCCAGCCAATACCACGCACAGCCACAGCCAAAGCTTCTTCATGAACCGCTCTCCTTTGCTTGTAGAAGCAGATACGCAGCCCGTGGATACGAAGTTCGGGTCTGTTTAGAGCATTTTCCCTGTTGCTGGGTATCCCGGAAGGGGCGCGCAGCGGCGTTTTCATTGCGGAAAACGCCCATAGATGCGGAAGCCCTAAACAACACCTACAGGGAAAATACTCTACAACACGGCTTTCTTGCCCGTCCGCAGCTCCATCTCCTGACGGAAGGCCTCGGATGCTGAATGATTAGGGGAATGCAGAATGGTGACCCGGTTGGAGCCCATGACGCGGGTGACGCGTCCTGCCTGTGAGACGCTGATGGCCATCACTTCGGTATAGGGAATCTGTTTGTCTTTGAAGAACCAGAAGCGCTGCACGATGGCAGTGGGCGTCAGCACAATGGTGCCGGGCATGCGCAGCACCACCACAACGCAGACGAGGATGAGCACCACCATGATCCAAACCGGCGGAATCTTGCTGACGTGCATGACCGATAGCGCAATGACGAGAGCGACGTAACCCAGCAGCAGGATCCAGCGGGAGAGAGCAAAGAGCGGCTTAATGGGAAAGGCCGGTCCCTCAGGGGTCTGCTTTACAGATCCCTTGCTCATACGGCTGGACAAAACAAGAAAGATAAAAAGCGAGAGAGCGATGGCGCGCAGCAGTTGCGGGTCGAAGTGCATAGTTATCTCTTAAGCTACTGCGGCGGAGCGTAGTAGGGCAGCTTCTGCTGCTCGTTCTGTGCGCGTTTCACGGCGATGTCACCAAACAGCAGCGATGGCGCAATGGTGGTCTGCGGCAACGGAGCGAGCGAGTTCTGTATGTAGGGATCGTCACCGGCCGCGATGATGTCTGACCGCAGACTGCGCTGGTCGAGCTCATCGAAGACCGCGCCGCGCACCAGCTCGCGTTTGCCGTCGGGGGTGACGCGATAGAGCAGACGCGGAGTAAGCTCGCCGCCCATCGTCTCCGCAATGTAAACGAAGGGACGATTCTGTTCCTTCGCCATGGCAAGGATCTTCTTCTTCATCTCGGCGGCAGGTGTCACCTTTGTGGGGGTAAAGACCATCACGCCGGCGTGCGACTCAGCGCGGCGGCCGAGAGCGGCGCGGCCGTGGCCGTTGGACTCCGGGAAATCCTTCACCGGCTCGCGGTCGATGAGGTAGTTCTGCAGGATCCCCTTCGAGACCACCTGCACTGTCTGTGCCGGCACGCCCTCATCGTCGATATCGTAAGAGCCGATGAGCGACTTACCGTGAAAGGTCTTCATTGCGGGGTCGTCTTTGACGTCGAGGAAGTCAGGAAGAACGCGCTGCTTCCAGCTCGACGAGAAGGCTCCCTGGGTGCGTGCCATGGTTCCCGCATCGGGCTTGTCCGCTTCGATGTTGGGAACAAAGAGTCGGTTGAGAACATCGGTGGAGGCGTCGCCGCTGAAGAGCACAGGACCGTGGTAATCCTCCGCCATGACGATGGGAGCGTTCTGCAGGGCCCGCAGACTCAGGAGATCGTCGATGACACGCTGCTTGAAGACGTCCGCCGTCTCCAGATCTTTTGCCTGCGCAGCCACGGGGCCGTTGTCCCGCGAGAGACGCGTGCCGTCAGGAGCTTGTGTGCCGACGCTGATGCCGGCGGAGTACGCCGTGTATCCGCGACGGACAGCGGTGCCGTCGGTATTGACCAGGTAGCGATTGACTGCCAGACCGCGAAAACTTGAGTTGGAGTACTGAATCTGTTGTGCGAACTCTTTTACGCGCGCATCCGTCGC
>JABFXN010000024.1 GCA_013361705.1 Acidobacteriaceae bacterium
GCCTCATAGATTTAGCGGGTGGATACTCCCAAAGATCGTGCCTGCTCGCATGGCCGACCGCTACATCGGCAAGCTGCTTGGCCTAAGGAAAACTGGCGGGAAGGACCGCTGAGCAGCCCTTCCCGACTAAGCTATTACCGAGTCTGAAGCTCCGCGAAGGGTACCGTTCCCTCAAAGACGGTGGAATGTGTCAGCTCCCGGAAGCGCTCCGCCTCTTGGTGACGCGCATCTTCCGCCATTTTGACCCGCATCTCGGCATCCACACCGAGGACCAGGCGCATGGGTACCTCCTCGCTGTTGGCCAGCTTCACGATCAAAGCCGCGATCTTCTTCGGATCACCTTCCTGATAACCTTCATATTTGTCCCGCAGGGCGATGAGCTGCCCGACCGAGGGCTCGTAGTCCGGCAGCAGATTCGGAATGCCTGCGCCGGCGCGGCGAAGCCAGTTGGTGCGGATGCCGCCGGGCTCCAGCGTGCAGATCTTTACGCCAAAAGGTGCGACTTCGAGTGCAACCGAGTCACTGAAACCGCCTACCGCCCACTTGGCGGCGTGATACGGCGCATTTCCAGGCATAGCGATGCGGCCGCCGATCGAGGAGACCTGGAAGATCAATCCGCTGCGCTGCTTACGCATCTGCGGCACAGCCGCGCGCGTGGTGTAGACCACACCGTAGAAGCAGGTGTCGACGATGGCCTTGAAGTCCTCTGGGGAGATCTGCTCGAAAGGAGCGAACAGGCCGTAGCCGGCATTGTTGATCAGCACATCCAGACGGCCGAAGGTCTCCACGGCTGTCTGCACAGCAGCTTTTGCGGCATCTTCGTCGCGGACCTCCAGTGTTACCGGCTTGATGCGGTCGCCGTACTGGACCACCAGAGGTGCAAGCTCTTCGGGCCGCCGCGCACCGGCGACCACTGAATCTCCGGCTGCAAGAGCAGCCTCCACGATGTCCCGCCCGAGACCATTGCCACTCCCCGTTACCAACCAGACCTTGTTCATCTTGAGATTCCTCCTGCAAGATGAGATTCCATAATGAGTGAGTGGTTGCTCATTTATTTTCTGACATATTCAGCTTTATTCGATGAGGCGAAGCGTGAGCAGAGACAAATTCGAGCAAGCGGCAGAATAGCGCTGAAGGCGCGTTCTATATCAGCCTGGGGCAACGCCCCAGGTTCCGGCAACCAAGTAAAAGAGAAGGAGGGCTGAAAGCCCGATCTATATAACGGTCTTTGATCTCACCTGTATCGTTCATCGAACGCAATTCCGCACCTCACGAGAAAGACCCTGATGTTCTTTCTGGGATTCGATCTGTCGGTCAGGCGTCGGGGTCATCTGCATTGCCGCGATTATAGGTCGGGCCTTCAGCCCTCTTACCGTTTTCCTATCTCTACACCTGGGGCGTTGCGCCAGGCTGATATAGGGCGCGCCTTCAGCGCTTATTCTGCGGCTCGGTCGAAGTTGGTGAACTCCCATACTTTGTTCGTTGGGGTGAAGACACGCAACGCCAAGGTGGTATAGAACGCCCTAGACAATCTCTTTTTAGCTCAATGCCTTCCAGAAAAGGTCGAACGCCTTTTCTGGAAGGCTTTCGCGCTGGCGTGGCTTTTTCGCGATGTACTCCATGGCTGCATCCTGCATGGCGCCCATCATCGAGCTGGCGAAGCCTTTGGGCAATCCCTTCGCGGCGATGCGTTCTTCCACCCCAGCAAGGGCGCTGTCTACCTCTGCGCGCATGACGGTGCTCTTCGCCCTGGTCTCCTCCGTCAGTACCTCCGAAAGGTTCAGGCGCATGGAGACGGATCGCTTCTCCGGGTAGGCGATTGCCCAGTCCAGGCTGACGGACCAGACGTGCCAGGCACGATCCCTGAGCGAACCCTTTACGGGGAAACCTTTGTGGATGACGCCGTAGATCTCCGCTTTTAGTTCAAGATAGAGTTCGTTGAGAAGCTGTTCCTTGGTGGCGAAGTAGGTAAACAGGGTCCCTTCGGCCACCCCCGCGCGCTTTGCAATCCGTGAGGTGGAGACGGAGAGTCCGGCGGCGGCAATCTCATGAATCGCCGCCTGCAGTAAGGCGGAGCGTTTTTCCGGACTGAGGGGCCGCGCCATCTCTACCGAGTATTAGAGCATATCTGTTGCTGGATATCCCGGAAGAGAAGTGCAGCGGCGTTTTCATCGCGGAAAACGCCCATGGATGCGGAAGCCCTACTCTACTCCTACAGAGAAAATACTCTACAAGAAAATCTGCAATATGTTTTGAGTTGCTTCGTTCTACAGGATGAGCGAAGCGCATGACGCACGAGATGAGCCTGGACGAGCAGAACCGGTTCCTTACCGAGACGATGGAGCGCGATAAGCCGCGTCTGCGCAGCTTCATTCGCCGACGGGTGAAGGATGCCGACCAGGCTGAGGACATTCTGCAGGAGGTCTTCTACGAGTTGGTGGAGACCTACCGGATGATGAAGCCGGTGGAAACAGTCACCGGGTGGATGTTCACTGTCGCCCGCAACCGGATCACGGATATGTTCCGGAAGAAGACGCCGGAGTCGCTGCAGCAGCCGGTGATGGACGACAGCTCACTGACGCTCGAGGATCTATTGCCCTCGCGCGATGCAGGCCCTGAGGCAGCGTATGCACGAGAGGTTTTGATGGACCTGATCGAAGAGGCTCTGGATGAGCTGCCGGAGGCACAGCGCGAGGTATTTATTGCGCATGAGATCGACGGGCTGAGTTTCAAAGAAATATCCGCCGCGACCGGTGTAGGTGTAAGCACGCTGCTCTCGCGCAAACGGTATGCCGTCCTGCATCTGCGGGAGCGGCTGGAAGAGATGAAAGACGTATTTGAAAGCAGGTAGGCGATGAAAAAGCCATTCAAAATTGTGAAGGTGTTGCTGATCGCGGCGGTGGCCGCAACGGTTGTTGGATTTGCGGTCATGTTGCTGTGGAATGCACTGATGCCGGCGATCTTCGCCCTGCCCCGCATCACCTATTGGCAGGCACTCGGGCTCTTTGTTCTTGGCAAGCTGCTCTTTGGCGGCTTCCATGGCCGCAGACATCATGACGGATACCGTTGGGGACGTCATATGCGCGAGCGCTGGGAACAGATGTCTCCCGAAGAGCGCGAGAAGTTACGTGAGGGCCTGCGCGGTAGCCGCTGCTGGCCAGGACATCCCGGATATCGCCGGGGACCGTGGGGACGCGGCGATGAGATTCCGGAAAAAGAGGAGGCGAAGCGTGGATGAACAGACACTGAGAACCGACCTGCTGATGCCGCGGCTGGCAGAGCTGGAAGCAGAGAATGAACGGCTTCGGCAGATGCTCGCAGAGTTGTTGATGACGAATCAGGTGTTGCGGCAGGGGCGTGGATCTACAGAGCGTGAGACGAAGTCGTTATTGAGGGCGTAGCGACCGGCTAAACAACAACGAAACCCATGCACCGGGTGCCCCACATACGCGAAGCTTATGTGGGAGATCGAGCGAAGCTCGATACGGTTCCTGTTCCGCCCCCCTAGTCCCGCTCCGTGAGGATCGGCAACCAAATA
>JABFXN010000409.1 GCA_013361705.1 Acidobacteriaceae bacterium
CGGCAAGCGCCGTGGGCTAAACTTCGATCCTGAGCTTCTCTATGCGGGAGCGATGTTTCATGACATCGGCCTGATGCCCTCTCACAGCAGCACTCACGACCGCTTTGAGGTAGACGGAGCCAATGCTGCCCGCGAATTCTTGCGCAGCCACAAGATCCCGGAGCAGGACATCGATCACGTCTGGACAGCCATCGCACTGCACACCACGCCAGGCATTCCGCAGTATATGCATCCAGTTGTTGCCCTGCTGACAGCCGGCGTCGAGATGGACGTGCTTGGCATCGACTACACCAGCTTTGCAGACGCTGACCGTGAGTCCGTCGTCAGCGCCTTTCCGCGTACGCCACACTTCAAGGAAGATATCCTCCAGGCCTTCTACGACGGCATCCATCACAAGCCGGAGACTACCTTTGGCAATGTGAAGGCCGATGTGCTCGCCGATAAGGACCCGAACTTCAAGCGCGGCAACTTCTGCAGTGTGATCCGCAACTCGATGTGGCGTGGTTAAGCTGTTTGCCACCGGAGGAACGACGATCGCGCTTCCTAGTTAGAATCGGAGTATGAGGAAGGTTGTGATCGTCGGTCCTCCTCCGGTGCAGATTCTCGATGTTGCCGGGCCGCTGGAGGTTTTCAGCAATGTCCCCGGATACGAGGTGCAGCTTGCCCACCCGGGAGACGGCGATATGCTTCCGACTCACCGCGGCTTCGCCCTCACCAACGCTATTCCCATCCGCGAGATCACGGGGAAGATCGACACTCTGGTCGTCGTCGGAGGTCCCGGAGCGGAGAACGGGGTCTATGACGAAGCCTTCATCTCCTGGATCGCCGAGGCAGGCGCCAAAGCAAGGCGTGTCGCCGCCATCTGCACGGGAGCCTTCCTTCTCGCCAAGGCTGGTCTGTTGGATGGAAGAAACGCCGTCACGCACTGGAACTTTTGTGACCGGCTGGCCAAAGAGTTTCCTGAAGTCACCGTAAAAGCCGAATCTATCTTCCTTAAGGACGGACCGATCTATACCTCCGCGGGCATCACCGCCGGTATCGATCTATGCCTGGCACTTGTTGAGGAAGACAACGGACACGAAGCTGCGCTGCGGGTAGCCCGCCTGCTGGTCATGTTCCTGGTGCGGCCGGGCGGACAATCGCAGTACAGCCACATGCTGTCGCACCAGGCGGTTACCTCTCAGCCGCTGCGCGAGTTGCAAGTGTGGATGCTGGAGCACCTGCGCGAAGACCTCACTGTCGAAAAGCTTGCCGAGCGCATGGGGATGAGTGCGCGGAACTTCACTCGCGTTTGCCTGCGTGAGACGCGTATGAACCCGGGACAATTTGTTGATCGCATGCGGGTTGAAGCCGCACAGCAGATGATCGACAGCTCGTCGATGGGATTGAAGGAGATTGCGGATGCCTGCGGCTTCCGCTCAGCCGATGCCATGCGGCGCACGTTTCTTCGTGTGTTGGGTGTAACGGCGGGTGAGTATGTAAATCGGTTTCGGCGGGACGCCACGGAAGCATAGCCGTCTTAACACCGACGGTCGGCTGCCGGGCAAAAATTAGGGGAGCCTTTGTGGCCCCCCTGAGTGTGTGCAGCAGCGAAATGTGGAATTAGAACTCCACAAAGTTTGCGTCGTTGCCGGCTCCGGCAGCGACCGGAACGGGGACCGCCATCGGACGGATCATTGGTTTTACAGGCTTTGCGGCAGACTTTACGGCAGGCTTCGACGAAAAGCTCTTCGCGCTTTGACGAGCCATTGCACCAGACGAGGTCTGCACGCCAACCATGGCTCCAAGGCGGCCGGCCAGTTCGTAAAGCGCACCTGACTGTGCATTGAGCTGCTCAGCGGCCGCGGCCGACTCCTCGGCGTTCGCGGCGTTCTTCTGCGTCACCGACTCCATACGGCCGATGGCGCGTGCGATCTGATCGACACCGCCGACCTGCTCCGAGGATCCATCGCCGATCTGGTCGACCAGCGACTTGATCTCAGTAAAGGAACCTTCAAGTTTGGCTCCAGCCTCAACCATCGATTCGATCTTGGTGCGGCCGTCTGCGGCGTTGGTTAGCGCTGCTCCGATCAGAGCCGAGGTCTCCCGCGCCGCTTCCGCCGAGCGCTGCGCAAGGTTGCGCACCTCTTCGGCGACGACTGCGAAGCCAGCTCCTGCCTCTCCGGCACGGGCTGCTTCCACGGCGGCGTTCAGAGCCAGGATATTGGTCTGGAACGAAATCTTGTCGATGACACTGATGATCTTCGCAATCTGCTGCGAGCTCTCATTGATGCTGGTCATCGAGTTGACGCATTCCTTCACGGCTGCGGCGCTCTGATGGGAGGTAACAACAGCAGTGCTCACAATTCCCATCGCCGAGCGTGCATTGTCGGCGTTGCGCTTCGCCATGGACGAGATCTCTTCCGAGGAGGCTGACGTCTCTTCAATCATCGCCGCCTGCTCCGAGCTGTCGCGAGCCAGGTTCTGGCTGGAGGACGAGATCTGGGAAGCTGCAGAGGCAATCTGTTCCGCACCCTGATTGAGGTCAAGTACGTTCTTGCGCAGGTCGCGTTCCAGGCGAATGACGACCCAGATCACGGCGCCGGCGGCGGCAAGGGCAAAGACGAGCAGCGTCCAGGCGGCCGTGTCTGAGGCCATGATCGCGCTGTGTGCCTCCTGGTTGGCTTCTGCCATGACACCTTTTTGGTGCTCGAGGATCTGGGCGCTGAGGGTATCTGCTTCTTGAAGCGGCTGCACCAGCTCGCTCAGGTTCACCGCCTGGGCCTGCTTCACATCATGCGCATTGATAGCAGCAGCAAAGCGTGCATAGATGGGGTCCACCTGATCCAGTTTCGCCTCTGCCTTCTCCAGCAACGCGGCCCCGGCCGCGCCTACGCCGATTTCGCGAATCGACTTAATCGATTTACGAAATGTTGCTTCGTGCTGCGCATATTCTTGTTCCCGCTTGGCCGCGACATCCCAGCTATCCAAGGCTGCTTGCGCCAGTATTCCTCTTTGAGCGGCAAGCATCTCGGCTCCGGCAGCATCCGCCAGGCCGGCTAAATAAAACTTCTGCGCATCGGCAACACCAAGGGTCTGAATTGTTTCGCCGAGAGTGCTGACTCGATACACAAAGGCAACTCCAAGAACTGCTGCCAGGAGGGTCAAAGCGCCGGTGGCGCTCAATAGCTTCTGCTTAATGGTGAGATGTTTCATCGTGGGAACGCCTGGTCACTCTCTCCTACCCAAGTAGGAACATGTCGTAATCATCGACAAGGTGGAGGAAAGCAATAGCGCCCGGCCTTATGTCCCGGGGGTTACTTTTGGCCGTACACGTAACTTTTCAAGTAACTTATTCTTCAATGGTTTATGTAATCCCGCGCACATAGGCCCTCCGCCGCGGCACACTACGGTGAAGGGCCGTTGGTTGCTCCTGAAGTGACCTGTTACTTGGTTTTGCTGGCGTCGAAGGTGCCGCTGACGCCAAAGGGATCAACCGTCGTATTCCCGGAGATCTTTTCGCCGTCGAGTTTTCCGTCAAAGCTCAGTAGAAGCGCGGTGCCGTTATAGTCGCCAGGCTGCGACCACTTGACCTGCTGGCCGTCAATCTTTCCGGTCACCTTGGCCTCTCCAGCTTCGCCCTTGCAGGTACCTGACAGGTCCGCTCCGGCCTGGACGAAGTTGCACTCCATTTCGCTGTCGCTGCCGCCGACCGACAGGTGAAGCTTCCATTTGCCGCTGGCGTCGGGCGCGGCGGCGGTCTGGGCAACGGTCTGGGCGAACGAGAGGGTGGAGAGCAATGTGAGCGAGGCGACGAGAAGTTTCATGAAGGGATTGACCTTTCCGGTGCACATGAATTACATACGTGTGAACACGCATTAATCTATACCGCCGGATTTCGATACTGTCCAGCGGAAATTCTTTTTCTCCTCGTGGAGGCTTTTCCCATGACCCTGGCAGGCTTTGAGGCGGTTCCCCCGGCTCACGTACCATCGTTGGTGATGAAGCAGGATAGACCGCTAACCAAACACGCCATCAAGAGCAAGGCCACCCGCGATGCCCTGCTGAAGGCGGCCGAACAGATCTTTGCGCGTGACGGATACGAGCGGGCGCAGATCGATGAGATCGCACAGCTTTCAGGGCGGACTCGCGGAGCCGTCTACGCGCAGTACAAGACCAAGGAACAGCTCTTCTTCGCGGTGCAGGAACAGCAAATCGAAAGCGCGAAGGCGGAGCTGCAGACGTTGCTCTCGAAGATCCATGCAGAGGACTATGCCGGCAAGCTTGCCGCACTGCGGGAGTATTACAGCAACCTCCGCGAACCTCGCTCCGGCATTCTGGATCTGGAGCTGAAGCTCTATGCTTTGCGTCATCCAGAGTCGGCCGCGGCCTGGGCGGAACGCTATACCAAAATCTTTGCCCCCGGCAGGTTTGCCAAAGACTTCAGCCTTGTCCAGCTGCCAGGACACTCCAAACTCAGCAGCCGGATCCTTGCCCTGCCGGCCGTCAAAACGGCGCTGATCCTCGCGATGGAGTTCCTTCCGGATCATCTGCCGCAGAGCGAAGGGAAGTTGTTGCTTAAGGAGATTTTCGATGGACTTTTTCCGCCGGAATCTGTTCGCAGCAGTTCGCCGAAGGAGAAAGCACGGGCCCTTCGTAAGAAGACGGTTGGTACGTAGATCTTTTTGTTTGTCATTTCGTAGCGAAGCGGAGAAATCTGCTTTTGAGCGAGAACGAACGGTATGGGTCGGGAAGCAGATTTCTCCGCTCCCTTCGGTCACTACGAAATGACAAAACAAAAAAGGAACGAACGTGGCATGCAGGAAAAGAAGCCCGCTCACAAACGAAATAAGCAATCGGCCAATTTACATCCGTGTAAGCACGCATTTAGTGTGGTTGCCCACATCGCAAATCGTCCCTCCGGAGTACTCACTCATGACACACATACGGCTCACACTCGTTCCTAGCGCCCTTGCAGGCTTCCTCGTTGCCGCCTGCACGTCTCTTCATGCCCAGGTCGCTCTCCAGCCGAAGTCGATGCCTCGTGTCGCGCAGGTTGATCCGCGGTATGTCTCGTTCAATGTCGAAGCCATCGAGATTACCGGCGGCCGCTTCTGGAAGCCTTTCCCGAAGAAAGATCAGCCGCCCGCAGCTCCAGGAACAACCACCGATCCCTATCAGTACCGTCCACCGATTGACCTGAGCCGCACAAAGCTCCGTAAGCTCGCCAGCGCACTTGCTCCCAGCTACATGCGCGTGAGCGGCACGTGGCGGAACAGCACTTACTTCCAGGATGACGATGCTCCGCAGATGTCGACACCGCCGGCAGGCTTCAAGGGCGTGATGACGCGGGCGCAGTGGAAGGGCGCAATCGACTTTGCCCATGCCGTCGGCGCGGACCTGGTAACCTCAGTCGCCATCAGCGACGGCACACGAGATGCGAACGGCGACTGGACCACAGCCCAGGCCAAGGCCTTCTTTTACTTCACCCGCAAAGCCGGTGGACAGATTGCCGCAACCGAGTTCCTCAACGAGCCGACCTTTGCAGCCCACGGGGCAGCACCGAAGGGCTACGACGAAGTAGCCTTCGCGAATGACGTAAAGGCCTTCCGCACTTTTCTGAAGGCTGAGTCGCCAGACACCATCTATCTCGGGCCGGGAAGCATCGGCGAAGGTGTTCCCATGATCGTGGGCATGCCCATGCCGAAGATGCTCTCTACTGAGAAGATGCTGCAGGCCTCTGGCCCTGTCTTCGATGCGTTTTCCTATCACGTCTACACCACGCTCTCGCCCCGGTGCGTCGGCAAGATGGGCCTCTCGTGGGAGAAGGTGCTCACGCCCGCCTATCTTGATCGCAACCCCGATACGGAAGCCTTCTATGCAAAGCTCCGCGATACGTACATGCCCGGCAAGCAAATCTGGCTGACAGAGACAGGAGAGGCCGGCTGCGGTGGAAGCCCGTGGGCCTCATCTTTCATCGACACCTTCCGCTTCGCCGATCAGCTCGGCTCGCTGGCTCGTAGAAATGTGCAGACCGTGATGGTCAATACGCTGGCCTCCAGCGACTATGGTCTGCTGAACGAGGAAACCCTCAACCCGCGTCCTGATTACTGGCTTGCCCTGCTATGGAAGCGGTTGATGGGAACCACGGTTCTCAATCCCGGCCCGGCGCCCGATGCGACGCTGCGGATTTATGCGCACTGCATGAAAGATGCTCCGAGTGGAGTCAGCGTGGTTGCGCTGAATATCGATAAGAATGCCGAGCATGCCATCACACTTCCAGCGGCAGAACGCTATACGCTGACGGCTCCGGAGTTGTTGAGCGAGAGCATGATGCTGAATGGCAAGCCCTTGCAGGCCGGTGACGATGGAACATTGCCTGCGATCGCAGGTGAGCGAACGAAGGCCGGAGAGCAGAAATTACCACCGGCGTCGATCACGTTCTTTACGGTGCGTGGTGCAGGCAATGCGGCGTGCCGTTAGGGTTCATCGCGTAATCCAACATGATAAAAGCGCTGAAGGCGCGCCCTATACCAGCCTGGGGCGTAGCCCCAGGTTTTTTGCAAGGAAAGTTTAAAGGGCTGAAGGCCCGTTCTATAGGACCCCGAATCGGAAGGGCTATAGAGCGGGCCTTCAGCCCTTCGCTCATTTGGCGATCCATGACCTGGGGCGTTGCCCCAGGCTGGTATAGAACGCGCCTTCAGCGCTTATTCTTCCCTTCCCATTACTTCCAACCTCCGCCCAGCGCTGCATACAACTGCACCAGGGAGTTCGCTTCCTGCGACTGCGCCTGTGCCAACTGGAGTTGTGCATCGTAGAGGTTGGTATCCGTGGCCAGCACCTCGATGTAGCTCGTGTTGCCGCCGCCATAACGCAGACGCGCCAGACGGACAGCATCCGCTGCCGAAGCTACGGCACGTGTCTGCTCTTCCCTGCGGCTCTGCGTCTCCTTGTATGCAGTGAGTGAGTTCGACACATCCTTCAGTGCGTTCAGGATTGCCTTCTGGTACTGCACTACCATCTCCTGCTGTTGTGCCTGCGAGTACTTGTAGTTACTGCGGATGCGGCCACCGGCAAAGATCGGCTGCGAGAGCGAGCCGGCGGCGTACCAGTAGGCATTGCCTCCGTCGAAGATCTTCTGCAGCTGGTTGCTTGCAGAACCACCCATGCTGGTCAACGAGATCTGCGGGAAGAACTGCGCCTTCGCCACGCCTACACGTGCATTCGCCGCCATCAGGGTCGCCTCTGCCTGGCGAATGTCAGGACGGCGTTCCAACAGCTCAGACGGCAGACCGGTCGGGACTTGAGCCGGATGCGGTTGGTCGTCGATCTTTTGTCCTCGCGCAACATCCTGCGGCGCGTGGCCCAGAAGGACGCTGATAGCGTTCTCCTGCGCGGCGATCTGACGGCGAAGCTCCGGCAGGTTGGCCTTTGCCGTATAAAGAAGCTCTTCCGCTTGCCGTGTATCGGCGCGGGAACCGGCGCCGTAGTTCTCAAGCGACTGGGTCAGACGCAGCGAGTCTTCGCGGGCCTGGATGGTGTTCTTCGTGATCTCAAGCTGAGAGTCCAGACTGCGAAGCTGGAAGTACGACAACGCCAGTTCCTGGATCAATGCGATCCGCGTTGCACGCTGCGCCCACTCGGTCTGCAGCAACTCGGCGCGTGCCGCCTCGGTCTGGCGACGATAGTATCCCCAGAAGTCGAGGTTCCATGCGGCCGAGGCGCTGAAGCCACCACCGCGGATGAAGTCGTTCTTCGTGCCGTCACTGTTCTGCGGAGCAAGGCCCTGCGGAAGCTGCAATGCCGAGAAGCTGCCACCCGCATTGACCGAAGGCAACTGCTGTGAGCGCACGATGCCGACAACCGACTGAGCCTCAAGCACGCGCTGCGCCGCAATCTTGAGATCGAGGTTGTTCTTCAGCGCTTCGGCGATCAGTGCCTGCAGCGCTGGATCGGTAAAGATGCCCTGCCAGTCCTGCTCCGCAATCGAGGTCTGCGAAACGGGCTGCGCAGCAGTTTGGGTTGTCAGCTCGGGCGCCAGGGCTCCACGATAACTCTGCGGAGCCACGGCATCCGGACGCTTGTAATTCGGGCCGACCTTGCAGCCGGCCACCAGCAGCGCGAGCATGCCGCCGAGTATGGCGATACCTGCGCCGCGAAGCAGAGACTTAGCGGAGTTCGACATGTTGGCCCTCACTGAGCAAATCGCCTGGGCTTGCGACCAGCGACTCATTTCCCTTAAGTCCGGCAAGGACTTCGACCTCTTTGCCCATGTCCTTACCGATGTTTACCGGTACAAAATGCACCTTCTGGCCGGCATCGACCGTCACTACGTGCATGCCCGCATGATCGATGACAAGCGAACTGGTGGGAATGATGAGCGATGTATGCTGCTGTGACAGCGTGAAGTGCACCTGCGCATACATGCCCGGCAGAAGCGAGGCGTCGTGGTTATCGACCTGCACCTCTGTCCGCATGGTGCGCGCGGTGTCGTTCAGTGCCGATGCATTGCGGGTTACGGTGCCGGTGTAGTCACGTCCCAGACGCTCAGTGATATCGATGCTTGCCTTCTGCCCGTCACGAATGTTGACCGCCTCGGACTGCGGCACATCAACATAGATCCGCAGCATGTCGCTCTGCGCGATACTGAACAGCGGCTTGCTCTGAGCCGATGCGCTGACCAGGTCGCCGCGCTCCACATTGCGCTGCGTAATCACGCCGTCAAAGGGGGCCACGATGCGTTCGAAGTTCTGCATCTGCTGCAGCCGCGCCACGTTGGCCTGGTTCGCAGCAACGCTGGCTTCGGCCGCCGCAATATTCGCATTGGCAGCAGAGACATCCGCGACGCGCGCATTGTGGTTTTGCACGGCACTATCCACAATCTGCTGCGAGATGGCATGCTGTTCACCCAGCGGAACATCGCGCTCACGCGTCAGCCGCGCGAGTTCGGCATTTGCTTTTGCCTGCTCCAGTGCTGCGCGAGCCTGAAGCAATGCCGCCTGCGACTGGGCGAGGGTTGCCTTTGCCTGGCTCGACTGCTGATCGATCTCAGGCGATGAGATCACCGCCAGCACCTGGCCGGCGTGCACCTTCGTGCCGATGTCGACGTTGCGGCGGTCGAGGTAGCCATCCACGCGGGCGTAGAGATTCGCCGTATAGAGCGGCTCGATGTTGCCCGGCAGGACAAGCTGCGATGTCGGCTCACCCTTGGTCGCGTGGATCACGCTGACAACGGGGTGCGTCACCGGAGCTTCGTTCGTAGCCGCCAGCGCCTCGCGATAACTTGCGATACGAGGCAAAGCGCCGACTGCGCCGAGGGCAAGAAAAACAACGGCCCCGGCGCCAATCACTTTAGCTTTGCTTCCGGATTTCGCCTGGACACGGTCGCGGGTGGGGGTTTCCTGAGTGCTGATCATGCGGCCTCCTGAGCTGGTTTCTTTCCGTGAATCAGAGTGAACATCAATGGGACAAAGAAGAGGGTTGCAAATGTCGCCATGCTGAGACCACCGATGACGGCGCGGGCCAGCGGTGCATTCTGCTCACCGCCTTCTCCCATGCCCAGGGCCATCGGCAACATGCCGATGATCATGGCGCAGGCAGTCATCAGAATGGGTCTCAGTCGAGTAAAGCCTGCCTGCACAGCAGCGCCGATCGCCGTCTCCCCACCGACGCGAAGTTCGTTGGCGAAGGTGACCAGCAGGATGGAGTTCGCCGTCGCTACACCGATAGACATGATGGCGCCCATCAGTGAAGGAACATTGAACGTTGTCTGCGTCAGGAACAAGGCCCAGACGATTCCGCAGAAGGCTCCGGGCAGCGCGCAGATGATGATGAACGGATCAAGCCAGCTCTGATAGTTCACAACCATCAACAGGTAGACCAGAAGTGCGGCAAAGGTGAGACCGAGACCCAAACGGGTGAAGGCTTCGTTCATGCTCTCCACCTGACCACGGACCACAATCTTCGTGCCCGGCGGCAGATGCGCACTCTCTTCCTTCACGATGCGGTTGACCTTCGATGCCACCGAGCCAAGGTCGCTGTTCTGTGTGTTCGCGTAGATGTCATAGACCGGCGCGCCGTTATGGTGGTTTACCACCACGGGCATGATGGCGGGCTTCAACGTCGCCATATTGCCGAGCATCTCGGTGCGGTTGGCTAGCGTATGGATCGGGATCGGCGTGTTCTGCAGTGCATTGACCGAGTCGATGCTGTACTGCGGCGTCTGCGCGGCGACAGCATAGGTAATGCCCATCTTCGGATCGAGCCAGAAGTTCGGCTGCACCGCCGCGCTGGAGCTCAGCGAGATATACAGGCTGTTCGCCACGTCCTGTTGCGTGAGTCCGAACTGTGCCGCACGCACGCGGTCGATATCGAGATGCAGGTCAGGCGCATTCACCACCTGGTGCATGTGTACGTCGACTGCTCCGGGAACCGTTGCCAGCCGCTCGCGCAGACGGCGTGCGATCTCGTAGTTGGCAGGATCGTAGCCCTGTATCTGGATATCGATCGGCGCAGGCAGGCCGAAGTTCAGAATCTGGGTCACCATGTCCGCGGGCTGGAAGAAGAAGGTCGCATCGGGAAACTTCTTTGGAAGCTCCGCACGCAGCCGCTTGATATAGCCCTCGGTGGAGTGATGCTTTTCATTCAACGCGATCAGAACCTCGCCGTCCGCGCTGCTGATGGTCGATCCGTCACCGAAGGCGTAGTTGAAAGTCTCCGGCGTGAGACCGATGTTGTCCATCACCAGCTCAGTCTCATTCGCGGGAATGATCTTATGGATCTCATCCTCAACCTGGCTGAAGACCACCTTGGTGCTCTCAATGCGGGTGCCGGGACGTGTGCGAATGTGCAGCTTGATCTGTCCGGCGTCGACGCTGGGGAAGAAGTCCCGGCCGATGAAGGGCAGCAACACAAAGGCTGACAACATCACTGCCACCGAGGCAAATAAGGCGGCACGGCGATGGGCAAGGAAGCTCTCAAGCGTCGATGTATAGCGATGCTGCAGCCAGGTGTAGCCCTGGTTGAAGCGGTCGTTGATACGGCGGAAGAACCCACCTGCATTGGCAGTCAGGACCTCGCCGGTTGTCTGGCCCTCAAAGCTGTGCTCAGCTCCCAGCAGATAGTTCACCAGCACCGGTACCAGCGTACGAGACAGTACGTAGGAGGCAAGCATGGCGAAGACCACGGCCAGCGCCATCGGGGTGAAGAGAAATTTCGCCGGTCCGGTAAGGAAGACCACCGAAACAAACACGATGCAGATGGTCAGCGTGGAGATCAGCGTCGGCCCTGCAATTTCGGAGGCGCCAATCAGCACCGCCTCGCGCAATGTCTTGCCGTGCATGTGGCGGTGAATGTTTTCGATGGTAACGGTCGCGTCATCCACCAGGATACCGATGGCCAGCGCAAGGCCGCCAAGGGTCATGGTGTTCATCGTCTCGCCCAGGGCGGAGAGCACGATGATGGAGCTCAGGATCGAGAGCGGGATTGAGACCGCGATAATCAACGTACTGCGCCAGCTACCGAGGAAGAGAAGGATCATCAATGCCGTAAGAGCTGCGGCGATGACGCCCTCACGCAACACGCCCACAATCGATGCCTTCACAAAGATTGATTGATCGAAGAGCTCCGTGATTTTCAGTCCGGGAGGCGCGGCAGCACGCGAGGCCGGCAGTACATCGTCCTTGATCTGCTTGACGATGTCGAGTGTCGAGACCGAGCCGGTCTTCATGATGGTGAGCAGAGCCGCGGGCTTTCCATTCGATCGCGCGACATTCTGCTGCACCGACCATCCGTCACGCACATGCGCCACATCGCGCATGTAGACCATGGCTCCATTTACTTGTTTGATGGGAACATCGTTCAACGAGAGCGCATCGACCGGGCTGGAGTTGGTACTGACGGTGTATTCCGTGTTCTCAACCTTGGCCGTACCCGATGGCAGCGTCACGTTCTGTGCATTGATGGCGTTGGTGATGTCGACCGGCGTCAGCCCTTTTGCCAGCAGCGCGTTCTGGTCGAGGTCGACCATGATCTGGCGAGCCACACCGCCGTAGGGCGTAGGCAACAGCGTGCCGGGAACTTTAGTGAGTTGCTGACGGACGCGGAAGAGACCGTAGTCGTAGATCTCGGATTCGGAGAGGGTGTCGCTCGAGAGCGACAACTGGATGATGGGTACGGTCGAAGCGCTAAAGCGCAGAATCCAGGGCGGGTTTACGCCCTGCGGCATGCGGAAGCGGATGGAGTTTACGGCGGCTCCGACCTGCGACATCGCCGCATCGATGCGTACTTGGGGCTGGAACGAGATCTTGATGACGGCAGCACCGCTGGTGGTCTGCGAATCGATGGATTTAACGTCGTTCACGACGGCCATGACGAACTCGCTGAAGGTGGTGATGCGCTGTTCCATCTCCTTTGCCGGAAGGCCGGAGTAGGACCAGATCACCGTAATCTGCGGGATATCGATATTGGGGAAGATGTCGGTCGGTGTGGTCGCGATCGACGAGAAACCCATGATCAGAATGAGGATCGACGCTACTATGAAGGTGTAGGGGCGATCGAGAGCAAAGCGGACGATCCACATAATGTCGTCTTCCCTTTCGAAGGTCGGTTTCCGTTTCGACTATTTTGATGCGCGTCGAATTAGTTGGATTCAGCTTTTGCAATCGCGCGTCGTTTTGAGTGGGGAGCACGTCTAATTTCGTATGGGCAAGTTGACAGATAAAGAAGCTGCACAGATTGCGAAAGCGCTCGGAGATCCGAACCGGCTCGCGATCTATGCACAGATTGCCCGGGGCGAGGAGCTCTACTGCGGCGAGATCTGCGAGCGGCACTCCATCTCGGCTGCCACGATCTCCCACCATCTGAAGGTGTTGACGGATCTTGGCCTGGTCACGTCGCGCAAGGAGGGCCTGAACGTGTATTACCGTTCACAGCCGGAGAAGATTGCGGCGTACCGGAAGTATCTGACGGAGCTTGGTGGGAAGTAGTCGATTGCGGTGGGAGCCGTGGGCTTCAGCCCACGGATGATCTGAGTCTACAAGAAGCGGGCTTTAGCCCTGGGCCTTTCTGACAGAGAAGCCCATTTACTATTACATCTTTATCAGCGGGCTGAAGCCCGCTGATCACCCCAGCCAGCGAAGCTGGCCGGGGACCCCGCTGCTCCCACCTGGATCGAGCTTCGCTCGAAGCTTCCCACCCATAGCGATGCGGTGGAAAGGGGAATCCAATGCATTGCCTCTATCGCTTGGCGCGTCTCGCTGATTCGGCTTTCTCGTCTTCTGCGCGGAAGAGGTGCACGATTGCGGCGAAGACTTCGTCCACAATCTCGGGCATGGGACGCTTCTGATCTCTTACCCAGATCTCTACGCACATTCCAGTTGCGGTCATCGTGAGGCTGGCGAGAATTCTGTGCTCCAGGGACGATTCCTTCGTTGCCCGCTTTGAACGGTTGGCAAACGCCCATGTTACCTCTCGCTCCAGCAGTGGGACCTGAAGAAACTGTGCCATCCGTGCCGCGGGACTGCGCTCTGCTACCTGGACCACGCGTTCCGTCTGATGCAATGTGGGAGCCAAGACCTGTTTGATGGCGGCTTTCGCTGCCTCCAGCGAACTCAGCTCCGCCTTCTGATCGCGGATCGCCTGCGCCAGCGCCTCTCCATAGCGCTTTACGGTCGCACCCATTACATCTTCCTTCGACCCGTAGTAACGGAAGAAGGTACGGCGCGAAACGCCGGCTTTGGCTGCGATCTGGTCGACGTGCACATTGTCGAAGCCATGCTCAAAGAAGAGATCGATCGCCGCGTTCCAGATCTCGCCGCGTACAACCTCCTGTTTCTTTGCTTGCAGCGAGTTACGGGGAGAGGTGTCCTGAACTGCCATACGGCGATTGTAACCCTGCTCGCCATTTTTGGCACATTAAGTTGACAATGGCACAGTGTGCCATTACGCTCGAAATCAGACATTCACTTCGAACCGGAAGCTGCCCGATGCCAACGCGCCCTTTGCACGATCTTTCCTCCCGATCCAGAAATCTTGCAGCTCTGCTGCTGGTTACGTTGCTGCCTGCCGGCTGCTTCCGCAAAAAAGCAGACAACACTGTCAACGCAGCGACGATGGTGCAGGTGAACGCGGCACGTGCGATTGGCAAGCAGGTCGCCGTCACGCTCTCTGAGACAGGTAGCTTCGTCGCCGAGGAGTCTTCGGAGGTTGCGCCCGCAGTCTCCGGCCGCGTGATTCGTACGCCAGTGTCTATCGGAGCCTTCGTCAAGGCCGGCGACGTGATCTGCGAGCTTGACCATCGCGATGCCGAACTGAAGCTGACTCAGTACAAGGCGCAGCTCGCCGAAGCACAGGCGTCACTGCGTCAGGCGCAGTCACGCATTGGTTTGGGTACGGGTAACTTCGACGCCTCTCGCGTTCCTGAGGTCGCCGCCGCCAAGGCCACCTATGAGTCTTCCATCGCACAGGCCAGACTCGCCGCGGCAGATGCCAAACGCTATGCCAACCTGGTCGCCACTGGCGATGTATCGCAGAGTGTCTACGATAAACAGCGCACCCAGGCCGAGACCGCAGAGGCCCAGGCGAATGCATCGCGGCAGCAGTATGAAGGCGCGCTGAACACAGCCCGCCAGAGCTACCAGGTGGTCAACTCCTCACAGGCATCGCTCGAAGCCATGCAGGCGCAGGTAGGCCAGGCGGAGAAAGCGCTTGCCGATACCACCATTCGCGCGCCCTTCGATGGGTATGTCAGCGCGCGGCCGATTGCGGTGGGTGAGTATGTAACGACATCGAGTTCGGTTGCCACTGTCGTCCGTATGGACACGCTCAAGCTCCAACTACAAACACCGGAGAAGAGCGCCGCAGGACTGAAGGTGGGCATGCCGGTCACAGCTCGCGTAGCCGCTTATGGCGACCGTGACTTCACAGGCGCGACCTCCGCCCTCAATCCCGCCGTCAATCCTGATTCACGCTCCTTTGTTCTCGAAGCCCGCTTCGCCAACAGTGACAGCACGCTGCGTCCGGGAATGTTTGCCAGTGCCCGCGTCATTCTGCCGGGGATGGAGAACGCCGTCTTCGTTCCGAAGGCGGCGGTCGTCCGCGATCGCACCACCGATTCCAACCAAATCTTCGTCGTCGATGGCGGCAAAGCACATCTGCGCGTTGTCACCCTGGGCGAGACCGAGAACGGCTTCCTTCGCGTGCTCAGCGGCCTGACCGCCGGCGAGATGGTCGCCCTCAACAAACAGTCTGACCTGTACGACGGCGCCTCTGTCGCTGTTCAGGCAGGCCGGTAAGGAGTTCCACTCATGCACGGTTTAGCTAAACTCTGCGTCCGCCGGCCTGTCTTTGCCACCATGCTGATTCTCTCGCTCATGGTGGTGGGCGCCTTCTCTTACTTCAGCCTCGGCGTCGATCTGCTGCCCAAGGTCGATGTGCCCACTGTCGCTGTCATGGTCGCTGATCCCGGAGCTTCGCCGGAAGAGATTGAGACCGAGATCAGCAAGAAGGTCGAGGACGCGGTCAACACCATCAGCGGCATCGACGAGCTGCGCTCTAATTCGTCGGAAGGCCAGGCACAGGTCATCATTACGTTCGACCTGGATAAGAACGGTGACGTCGCGGCTGAGGAAGTCCAGAACAAGATCAACCTCATCCGTAACGACCTTCCGCAGACGGCGAAGGCGCCGGTGGTGCAGAAGTTCGATCCCGATGCTGCTCCTGTGCTGCAGATTGCGGTCTCCGCACCGCGGTCGTTGCGTGACCTTACGCTCATCGCCGACAAGCTGCTGCGGCAGAAGCTTGAGAACATCAGCGGCGTCGGCCAGGTACAGCTCGTCGGCGGAGCCAAGCGCGAGATCCACGTCAACGTCGACCCGGAGCGTTTGCGCGCCTATAGCCTGACGATCACCGATGTTGTGAACGCCGTGCGCCAGCAAAACCTAGAGCTGCCCGGAGGCTCGCTCAACGCGGGAACACGCGAGTTCACCGTGCGGACCATGGGCCGCATCACCACCGCGGCACAGTTCAACGACATCGCCATCGCACCTCGACAGGGCTATGTCGTCAAGGTCAGCGACGTAGGCTCTGCTGACGACAGCTACGCAGAACCCAGAACCTCAGGACGTCTGAACGGCACACCAGCGGTGATGCTGGTGGTCTCCAAGCAATCCGGAGCGAACTCGGTTGAGGTCGCCACCGAGGTCAAACAGAGGCTCGCGGAGATTGCGCCAACGCTTCCGAAGGATGTGCGGACGCAGGTCGTGCAGGACCAGTCCATCTTTATCGAAGCTGCGATTGAGTCCATCAAGCATCACCTGATCGAAGGCAGCATCTTCGCCTGCGCCATCATCTTCGTCTTCCTCGCCAACTGGCGCACGACGCTGATTGCCGCGATTGCGATTCCCACCTCCATCATCTCGACCTTCGCATTGATGAAGGCGATGGGCTTTACCCTGAACCAGATCACCATGCTGGCCCTCACGCTGATGGTCGGTATCGTGATCGACGATGCCATCATCGTGCTGGAGAACATCTACCGCTTCATTGAAGAGAAGGGCATGTCTCCCTTTGAGGCGGCGATCGAAGGCACGCGCGAGATCGGTCTGGCCGTCATGGCGACCACGTTGTCGCTGCTCGCGGTCTTTCTGCCGGTGGGCTTCATGGGCGGTATTGTCGGCCGCTTCATGAGCTCCTTTGGGTTTACGTCAGCCTTTGCCATCGCGGTCTCGCTGCTAGTCTCGTTCACGCTGACGCCGATGCTTTGCTCGCGTTTCATCAAGGTTCCGGCGAAGAAGGACGGCCATCAACACGGGGTTGGACAACACGGGGCTGGACAACAGGGTTACAGTCAACACGGCTCAAAAGACTCGCGCTTCTTCCAGTACATCAACGGCCACTACCTGCGGCTGCTGGAGTGGTCGATGGCCCATCGCAAGGCTGTCGTGATGATCTGTGGGGGAACCATCCTGAGCCTGATTCCGCTCTTCATCCTCGTCGGTAAGGACTTCACCCCTGCCGACGATCAGTCGCAGTTCAACGTCCTGATCCGCACGCCCGAGGGAAGCTCTCTGGCGGCGACGACACAGGAGACAGAGGCCATTGCGCAGGTCATCCGCAAGCTGCCCGGTGTAAAGACCACGCTGATGACCGCGGGTGGAGGAACTGACGGAGCCGTGAACAGCGCCAGCATCTACGTCAAGCTGGTGGATGTCGCCGACCGTCACAACACCCAAACCGACCTGATGCAGCAGACGCGTAAACTGCTGACCACCTTCCCCAGCAACCTGCACACCAGCGTCGAGCTCGTCGCAACCGTGGGTAACGGAGCCAGCAACGCGCAGGTGCAGTACTACATCCAAGGACCGGATCTCGATAAGCTAACGCAGTACTCTGATGAGCTGCTGGCGCGGATGAAGAAGATTCCCGGCGTGACCGATGCCGACTCTTCCCTGCGCAGCGGTAAGCCTGAGGTTCGCCTGGAGATCGATCGTGCCCGCGCCGCCGATCTCGGCGTCTCCGTCAACAACATTGAACAGGCGCTCAATACCCTGGTCGCCGGTGAGACCGCATCGACCTTCAACGCGGGCGATGAACAGTACGATGTGCGTGTCCGCGCCGGTGAGCAGTTCCGCAGCCGCATCGAAGAGCTAAACAAGATCACGGTTCCTTCGACACGCCAGTTAGGCTATGTCGGGCTGAATGAGGTGGTCGCTACCCAGAACTCCACCGGCCCATCATCGGTGAATCGCATCGCGCGCCAGCGGCAGGTGACGGTAAGCTGCAATGTTCTGCCCGGTTACTCGCAGTCGCAGGTTCTCGCCTCGCTACAGAAGGCGGTTGCGGAGATGCGCCTGGACCCCGACTACCGCACCGGTCTCGCCGGTGCCTCCAAAGAGCTTGGCCGCACCGGCTATTACTTCCTGCTGGCCTTCGCCCTGACCTTCATCTTCATGTACATCGTGCTGGCAGCGCAGTTCGAGTCGTTCATCCATCCGGTTACCATCCTGCTCACACTGCCGCTGGCTGTTCCCTTCGGCATCCTGTCACTGCTGCTCACTGGGCAGACGGTCAACATCTTCTCCGCGCTTGGCCTGCTGCTGCTCTTCGGCATTGTGAAGAAGAATGCCATTCTGCAGATCGACCACACCAACGGTCTGCGCGCTGAGGGTATGCCGCGGTATGAAGCGATTCTGCAGGCGAACCAGGATCGTCTTCGGCCCATCCTGATGACCACCCTGGCGCTGGTCGCGGGCATGCTGCCGCTCGTGATCTCGCGCGGTACCGGCTCTGCTACTAACCGGTCGATCGGTGTGCTTGTCGTCGGCGGTCAATCGCTCTGCCTTTTGCTGACGCTCATCGCGGTGCCGGTCTTCTACTCGCTCTTTGAAGACATCGCTGAGCACCCTATCTGGAGCAAGCCGGCCCGTATGGCACAGTCTCTCTTCGCTCGCATTCCCAAGTGGAAGCGCAACACCGTCTCCGCGCCGGAAACTTCGAATGAGGTCGTCTAGCATGAAGCAGTTTGTTATCGCACTCTCTTTCGCTTCGGCAACCGCATTTGCGCAGGAGGTTTCGCCGGCTTCGCCACCGCTGCCGCCGGCTGTTACGTTGCAGATCGCTCCACGCATCGGCATCACTGGGGAAGCTCCCATCGCGTTGCCCGATGTAATTCAGGCGGTGCTCGCCAATAATCGCGATATCGAGGTCTCCCATCTCGCGCAGCGGAAGGCTGTGCTCAACCTGAAGGCAGCCCGGGGGTACTTCGATCCTGTTATCGGCGGCAATGCGCACACCATGCGCCAGGTCACGCCGGTCTCGTCGTCGCTCGGCGGCGCTACTAAGGGAGCCCTCACACAAAAGGAGCTCTATGCCGATCCGCAGATCAGCGGTAACTCACCCTGGCTAGGCACAACCTACAAGCTCGACTTTGCTTCTACCCGGAGCAACAGCAACAACACCTACAACACGCTGAACCCTACCTACACCACATCGGCCACAGCGAACTTTACCCAGCCCCTGTGGAGCGGTCTGCTCTTCGACCAGAACCGCGAACGGCTCAAGGTCGCACGCAAGAACATTGCACAGAGCGATGAACAGTTCCGGCAGCGCGTGATTGAGACGACGACGCAGGCGATCCATGCTTATTGGGAGCTCGATTATGCGTTACGCAATCTCGATGTGCAGATCGAGGCCGTGCGACTGGCGGAACAGCAGGACGCCAGCAACCGCCGCCAGGTGGAACAGGGGACGCAAGCGCCGATCGACGTTATCCAGACGCAGACGCAGATGTCGACCTATCAGCAGAACGTCTTCAACGCGCAGCAGCAGGTCACCAAGGCTGAGAACTCGCTGAAGGCGTTGATGCTGCCCAATCGCAGCGATCCGCTATGGAGCGTTGCTTTGAAGACCGCCAGCAGCCCTACGGAGTCATCGCCTATTCCCACACTGGAGGAGGCAATGCAGCAGGCGCTCGCCGATCGTCCTGACCTCAAGGCTGGGGCCATCGGGGTACAGGTCAGCGGCCTCGACGCGCGGCTGGCACATGAACAGGCAAAGCCGCAGATTAACCTTACGGCACAGCTCGGCGTGCAGGGGCTCTCGGGCCGCGCTGTACCGCAGTCCTCCGATCTCTTCGGAAGCTTGTTTGCTCCGGTGATCACGCGCATCAACGATCTTTCGACGCTCGCCGGCCTGGCGCCGATCTCGCTTTCCAGTGGTGGAAGCTCCAGCTCGATACCATCGTTCTTCGTCGGTGGCTACGACCAGTCGCTCGGCAATCTGCGCGATGGACGTTTCCCGATCGTGAAGGTCGGAGTCCAGATGTCGTGGCCTATCGGCAACCGCACCGCGCGTGCACAGGCGGCCGTTGCCGATGCGACTAAGAAACAGACCATCGCACAGCAGCAGCAGCTTGAGATGACTATCGAGAGCGACGTACGGAATGGCCTGCAGCAGCTTATCAATGCGGATCTTGTCCTGAGTGCCTCGCACCGCGCCGCAATACTCGCGCAACAGCAGTATGACAGTGAGCAGCGCCAGTTCAAGGCTGGTACGTCGACGGTTTATCTGGTGCTGCAGCGGCAGAATGAGTTGATCAGCGCCAAGCTGCGGGAGATTCGCGCGGCTGCGGATCGGGGAGAAGCCGAAGCAGACTTTGATCGCGCGACGGCGAATACGCTGCGGCGGCAGAATATTGATATCGTGGCGGTTTCGAAGAAGCTGTAGTTGCGAAGGCATCTATCTTCGAGCGAAGCTCGGACCGGGTGGGAGCCGTGGGCTTCAGCCCACGGTTTAGAGGCACAATAGAAGATTGGGCTTTAGCCCTGGGCTTTTCTGCACGTCGGACAAAAGCCCAGGGCTAAAGCCCAACCTTATTACGCGTATATCAGCGGGCTAAAGCCCGCTGCTCCCACCCATGAACAACCCATGAGACCACAAAGCAGGTCCTTCGCTACGCTCCGGATGACACGTAGAGATAGCACTTCTACCGCAACTGGCGATCTGCTTCCTTGATCGGCATGTCGTTGATGCTTGCTTCGCGTCGCTGCATCAACCCAGAGGGTACAAACTCCCATAGCTCATTACCGTAGCTGCGGAACCACTGGCCGCTGTCGTCGTGCCACTCATAGAAGAACTTCACCGCGATGCGGTTCTCGCGGAAGGCCCAGAGTTCTTTCTTGAGCTTGTAGTCGAGTTCACGGTTCCACTTCCGCCGCAGGAACTCGGTCACCGCCTGACGGC
Organism: Acidobacteriaceae bacterium; assembly: GCA_013361705.1. GTDB lineage: Bacteria > Acidobacteriota > Terriglobia > Terriglobales > Acidobacteriaceae > Terriglobus. The sequence goes on from JABFXN010000409.1 coordinate 20,719, forward strand.
CGTCGAGGAACTCCGCACGGTTTCTCCAATGCGTGTTCTCGGTGTAGGCCGCAGCAACGCGCTCCGGATCGCGCGTGTTCCACAGATCTTCCGCAAGCTGTACCTTGCGTGCTGCCTGCTCGGGATCGGTAAAAGGCGGGGCGATGATGGTGCTCATAAGGGAATCTCCTGCTGCAAACATCGTACAGAGTTGAGATTACGCTCTGAACAAGGGCGATGCACCTGACTGGAGGTCGTGGGGTGGAAGGGATAAAACAAAAGCGGTTCACGCACAGCGCGAATACCCACGTCCCAGAAGCGGGACATGGGGCACCCGGTATGGGGCTTGCTAAATTGTCGGGTGGCAGAACCATCCGAGCTCTGATGACAGGGCGAAGGTCTGCTGTATGGTCGCTACCTGTTCTTCACCAGCAATAATCTCTACAGCTTCGGCGATTGTCTTCCTCTCTTGCAGGGCTTTCAACAATCGGAATTCGCTTTCTTCCAGCGTGCGGTAGTACACCACATCGTCATAGCGGTGCACGGCAAGGTATCGCTGTTCCGGAGCCATCGCGGGCAAGGTGGTTGTGACGTTTGCCTGTCGCAATTGCGCCGCTCCGCTGGTTACGGCTTTCTCTTCAGGCTTCTTCACAGCAAGCACAAATTCATCGACAGGATAATCAACGGCAAGCAGCCGCAGATGCGGTTGTAACGCCAGCGTCGACTCCGGTCCGAGCTTGGCTAGCTCATCCGAAGCAAGCGGCTCGATCTCGGCACCATCGAAGGCCTCGACATAGGCCCACTCCAGCCGTGCGATATCCACGGCCAGCCGATGTTGCTCACTGGCGAACTCTGCATGCTGTTCCAGGAACTGCGGCAGATGCGCGCTGAGATCCCGCAGCGTCCACGAGGTGGAAGGGCGCTGCTTCAGATATGCCAGTACCAGCGCATCGAAGCGCTCGTCTCCCAATAGAGCCTGCAGCGCGGGATAGTCTTCTGAGACTGCACCGATCACACGAAACCAGTACTGGCGATTGTAGATCTCCAGCCGCTCGAACGAAGTCAGCTCACTATTAGGACGGATATAGGCAGCAGCGATCTCATCCATCGACTCACCTTCGGTTGTCCGCGGCTGCATCGTAAGTTCTGCCGTCAGGGGGCGGCGGACATCCTGTTCCATGCGGCGTTGCAGCTCAAGCAGTGTCATGCGACTGCCTCCTCCACATTTGAAGGCTGCAGAAACCGATTCGCTTTCAGCGCCTCGGCGTGTACCTCATCGAAGGTTGGAATATTGTCGTCCCATTCAAGCAGCGTCGCCGTTGGCCCGCAGCGCTCGATGGCGCGTGCATACAAACTCCAAACCGGATCGAGTACAGGATGGTCATGCGTATCGAGCGTATAACGCTCAAACTGAGAGTGACCGGCGATATGGATCTGTGCCACGCGATCCGCCGGGATGCTGTTCACATACTCCATCGGATCGAACTCGTGGTTCCGCGAGGAGACGTAGATATTGTTCACATCGAGCAGGATGCCGCAGTCGGCGGCATGCACCACCTCGTTCAGGAACTCCCACTCGGTCATCTGTGATTCGTGAAACTCGGCGTAGCTGCTGACGTTCTCCACTGCGACGGGAATCTCCAGGAAGTCCTGCACCTGGCGGATGCGCTCCGCAGTCGTCCGCACCGCCTCCCACGTATAAGGCAGCGGCAGCAGATCGTGCGTGTAGCGGCCATCGACGCTTCCCCAGCAGAGATGATCCGAGAGCCATGGCGTTCCGGTACGACGCACTAGGTCCTTCAACCGCCGCAGGTGATCGCGGTTCGGTGCTTGTGCGCTGCCGAAGTACATCGACACGCCATGCTGCACCACGCGGTACTGATCGAGGATCTGGTCAAGAATACGTAGGGGTCTGCCGCCATCGACCATGTAGTTCTCTGAGATGATCTCGAACCAGTCGACCACCGGCTTACGCGAGAGGATGTGGTCGTAGTGCGGCACGCGCAGGCCGATGCCGACACCATAGTCCGTATATCCGTTGAAGGGATTTGCAGGCATAACAGCTCCATCAAGAGATTGCCGGTGAAGGCTCGCTATATGGCTTGCGAGTCTTCACCGGCTTGCCACGGTTAGTTCTTTGGCTTGGAGCCGTCGGTGGCGCAGTCGCCCTTGCCCTTGCAGGAGTTCTTGCCGGCATTCTTGCCGCCGCCCTGACCTTTACAGTCGTTCTTGCCCTTGCAGGAGTGCTTGGGCAACTTCTGGTCGTCCTGTGCCGTCATCGCCACACCTGCTGCGATCGCGGCGCCGGAGACGCCGGCCTCGTGGCCAGATACAGGCTGTGCATTCAAACGAGCTGTGGTGCCGCTCAGCAGTCCGGCGAAGGCTGCTGCGAGTGCGAGATTGCTTGCCGTCTTGTGATTCATGGTGAAGTTCCTTTCGAGATATGCACCAGGCTCGGCCTGTGCGGAGGGATGGGGCTCAGGATGCTGTCAACTTTCCCTTGCCGCTTGGTTTGAGACTCCACACTGCATTTGGTTACAGGCGGCGGAAGAAATTTTTCACTGTTTCACATTGAGCGCGACACTCGTCGCACCAAGAATCTCTTCCTGATGCGGCGTCTGTGCCAGCAGGACCAGGTGCTGCGCGCCGTGAGCAAGATGCAGGCTCGAAGGTAATGCCAGGCGCACACTCTGTTCACCGTCATTGCGAACGGTCGTCACGGTCGTCATCAGCCGCGCCACCGAGACATGCGTGAGCGACCGGCCGGAGTTCTCGCCGCGAAGCACACTGGAGCGGTCCGTATCGTCAGTGATCACGGCGACGATCTCTACAGGCTTCGCCTTCTCCAGACCCTGCACGGCGAACTTCAGATCGATCGCCTGCGGCTGTACGTTCGCAGAGGAGATCGTGACCTCTACGGTCTTCTTTGCCGCCTCGTGGTGCAGTGCATCCTGCAGGGCATGGCTGTCGCTGCCAAGCAACTGGATGTGGCCGTTCAATACAGCCTGCGGCGTATATGGCTGTCCGTCAGCGAGCCGTGCGGCATACTTCTCCTGGCGTGTCGTAAAGGCCTCCGCGGAGTACGGGTCCTTCCATCCCAGGCTGTTCCAGTAGGTCACATGCTCGCTGATGCCGATCACCAGTTGGCCATCCTGTGTCGTCCGGCCATGGACCTGCTGCAGCAACACATCCGCGGGAGGACAGCTGGAGCATCCCTCTGAGGTAAACAGCTCCAGCACGGCCACCTTCTGATTCTGGGGTGGGACCGGTGCGGCATCGCCGCGCAATGTGAGGAAAAGGCCGGCGGCAAGAAAGACTCGAGCATACATACAACACCTCCATCAGAGCATTTTCCCTGTTGCTGGGTAGCCCGGAAGAGGAGTGCAGCGGCGTTTTCATTGCGGAAAACGCCCATAGATGCGCAAGCCCTACTCTACACCTACAGGGAAAATGCTCAGGCGACTATCTGATGCCCGTCGCGGCAGGAACGTTACAAGTCGCACCGGCTGTAACCTTTCGCGCTGTGTCTTCTCTAACGGTGCGGAAAGGGCGGGCTGTACGACCTGCCTCCCACGGGATGGTTCATGGAACCGCTACTTCGTCTCTATCGCAACGCCGCCGAAGCGCTCTCACGGCTGCAGTCTCCCATGCTGCTGGCTGTCCGCCTCTACTGGGGCTATCAGTTCGCGCAGACTGGCTGGGGCAAACTCCATCATCTTGCGCGCATTACCGACTTCTTTACCAGCCTGGGCATTCCCTTCCCCGGCCTGAATGCGCACTTTGTCGCCAGCCTGGAGTTCGCCGGCGGCATCCTGCTGATGCTTGGTTTACTGTCTCGTCCGGTCGCTTTGCTTCTCGCCGGCAACATGTTCGTTGCATACTTGACTGCAGACCGCGAAGCGCTGTTGGCCATCTTCTCGAATCCCGGCAAATTCTACGTTGCCGACCCATATACGTTTCTCTTCGCCTCCATCATGGTGCTGGTCTTCGGCCCAGGATGGTTCGCGATCGACACTATCATTCGCAGGAGGCTTGCGAGGCAGTAGCGATGACGCTCCAGGAACAGCAGGGAGAAGCCGAGCTCATCGCCGCCATTCTGGCCGGCGAGACGCAGCTCTACCATGATCTGATCCGCCCCTATGAGCGGCCGGTTTATCTGCTGGCGCTCTCGTATATGAAGAACGAGACCGATGCCGAAGATGTTACGCAGGAAGCCTTCCTCAAGGCGTTTCGGCATCTCTCGTCCTTTCGGGCAGACGCCAAGTTCAGTACCTGGCTCATCAGCATTGCCCTGAACGAGGCCCGCGGCCGCCTTCGCCGCCAGACGGCAGCTCGTACTGAATCCCTGGACAAAGATCCCGACGAAGAAGGAGCGGTTTCGCCTGCCCTGCTGCGCGACTGGCGTGAGATCCCCTCGGAGGCGGTCGAGCGCGGCGAGATCCGCGATCTGCTGCGAAAAGCCGTCGAAACACTGCCGGAGATCTATCGCGAAGTATTTCTTCTGCGGGACGTGGAGGAGCTTAATATCAATGAAACCGCGGAGGCCCTGAACATCAGCGTCTCTGCCGTGAAGGTCAGGCTGCACCGCGCGCGGCTGATGTTGCAGAAGTATCTCGCGCCGCAGTTGAAGTCGGTGACGAAGCCGAAAAGGAGGTGGTTCGCGTGGTCATAGAATGCAAACACGTCTGGACCTACATCTCCGATTACCTTGATGGAACACTCTCTGAGGAGATTCGCGTGACTGTCCAGAAGCATCTCGAACACTGCGAGCTCTGCTCGGCGATCCTGGACTCGACGCGCAATATCCTTGTGCTAACGGCGGATGACCGTGTCTTTGAGCTGCCGGTCGGCTTCAGTGAGCGTCTGCATCAGCGGCTGGAAGAAGAGCTTAAGCAGAAGAAGGGCTCGTGAGGGCGGGCTGCCTTTTGTTTGTCATTTCGTAGCGATAGCGGAGAAATCTGCTTTTGAAGCTGTACCTCAGCGGCTAAAAGCCGCGCAATTTTAGAGCCTGTGCGGGACGGCTGAAGCCGTCCCCTTAAGCAAAACCATTCGCGCTCCCGCGCGAACGTCCCATGTCCCCGAGGGACATGGGGCACCCGATTCAGGCCTCACCGGAGAGCTAAGGCGCCTTGCCCAACTAGCAACTAGGAACCAGCAACCAGGAACCAGCAACTGCTTTTACGGGACGTGGTGAATGATGTGGTGCGTTGCAGCCTCGGCGGTCACCAGCACCAGCGTCACCACTGCCAGTGCGATCTGAAAGCGTTCCGACCACAGCGTCTTCGATGTCGGCGGTGTGATGCGCCACTGGGATGCCGGCCGATCGCGCAGTGATCTAATCCTCCAGATCACGTAGAGATTCACCAGCGAGCCTACGACCGCGATGATCATCATCGGGATGCGGATCGCATCCTGGTGAAAGCCTGTCGCCGGATGATGGACTCCAGCCGCGGCCGCCAGGGCACTGAGGCCGATCACGACACGTACCCCGCTGATTGCCATCACCGCCGTGCATGCACTCTGCAGCACAATGAAGCCAAAGCTGGTCAGCGTTACCAGCCAGTTCGGTTTCGCCTGCTTTTCTATCTCAACCGACACACGTCCCTCCGGCCTCTTTATCGTACCCGTTCGCAATCCGGCAGAGATGAAGACCTAGTGTCTGCGGCGGCGAGGCGCCGGCTTTGCCACGTGGTGCACAGCCCTCTTTATAACCGGCGGCGGAGGCGGTAACGGCGGCAGGCCCGCCATGGCGAGCAGCAGATCGTTCGCGCCGTAGAAAAGATTGAAGCCCGTACCTACCGGGCCATCGGTTGCAGCGAGAAATACAGCGGTATGGTGCGCCTGATTGATAGCGATGTAGGTCCGAAAGCCGGCGCCACCGCCGGTCTTCTGGACAATGTGCGATGGATCGCCGGCAGGAAGAAGATGAATCCATCCCAGTCCCACGCCGCTGGGTATACCGGCGTGATCCAGGCCGACCTGGCGCACAAGTTTCTCCGGCGGGAAGTAGACGTCCTGCGCAGCCTTATCCTGAGCCGGCATCCCGTTATCTCCGCTACGGAGCAGATACTTCAGCCAGATCGCCATGTCGGTCGCGGTGGAATAAAGGCCGGAGCTGCCCGCGGTATTCTCCGTCACCGTGCATGGACCTTCATCATGCGCGCTGGCCAGCAGCTTGCTGCACTGGACATTGTTCGGAAAGAAGGTGGTGTTGACCATGTGCAGAGGATTCAGCGTACGTTCCGCCAGCAGCGAGGCGTACTGCTTATGTGTTGCGGACGACAACGCATCACTCAGCAGATCGAAGCCCACGTTCGAATAGAGCGCCGACGAGCCAGGAGCGTTATGCAGCCGCTGCTTCGGCAGCCAGCGCCAGCGGGTCTTGTAATCCGGATAGGTAAAGTGCGGCGTATGGGGCGGAGCGCCGGCAATCTCCCGCGACAGTCCGGCGGTGTGCGTTGCCAGGTCAACCAGCGTAATGGGAGAGTCACCACGCGTCGGTACGACTGTCCGCTTCGGGGCGTACTGCTGCAGCGGATCGTCCAGACGGACCACTCTGTCCGTTGCCAGCTTGCTGAGCACATCTGTCGTGAAGATCTTCGTCAACGAGCAGAGCCGCAGCACTGAATCCTGTGCGGGAAGCTGATGCGACCCTGGAGCTGTCTCACCGTAGCCATGAAAGAAGACCTGGTTGTCGCGCACCACGACCAGAACCATCCCTACCGAGCCGGAAAGAACGAACAGATCCTGGCCCATCTCTTCCGCGTTCTGCAGGGAGGGTAACGCCGGCGGGGCTGACGCTGCTTTTGCCGAGGCAGAAGGGACACCGCAGAGAGACAACAAGACAGGCAGTAGATACCGCAGACGTGCGCGACGCATGATTTCCATCTAAGAGCAATTCTCCTAATACTGTAGCCTTGGAGAGATCTGCGAATGCCGTTTTCTTCGCCGGAAAACGGCGCAAACAGTCAAAACTCCGCTCTTCTCCATTAGGAGAAATGCTCTCATCCGCAGAGTACAAAAAAGGCGCGGCCCGCGGTGCGGAAAATTGCGGTTTTTCGGGAATGTCTCCAACAAGATACCGCGGCATACCGCGCATCGGGCCGGGATTATCTCCGCAACTCTCCAGAGCATAAAGGGTTATCTGACACTATACTGAGTGTCGATCAAGCACGAGGAGCACGAAACCCTTGTTGAGTCAGACTGAAGGTTCCTCGAAAAGCGAAACTCAATGGCCATTTGCCGATAGCGTTATGGCAGAGGCGATTCGCGCCTTTGACTGGTCTTCGACCGAGCTCGGTCCTATCGACACCTGGCCGGCCGGCCTTCTTTTCGCCATCGACATGATGCTTGGCTGCGCCTTTCCGGCGACGCTGCAATGGGGACCCAACCTCATTCTGTTCTATAACGACGCATATATTCCCCTGACCGGCACGCATCATCCGTACGCACTGGGACAACCGCTGCTGTCGACCTTTCCCGAGATCGCCGCAATTTATCCACCATTCGCTCAGCGTATATGGAATGGGGAACGCATCGTGCTGGAAGATCAGCTCTTCCAGTACACCCGCAACGGTGTCTCCGAAGACCGGTGGTTCAATCTCTCCTACAGCCCTGTTCATGATCGCGATGGAAGTGTCTGCGGCATCCTTACCGTCGGTCTGGAGACTACCAGGAAGGTGCTGGCGGAGCTGGAGCGCTCCACAGCCGACACGCGACTGAAGCGCGTTCTGGAGACCGATGCCGTTGGTGTTATCTTCTTCGACTACACCGGGACCGTCGTTGACGCCAACGATGTCTTCCTCCGCATGGTCGGTTACTCCAGGGCCGAGATCGAAACCCGGACCGTTACCTGGCGCACCATGACTCCGCCGGAGTGGGTGAAGGTAAGTGAAGAGCAGATGCTGAAGTTCGAACAGACCGGACGCATTGGCCCCTACGAAAAGGAGTACATCCTGAAGGACGGCAGCCGGCGATGGATGCTGTTCACCGGACGCGACCTTGGCGGCGACCGCATCGTGGAGTACGCCATCGACATCACCCGCCGCAAACAGGCGGAAGCGACCTCGCAGGCCATGGAAGAACGCTTCCGCGCCCTGGTCGAAGCGAGCTCCGATGTGATCTATCGCATGAGCCCCGACTGGCAGGAGATGCGGCAGCTTCAGGGGCGAGACTTTCTTTCGGAAACCGCAGAGCCGGAGAAAATCTGGCTGGAGAAGTACATCCATCCGGAAGACCAGGCCTTCGTTTGGGCATCGATCCAGGACGCCATCACACACCAGAAGACCTTTCACTTAGAACACCGTGTCCTCCAGGCCGATGGAACCATCGGTTGGACCTTTTCGCGCGCGGTCCCGCTGCGCAACAAAGATGGGGAGATCATCGAGTGGTTCGGCGCCGCCAGCGACGTCACCGCGCGGAAACGGGCTGAAGAGGCACTGCTCCGCAGCGAGAAGCTGGCGACACTCGGCCGCCTGGTGGCCTCGATCGCACACGAGATCAACAATCCTCTTGAAGCGATGTCGAACCTTATCTACCTGGCGCATCGCAGCGAAGGTCTTCCCGAAGAAGCCCAGGAGTTGCTGAAACTGGCCGATGCTGAGTTGAAGCGCATTGCGCATATCACCCGGCAGTCACTCGGCTTCTATCGGGAATCCAACGTTCCGTCCGACATCTCGGTGACGCAATTGCTGGAGTCGTCCATCGACCTGCTCCGAGGAAAGATCAACACCCGGCACGCGATGATCGACTGCCGCTGGAAGGATGACATTACCGTCAAGGCCGTTGCCGGCGAGTTGCGGCAAGTCTTCTCCAATCTGTTGGCGAACGCTCTGGACGCTCTTGAAACAGGCGGGCAGATCACTATCCGGGCAAAGCGTCACCTCGGGAAAGACGGCGCTTATGTCAGGATCCTTTTCCTCGACAGCGGGCGAGGCATTCCGCTGGAGACACAGCACAAGATCTTCGATCCCTTCTTCAGTACGAAGGGAAATCTCGGTACGGGTCTTGGCCTGTGGGTGACGAAGCAGATTGTCGACAAGCATCACGGATCGATTCGTGTGCGGAGTCGCATTCTGCCGCCAACGACCGGAACGGCGTTTCAGATCACGCTGCCTGCGTAAGATACATGGCTTTGTCGCGGAGCGTGACCAAAGACCACGACTCTCGAATCGCAGTCGATGAAAGTTAGAGTTCGGATGGTTCGTCGCGAAAATATCGGATAAAACACCCAGTGACATAAAACAGAAGAGCGTAGAGAATTCCGGACACGAAAAAGCTACAGAATAGGAACAATTTCCAATTACCCGCGGGGTGCTCCCATCCCAGCCATGAGAGAATTTTCACCCCCGGGAACGAGACCGCGATCTGAAAGAAAAATCTCAGCAAGTCCCAGCCATTGAAAAAACCCTCATGGGGACCGGAGCTGTGGATTTGGGAGGAGAACCATGCCGCCATACAGAGCAATCCGGAGATGGTACACGACACCGCTGCTATGGAACGATTTTCCATGTGCGCCGAAGTATAGGGAAAGCCGCTAACCGGCACAATCTTTAAATCAAAAGCCGGTCTGCAATGCAGACCGGCTTTGTTCTTGTACAAAGCTAGAGAAGCGACTGGATCGTCTTCTCAAAGTCTTCCTTGTTGCCGAAGCCCTGCTTCACCGCGCGGATCTTTCCCGTGCGATCGATCAGATACGTAACCGGCAAAGCATCGGTAATCCCGTACGCTGCAGCAGACTTTCCCTTGTTCACACCCATGGGATACGTGATCTTCAGTTTGCGGGCAACCGGACCGGCGACCTTCCATCCACCTTCATCCATAGAGACGCCCAGAACCACGAATCCCTTGTCCTTATACTTCTGCGAAAACTCTTCAAACCATGGCATCTCGACTCGACACGGAGCACACCACGTCGCCCAGAGGTTGAGCAGAATCACCTTGCCCTTGTACTGCGACAGGTTGATGGTCTGCCCGGACTCCGAAACGACCGAAAGCGCGGGAGCCACTTTGCCCACAGGCAAAGGGTCCGCAAAAAACGGCTGCGCGGAAGCGAACGTAAGTGCTGCGAGAACCGCCGAACGAAGGAGTTTCATCGTGTGTTTATTGTAGATGGCGTAGTGCGCGGCATGTCTTTTGTTTGTCATTTCGCGCTTTTCTAGCTGTGCCTCAGCGGCTAAAGCCGCGTATTTTCTAGCGCTGATACGGCATGGCTAAAGCCATGCCCTTAAGCAAGGCGGAGCGCCTTTGGCGCTTCACGATCAGGAAAGCGCGGATCTGGTGGCAAACCATCATTGTAGCGACAAGGTAGGAGCCGGGTGCCCCATGTCCCTCGGGGACATGGGTGTTCGAGCGAAGCGAGACCGTCTTTCATCCGTTTCGACTCACTCTCGTAAAACAGCAAAAACCGGTTCGCGCGTAGCGCGAATGCCCACATAAGCTTCGCGTATGTGGGGCACCCGGTGTATCGCAACTCTAGGCTTGTGTCGCCTCGTCATGACGATGTGCTGGCAGCAGGGACTAGACCACCGGAGTCACGATCAAGCTCAACAGCATCGAGACTACCAGACCGCCGATCACCGCAATTGCCAGCGGCTGCAACATCTGTGAGCCCGAGCCCAGCGCGAAGGCCAACGGCAGCATGCCGCAGATTGCTGCTGTTGCCGTCATCAGGATGGGACGCAGCCGGCGCTGCGCTGCATGCATCATCGCATCGTAGGCTGAACCGCCGTCACGGCGGTAGCGTTCGTCGGCATCGAGCAGCAGGATGCCGTTCTTCGCCACAATGCCGATAACCATAATCAGGCCCATGAACGAGGCCACGTTGAAGGTCGTTCTCGTCACCAGCAGCGCCAACACCACACCGGAAATCGACAAGACCGACGAGGTAAGAATCGCAATCGGCGCATACAGATTGCGGAACTCCATCAGCAACACACCGAAGACCAGTGCGAGCGAGAGCAACAGCACCTGCAACAACTGACGGAACGACTGCTGCTGTTCCTGGTAGGTTCCGCCGTACTCTATGCGCACCGAGGACGGCAGGTGCATGGCATCAACCGTCTGCTGTACGCGCGCGATGGCGCTGCCGAGGTCAGTCCCTTCGAGCTGTGCTGTCACTGTCACCAGGCGCTGCAGGTTCTCGCGCCGGATCTGGTTTTGTGGCGGAAGCTGCGTCACCTGCGCCAGTGAACCGAGCGTCGCCAGCTTACCCGTTGCGCTGTTGAAGACCGTGTTCTGCATCGCATCCAGCGACCTGCGGGTCTCGTCGCCCAGGCGAACACGGATGGTGTACGGTCTGCCGTTTGCGATCAGAGGATCGGTTGTATTGACACCATCGAGGATCGAGGTCGCATCTTCAGCAACCTCCTGCGGTGTGAAACCCAGGCGAGCAGCCACCACGGGATCGACCTGGAAGTTGGTTCCCGAACCGCTGATGGTGTTCTCAATTCCGTTCTCCACGCTGACGACACCGGGAATCTTACTGATAGCATCGCCGACGCGCGGAGCGACATCGTCCAGCACAGCGAAGTTGTCGCAGAAGAGTTTGATCTGGATCGGCTCCGGTGCATTCGACAGATCGTTGATCATGTCCTGCAGCACCTGGATGAACTCCACATCCAGCTCCGGCTCGGCTTTCTTGATCTGCGCGCGCGCATCGGCGATCACTTCGTCGATGCCGCGGTCACGGCTCTTCTTCAGCCGCACGGTCATGTCGCCCGTGTTCGCTTCCGTCACAGCGGCCAGGCCCATCTGCAGGCCGGTGCGGCGCGAAGTGCTATCCACCTCCGGCATGGAGTGGAGGATACGATTCACATGCTCGAGGACACGATTCGTCTCGGTCAACGAGCTACCTGCGGGCATGATGTAGTCCAGAATGAAGCCGCCTTCATCCATCTCCGGCAGCAGGTCCGAACCCAGGGCGCGATATCCGGCATACGTGCCTACCACGAGCAGGGCGCAGATACCCAGCAGCATCGCCGGACGTGCCAGGGACCATGCCAGCACACGATGGTGTGTAGCAATGACACGTGTCATCAGCTTGCCGTGATGTTCTTCGTGACGCTTCCCTTCCTCGCCGTTCTTATGATCGCGCAGCAGAGCGAGGCTTAACGCCGGGGTCCAGGTGACGGCCAGAAGCAGTGAGGTCAACAGCGCCACCGTCATCGTGATGGCCAGCGCGCGGAAGAAGCTCCCGGTCACACCCGTAACCGCGACCAGCGGGAGAAAGACCACCACCGGAGTAATCGTAGAGCCCACCAACGGCGCCGAGATCTCCTTCAGCGCAAGCCGCGCAGCGTTAGCGCGTGATTGGCCAGTGTCGCGGTGCAGCACGATGTTCTCGACCACCACGATGGCGTCATCGATTACAAGGCCGATCGCCGCCGCCAAGCCACCCAGCGTCATCAGGTTGAAGCTCTGTCCGATGGCCCACAGCACCAGCACCGTGATCGCCACGGTTACCGGAATCACCAGACCGGCCACGAGTGACGAGCTCCAGTCGCCCAGGAAGAGGAACAGAATCACACAGGCCAGCAGCAGGCCGATCATGATGGCGTCGCGCACGCTGCGGATGCTCTCGCGCACCAACTCTGCCTGGTCGTAGTAGAGCTTCATCTGCACACCGGCGGGCAGGTTCTTCTTCAACTGCTCCACCTGCGCGGAGACAGCATCAGCCACTGCAACCGTATTGCTGGAAGGCTGCCGCGTGATGTTCATCAACACGGCCGCGTGATTGTCGGCCGTCACCGTCGTATATACGGGCAACACGCCCGGCTGCACCGTCGCGACATCGCTTACACGCACGGCGGTTCCACTGGCGGTCGCCTTCACCACCAGGCGCCCTAGCTGGTCAGCATCATGCGCCTGCGCTCCTACCAGGCCAAGGATGAGCTGATGGTTTTCTTCATAAAGTCCAGGCGAGTCGACGATGTTCGAGGCCTGCACCGCATTCACGATATCCAGGATGGTGACATTGGTCGCCTGCAGCCGCGCCATGTTGGGCACGATATGAAACTCCGGCACCTTGCCGCCCTGCACCGTGACCATGCTGACGCCCGAGACACGGTTCAACGGCGGCTTCAACGTATAAGTCGCCAGCTCCCATAGCTCAGTCTGCGACAACGTGTCGGAGGTCAGACTGTAACCAATGATGGGAAAGGTGGCAAAGGTCAGCCGATTGGTAGTGATGACCGCCGTTGCCGGCAGTGTCTGCCGAACCTTGCTTAGCGCTGCATCCACAAGCTGCAGCGTGCGGAACATATCCATGTTCCAGTCGAAGAACAGGCTCACCTCAGCCGATCCGCGGCTGGTGTTCGAACGCACGGTCGCCAGCCCGGGGACAGAATTCATCGCGTCCTCAATCGGCTTGGTGATCGTGACCTGCATCTGCTCCACCGGCATGACGCCGTTGTCTACGCCGATGACGACGCGCGGGAAGTTCGTCTCAGGAAAGACGCTGATCGGCACCTTCTGCGAGGCGTAGATACCGGCCAGCGACAGCACGATCAGAAAGAAGAAGATCGATGAGCGATACCGCTCCAGCCAGAAGGGCTTTTCCGGATGGGAGATCATTCCTTCTCGTCTCCCTCATCGGCTTTACCGATCTTTACCTTGGTGCCCTCTTCCAGCGCATAGGCACCGTTGGTGACAACGGTCTCTGAACCGTTCAAGCCCAGTGTGATCTGGATATCTTCGCCGTCGGTAATACCAGTCTGTACCTTCACCTTGTGAGCGGTGCTGTCGGCCTTGACCACCATCACGGACTTGGTGCCATCCTGCGCCGTGATCACCGCAGCGACGGGCACCTTTACGGCCTGCGGCACCGAGCGTCCTGCAATCGCGACCCGTACCGGTGTGCCCGCCTTATACTTGCCGGCTGCATTGTCGACACGCAGCCATACTTCGATAGTCGTGCTGCCGGGATCGACTGCGGGACTGATCAGCGTCACTTTCGCAGGCACGGGATCGGTCACGCCCGGAACCATAATCTGCGCCTCGTTCCCGAGAGCCAACCGCTGCACCACGATCTGTGCGAGATGCACCTTGGCAATCAGCGCCGAAGTGTCCATCACTGTGATCAACGGCGAACCGGCGGTCACCGTCTCTCCGGGAAAGAGAGGACGGTCGGTC
>JABFXN010000149.1 GCA_013361705.1 Acidobacteriaceae bacterium
TCATGACTATTCCCGCGGATGTCTTTCCGCTTTCGGCAGTTGGGACTGTCGCCGGACTGGTTGGCTTCGGTGGATCGATGGGCGGAGCGATCTTCGGCATAATTGCGGGTCGCATGTTGCAGCACGGCTTCAGCTACACAGCGTTATTTTTTCTTGTCGGTACCTTCCACCTGATCGGCTTCCTGGCTCTGGCATGGCTGGGGGGCAGGATTCAACCACTTCGTTCAAAAGACCTCCGGGAGATAGAGAGCCTCGCATGAAGATCACTGAAGTCCGTACACGTGTCGTGCAATGGGAAGGTGAGACGGTTCCGTTGCCCCCGCATTTCTGTACCAACCCCATGGATCTGGTCAGCTTTCGGCAGGCATCGATGGGCAACTTCGCGTTTCATGGGTGGGTGCTGGTAGAGATCTTTACGGACAACGGTCTCGTTGGACTTGGCAACGCGGCATTGTCGCCTATAGTGACCAAGACCCTAATCGATACCTATTTGCGGCCTCTGTTGATCGGTGCTGACCCCTGGGATGTCGAGTTCCTATGGCAGCAGATGTATCGGCGAACGCTGGCTTTTGGACGCAAGGGGGTAGCGCTGACGGCGATCTCGGCAGTAGATATCGCGCTATGGGACCTGTTGGGGAAAGATGCAAAGCAACCGGTCTTCCGTCTGCTGGGCGGACGCACCAAAGACCGGATTCCCGTCTACGCCAGCCGTCTTTACGCGATGCCGATCCCTGAGCTGCGCGCTGAGGCGCAGCGCTATAAGAATGAGGGCTACAAAGCGATGAAGCTTCGCTTTGGTTGGGGTCCGCTGGATGGCGCGGAGGGCATGCAGAAGAACCTGGAACTCATCCGCACGGTGAGAGAAGTGGTCGGCGACGGTGTCGATATTATGGCCGATGCTTATATGGGATGGACGCTGGACTACGCCAAGCGAATGCTGCCGCTGCTGGAGCCATTCCATCTGCGCTGGCTGGAGGAACCTGTCATCCCAGATGACACCCGCGGGTATAAGGAGTTGAAAGCGTATGGCCGGGTCCCGATCGCGGGTGGCGAGCACGAGTTCACCGTCTTCGGCTTCCGCGAGCTCCTGGAGAATAACGCTCTCGACTACATTCAATTCGACACCAACCGCGTGGGCGGCATCAGCCAGGCGCGGAAGATTTCAGCTCTGGCAGAGTCATTCCAGATCCCGGTCGTGCCGCATGCGGGACAGATGCATAACTATCATGTCGTGATGGCGAGCCTGAACTCGCCGATCGCCGAGTTCTTTCCTAAGGTAGATGTCGAGGTTGGAAACGAGCTCTTCTGGTACATCTTCGATGGCGAGCCGGTCCCGACGGATGGTCATATCAATCTGGATGAGAGTAAGCCGGGACTCGGTCTGACGGTCAACGAAGATTCACTACGGCAATTTCACGTGATTGGATAGACGATGGCTTTTCATCTGGTTCAGCTCACAAATGGGGTCCAGCGCCGGGTCGCACGTGTCGATGGCGACGGATTGATGTGCCTCAGCAACGTGTCATCCGTGTACGATCTGGCGCGTGATTGTGTTCGCGCACGACAGTCACTTGCGGCGTATGCCGAAGCGTTGGATGTGGACGCGACGTTACGGTATGAACCGATTTACTCAGGGCAGTCGGAGTGGCGTCTGCTGCCGCCGGTGGATGTGCCGGGGAATCCGTCACGCTGCATCGTCTCCGGAACTGGTCTTACGCACCTGGGCAGCGCGGCGTCGCGCCAGGCCATGCATGCGATGCAGGCTGAGGCGATGACAGATAGCATGCGGATGTTTCAGTGGGGATTGCAGGAAGGGAATCCCGGAAAAGGGAAGGTTGGCGTTGCTCCGGAGTGGTTCTACAAAGGAACCGGCACGATGGTGCGGGCGCATCTTCAACCTCTCGATGTGCCGTTTTATGCCGAGGACGGTGGTGAAGAGGCTGAGGTTGCTGCTATCTACTTCATTGACGATGAGGGCACGCCGCAACGCCTGGGGTTCACGGCGGGCAATGAGTTCTCAGATCATGTCTTCGAGAAGAAGAACTATCTGAACCTTGCGGGCTCGAAACTGAGGTCATGCTCCCTGGGGCCGGAGCTGGTGGTGACCGACAATTTCACGCGGGTGCCGGGGAAGGTCTCGATTGAGAGAGATGGGAAGGCGCTCTGGTCTGCCGCGATCGAGACAGGCGAAGAGGCGATGTGTCACAGCCTCCAGAATCTTGAACATCACCACTTCAAGTTTGAAAACCATCGTATTCCGGGCGACCTGCATGTGCATTTTCTAGGTGCTGCCGCACTCAGCTTCAGCAACAACGTTAGTCTGGTAGACGGCGACTGGATGCAGGTTGCGTTCGAGGGCTTTGGGCGTCCGTTGCGGAATCCACTTCGGGTGGCAACGCCGCAGCGTGACCGGCTGATTACCGTGCACTCACTCGCCTAGGCGACACCGGGAGAATTGGCATGAAAAAGATTGCGTTGCTGGGCTTGGGAACAATGGGCGCCGGTATGGGGAAGCGCCTGCTGGATGCGGGATTCTCATTGGCGGTCTATAACCGTACGGCTGCAAAAGCCGAAACTCTTCGGGAGGCTGGCGCTGGTGTAGCCGTTTCCCCGGCTGAGGCTGCTCGCGGGGCTGACGTCGTGATCTCCATGCTGGCTGACGACCAGGCATCGCGCATGGTCTGGATGGGCGACCAGGGTGCGCTCGCATCAGTCGCCGCCGGCGCCGTTCTGGTGGAGTGCGGTACGGTGACTCCGGATTGGGTGCAGGAATTGGGTCATGCAGGGCAGGAGAAAGGATGCGTTCTGCTGGACGCTCCTGTGACCGGGAGCAGGCTGCAGGCCGCCGGAGGGGAGCTCACCTTTCTGGTAGGTGGGCCGGTGGCGCAGCTTGAGACGACCCGGCCGGTGCTCGAGGCGATGGGAAAGAAGATCGTCCATGTAGGTCCCTCGGGCAGCGGAAGCCGCCTGAAGCTGATCAACAACTTCCTGTGCGCGGCGCAGCTTGCCTCCCTGGCGGAGGCGGTTGGATGGATGGAGCGCGCCGGGCTGGATATGGATCTTTCCCTGGATGTACTGTGTACCGGGGCTCCCGGAAGTCCGTTGCTGAAGACCATGTCCCAGCGCATGATGAAGCGCGATTATCAGGTCAACTTTCTGCTCCGGCTTCTAGGTAAGGACGTCGGTTATGCGCAGAAGGACGCCCAGACGACCGGCATTCCTCTTCACACGGCAGACAGCACGCTCGATCTTCTGGAGAGAGCGAAAGATCTGGGTTACGGAGAACAGGATATGTCCTCCATTGTGGAGCAGTTCCGCGGCGGGAAGGCGTAACGCGACCTATTAAAGCCACAGTAAAGGTAAAGCGTTTTTCCTAAAATCAGGTAAAACGCTTTTCCTCGGGATGCGCCCCATTGTTTGCGGGAGGTATGATACTGCCTCTCATAAGAGGCACAAACGTTTGTCTAGCCGAATTGCTCGCACTCTGACTTTTGAAATAACCCCTGAATTTCTTTGAAAAGATCGG
>JABFXN010000397.1 GCA_013361705.1 Acidobacteriaceae bacterium
TTGTCATGAAAAGACTTTTGACCCGGTGCGGGTAGCGAACAGAGAAGAGCTGGGCGACGGCGCCACCGCTGTCGTTGGCGACGATATCGATGTCTGCAATGGAGAGCTTATCGAGTAACTCCGCAAGCATCGCGACCTGAGCCTGGGACGTAACCTCCTGACCTTCGGCAACTTCGGTGTAGCCGAGACCGAGGAAGTCCGGAGCGATGCAGCGGTGTGTCTTTGCGAGCTGCGGAAGGATGCCGCGCCATTGAAAGCTATTCAGTGGGAAGCCATGCAGAAAGAGGGCGGCAGGTCCCTTTCCGATGTCGAGATGAGAGATACGGCCCTGCGATGTGGTGAGGAACCGGCGCGCCGCATGAAAGTCTGACGCACTGAGCTCGCTTAAGTTTTTCGAGATCTGGCCGAAGAAGAAAGGGCATGCGGTTGCATAAGCCGCTGCGGCGCTGCTGAGGCGAAGAAAATCTCTACGGTGCATGTGACAACTCCCTTGTCGTTGACGAACTGAACCTTAGTAGGCCATTGCGGGAAAGGGAGGCGCTGTCAGAATCTTTAGCGATTTTGTCTGGCGCGGAAGTCCGTTGGTGCATAAAAAGGAGTGATCCCGTGGTGCGGGCCCTTGCTATTCGTCTGAGGAGAACGAGCGATGAACTCGGGGCCACGACATAAAAAGACGGTGGTGGAGATTCCCTCCGCAATTCTCGAAGGGTGGCGGCAACGGCATCTGCCGGTTCGAGTGATCGATGTTCGGTCTGCGTCCGAATTTGCAGCCGGGCACCTGCCCGGGGCCGTGAATCAACCACTGGAGACGCTGGGGCCGATCCCCGTCGAACCCGGGGAGCGCATCGTACTGGTTTGCCAGGGAGAAGCGCGTGCCCGGATGGCCTCGCGCCGCCTTGCGGAGTTTGGCATCGAGTCCTACGTGCTGCGCGGTGGTACGGCAGGGTGGTACACCGAAGGGCGGCCTCTGCAGTATCAAACGCCGGCAGCCTGGTCGTTCGAGCGGGTTTTTCGTCTTGTCTCCGGAGTGGTTGTGTTGCTCACGACCCTTGCCGCTGCCTTTATGAGCCCCAAATGGCTCCTGGCGACCGCCTGCGTTGGCATATGTCTTGTCCTCACGGCGTTCAGGGATCGTTAGGGCATTTTTCCTGTTGCTGGGTATCCCGGGAGGAGCGCGCAGCGGCGTTTTCATTGAGGGAAACGCCCATAGATGCACAAGCGGTGTGCTACACCTACAGGAAAAAATGGTGCAGGAATAGGCAAGTCATCAAATTCCTGGGTGCCAGCCGGCAAAATGAATCCTTTTCAGAGGGAAATTGCTCTTCCTGTATGTAAAGGAGATGTAACCAATGGAAGAGATTAGCTTGTCCGCTCTGGATGGGTGGATCGCGCAAGGGATGCCGTTGCGGCTTGTGGATGTGCGTTCTCCCTCGGAGTTCGCTTCCGGGCACCTGCCGGGCGCCGTCAATCTCCCACTGGAAGCGTTGACCCCTGGATCGTTTGAGTCCGGAGAGCGCATCGTCCTGCTCTGCCAGGGAGGAACCCGTGCCCGCATGGCGCAGCAGGCGCTCCGTAGTGTCGGGGTTGAGGCATGCGTTCTATGTGGTGGCACGGCGGCATGGCGGGCAGCGGGCCGCGCCATCGAACGCGAGACGGTTACGTCGTGGTCGCTGGAGCGCCAGGTGCGTCTTGGCGCGGGCATGCTGGTGCTGCTCGGTACGCTGGCATCGGCATTGCTCGATACGAAATGGTTGATGTTGACGGGGATCGTCGGGGCCGGCCTGACCTTCGCCGGGTTTACGGATATTTGTATGATGGGCAATCTGCTGGCACGCATGCCGTGGAACCGGCGGAACGCATGAGCAGGACCGGAACCCAATTCGACTTTGAGGCGTTGGCCAACCAGCATAAAGATGCCATCTACCGGCAGATGCTGCGTGCCTGCGGCAATCGCGAAGACGCGGAAGACGTGCTGATCGAGGCGCTGTTGCGGGCATATCAGCATCTCGACTCATTGCGTGCGGCCGAGTCGTTCCGTGGATGGCTGGCCATAATCGCACGGCGTGTGTGCAGCAACCTGCGCGAACGCGAACGCCTGCAGCCCCTGCTGCGGCTGACGGAACTCGAAGAAAAGGGGCACGATCTCGCTTCTCCCGCACCCGCAATGGAGGAGCAGATGGACGCCCGCTCTCTCCAGACCGTGCTGCGTGAAGCAGTGAAGGCGTTGCCACCCAGGCTGCGTGAGGTATACCAGCGCCGCGATATGGAAGAGGAGCCGGGGGAGCAGGTCGCGGCCGAGCTCAAGATCTCACTTGCTGCGATGAAGTCACGGCTGCATCGCGCGCGTTTTATGGTGCGTCAGCGGCTGGATGAGGCGCTCTTAGGACGCGCTATCTAACTGCTGAGGCCAGGAATCTGGAAGATCTGCCCAAAGGGCAGCGGAAGGAAAGAACCGACAATGAAGGTGACCATCAATCACATTGGCGACGTGCAGTTTTCCATGCGCACACGAAATCACACGCTCTACACCGACCAGCCGGCGGAAAACGGTGGGTGGGACGAAGCCATGACTCCGCCGGAGATCTTCCTGTCGGCCATCGGCGCCTGCGCGGCCTTTTATGCGGTGGCCTATCTGAAGAAGAAGGGGCTACCCTATGAGGGCACGGAGGTGGAGATCTCCGCCGAGAAGCTGACTTCGCCGGCCCGGCTGGGTGAGATACGGATCGTCGTTCATACGCCCACGGAGCTGACTCCTGACCATAAGGCTGGCGTCGATGGCAGCGTGCATCACTGTGTTCTGCACAACACACTCACGCATCCGCCAAAAGTAACAGTGGAAGTGGGTACACCGGTCGTAGTATCTGTATAACTGCCGGCGCGAGGAAGTCCCCGTTACTAAGCAACCACCCCTAACGCATTGGGCATCTGAACGTTTGCCCGGTTTCATTTAAATTCTGTCTGGTAGATGAGCAACAAGCGCTCAACCACCTAAGTGAGGGTGATGCGTGAAACGAGTTGTCAGCAAGTCAGCAAAGACTGATCTTGCAGCTTCTGTACTTACTGCTGAACTTCCTGCCGCGGACCGATCCCAGTTTGACATTGCGATCGTTCTGGACGCCTTGCGCCGCATGCGCGATGGCGACTTCTCGGTGCGCCTTCCCAATCACTGGACGGGAGTTGAAGGTAAGGTCGCAGATTCCTTCAACGACATTGTCTCAGCCAACCAGCAGATGGCGGGCGAGCTGAAACGTGTCGGACAGGCCGTCGGCAAAGAGGGTCGAACACGCGAACGGTCGCGCTTTCAGGAGCGTCGTGGTTCCTGGGGAGAGATGGAGGCCAGCGTCAATACGCTGGTCGAAGATCTGCTCCGTCCTACGGTCGAGGTAACCCGAGCGATCGGCGCCGTAGCCCAGGGCAACCTGACGCAAACCGTGCGGCTTGACGTGGATGGCCGACCCCTTGAGGGCGAATTCCTGCGCTCGGCCAACATCGTCAACACGATGATTCAGCAGCTCAGCGTCTTTACCTCTGAGGTGACGCGTGTTGCCCGCGAGGTCGGTACAGACGGAAAGCTGGGCGGTCAGGCGGCGGTGCCTGGTGTGGCCGGTACCTGGAAAGACCTTACCGACTCAGTAAACTCCATGGCTAGTAACCTTACCGGCCAGGTCCGCAACATCGCTGAGGTGGCAACGGCCGTAGCCAGCGGTGACCTCTCGCGCAAGATCACCGTGGACGTGCGCGGTGAGATTCTGCAGTTAAAAGAGGCCATCAATACGATGGTCGATCAGTTGCGCTCCTTCGCCTCTGACCCTACACGACGCTCTTCCGATCTCGGTACCGAAGGTAAGCTCGGCGGTCAGGCGCAGGTGCCTGGTGTCGGTGGCACCTGGAAAGACCTTACCGATAACGTCAATTTCATGGCCTCGAACCTTACGGGCCAGGTGCGTAATATCGCCGAGGTCGCGACGGCGATCGCCAACGGTGACCTCTCCCGCAAGATCACGGTCGATGTGCGCGGCGAGATTCTGCAGCTCAAAGAGACCCTAAACACCATGGTCGACCAGCTCAACCGGTTCGCCGGCGAAGTGACGCGTGTAGCGCGCGAGGTCGGTACGGACGGTAAGCTTGGCGGCCAGGCCGAGGTGCCTGGTGTGGCCGGAACCTGGAAGGATCTCACTGATTCGGTAAACTCCATGGCCGGTAACCTGACGGCCCAGGTCCGTAATATCGCTGAAGTAACGACGGCTGTGGCAGGCGGCGATCTCTCGCGCAAGATCACGGTAGACGTAAAGGGCGAAATCCTCGAGCTGAAGAACACCATCAACACGATGGTGGATCAGCTCAACGCCTTCGCCGGTGAAGTAACGCGCGTAGCCCGCGAAGTGGGTACCGAAGGCAAGCTCGGCGGACAGGCGGCTGTGCCTGGTGTGGCCGGAACCTGGAAGGATCTTACCGACAACGTCAACTTCATGGCCTCGAACCTTACGGGCCAGGTGCGTAACATCGCCGAAGTCGCTACCGCTGTGGCCCGCGGCGACCTCTCCCGCAAGATCACTGTGGACGTCCGCGGTGAGATTCTGCAGCTGAAAGAGACGCTGAACACCATGGTGGACCAGCTCCGCTCCTTCGCCTCCGAAGTGACGCGTGTCGCCCGCGAGGTAGGTACGGACGGTAAGCTGGGCGGACAGGCAGAAGTGCCTGGTGTTGCCGGAACGTGGAAGGATCTTACCGACTCGGTAAACTCCATGGCCTCGAACTTGACGGGCCAGGTGCGTAACATCGCCGAAGTATCGACAGCCATCGCAAACGGCGACTTGTCGAAGAAGATTACGGTGGACGTACGCGGCGAGATCCTGCTGCTGAAAGAGACCATCAACACGATGGTGGATCAGCTCAACGCTTTCGCCGGTGAAGTAACGCGTGTTGCCCGCGAAGTCGGCACCGAAGGCCGCCTCGGCGGTCAGGCCAATGTGCCGGGTGTTGCCGGAACGTGGAAGGATCTTACTGACTCAGTGAACTCAATGGCCGGTAATCTTACCGGCCAGGTGCGTAACATCGCCGAAGTGACGACGGCTGTCGCTCGTGGCGACCTCTCACGCAAGATCACGGTAGACGTGAAGGGCGAAATTCTCGAGCTGAAGAACACCATTAACACCATGGTGGATCAGCTCAACGCCTTCGCCGCCGAGGTCACGCGTGTTGCTCGTGAAGTGGGTACGGACGGCAAGCTGGGCGGTCAGGCCGAGGTGCCTGGTGTCGCCGGAACGTGGAAAGATCTTACCGACAACGTCAACTTCATGGCCTCGAACCTTACGGGTCAGGTGCGTAACATCGCCGAAGTGGCGACGGCTATTGCGACGGGCGATCTCTCGAAGAAGATCACCGTGGATGTACGCGGCGAAATTC
This sequence comes from Acidobacteriaceae bacterium, assembly GCA_013361705.1. GTDB lineage: Bacteria > Acidobacteriota > Terriglobia > Terriglobales > Acidobacteriaceae > Terriglobus. The sequence continues at coordinate 5,407 of JABFXN010000397.1, forward strand.
TGCAGCTCAAAGAAACGCTGAACACCATGGTCGAGCAGCTCCGCTCGTTCGCCGCCGAAGTGACGCGTGTGGCGCGCGAGGTCGGTACCGAAGGCCGTCTTGGCGGTCAGGCGAATGTACCGGGTGTGGCCGGAACCTGGAAGGATCTTACGGACTCAGTCAACGCCATGGCCGGTAACCTCACCGGTCAGGTGCGTAATATCGCCGAAGTGACGACGGCCGTCGCGCGCGGCGACCTCTCCCGCAAGATCACGGTAGACGTGAAGGGTGAAATCCTCGAGTTGAAGAACACCATCAACACGATGGTGGATCAGCTCAACGCCTTCGCCGGCGAAGTAACGCGTGTCGCCCGCGAAGTGGGTACGGACGGTAAGCTGGGCGGCCAGGCCGAGGTGCAGGGTGTCGCCGGTACGTGGAAAGACCTTACCGACAACGTCAACGTCATGGCGTACAACCTCACCGAACAGGTGCGCGGCATTGTGAAGGTAGTAACGGCCGTCGCCAACGGTGATCTGACGCAGAAGCTGACAGTAAACGCGAAGGGCGAAGTAGCCGCTCTGGCCGAGACCATCAACAACATGACCGGTACGCTGGCCATCTTTGCTGATCAGGTGACCACGGTCGCGCGCGAAGTCGGCGTAGAGGGTCGTCTTGGCGGACAGGCGAACGTGCCTGGAGCTGCCGGAACGTGGAAAGATCTCACCGGCAACGTGAACCTGCTGGCAGACAACCTGACCAACCAGGTACGTGCTATCGCAGAGGTAGCCACCGCCGTGACCAAGGGTGACCTTACCCGGTCGATTCAGGTGGAGGCGCGCGGTGAGGTGGCTGAGCTGAAGGACAACATCAACACGATGATTGATAACCTTCGTCTCACCACGGATCGAAACAACGAACAGGACTGGCTGAAGACGAACCTTGCCCGCTTTACCGGCATGCTTCAGGGCCAGCGTGATCTCGCAACCGTGGGCCGCTTGCTGCTCTCTGAGCTGGTTCCGCTGGTGGCCGCGCAGCAGGGACTCATCTATCAGATGGATGAGGAAGACGCGCGGACGATGGTGCTGCTCTCGGCCTATTCCAGCACGCCGGAAGCCCATCAGGAACGTATCCTTCTGGGCGAGGGACTCATTGGCCAGTGCGCGCTCGAGAAGCGGCGTCTGCTGATTCATGATCTGCCGCCGGGAACACTGCCGATCCGTTCCGGCCTGTTTGAAGCTGTGCCGCGCAATGTCATCGTTCTCCCGGTGCTCTTTGAAGGCCGCGTGAAGGCTGTCATCGAGCTCGGCACGCTGCACTACTTCACCGCCTCGCACATGGCCTTCCTCGAACAGCTCACCGCCAGCATCGGTATCGTGCTGAACAGTATCGAGGCAACCATGCAGACAGAAGGTCTGTTGAAGCAGTCGCAGCAGCTTGCAACCGAGCTGCAGACGCAGCAGACTGAGCTGCAGACCACGAATGAGCAGCTCGCGCAGAAGGCGCAGCAGCTTGCCGAGCAGAATGCGGAAGTAGAACGCAAGAACCAGGAGATCGAGCAGGCTCGCCGCGCGCTGGAAGACAAGGCCAAGGAGCTGGCGCTGACCTCGAAGTACAAGTCAGAGTTTCTGGCGAACATGTCGCACGAGCTGCGTACGCCGCTGAACAGTATTCTCGTGCTCGGTCAGCAGTTGACCGACAACCCGGACGGCAATCTCACACCGAAGCAGGTGGAGTTTGCACGTACGATTCACGGCGCCGGAACGGATCTGCTGAATCTGATCAGCGACATCCTCGATCTCTCGAAGATCGAATCCGGAACCGTCTCCGTCGAGGCTGAAGAGCTCTTCTTTGGCACGTTGCTCGAAGCCCTCGCCCGGCCCTTCCGTCACGAGGCGGAGAACCGTCGACTCAGCTTCGATATTGATGCTGACTCCCATTTGCCGCGCAGCCTGGTCACTGACTCCAAGCGCCTGCAGCAGGTGTTGAAGAACCTGCTCTCCAATGCGTTCAAGTTCACGGAGAAGGGAAGCGTGAAGCTCAAGGTCTTCCCGGTTACCTCCGGGTGGAGCGACGGACATCCCATCCTGAACGGCGCCGGCAATGTTATCGCCTTTGAGGTGACCGACACCGGTATCGGTATTCCGCAGGAGAAGCAGCGCATTATCTTCGAGGCCTTCCAGCAAGCGGATGCCGGCACCAGCCGTAAGTATGGCGGCACCGGCCTCGGCCTGGCGATCAGCCGTGAGCTCGCAAGTCTGCTCGGCGGCGAGATTCAGCTTCGCAGTACTCCACGCGAGGGCAGCACCTTCACTCTCTATATCCCGCAGACCTATGTCGGTCCGACGGCCACTGTTGTCTCATATCCTGAGCGCACGCCGGCTACCCACAACGCGGTCAATCTCACTCTTCCCGCCGCGGCGGCGGAGCAGATTGTGGATCGCGTGGAAGACGACCGCGCAACTGTCGAGCCCGGCGATCCCACGTTGCTTATCGTGGAGGACGACCCCCACTACGCCCGTATCCTCTGCGATATGGCGCGCGATAAGGGCTTCAAGGTTTTGGTCGCGATGCGCGGAGCAGAGGCCCTGGCCTTTGCCCGTGAGTTCCGTCCCACCGCCGTCTCTCTCGACGTCTTCCTCCCCGATATGCTGGGCTGGGCGGTCCTGAATCATCTGAAGCAGGATCCTCTTACCCGTCACATTCCGGTACAGATGCTTACCTCGGACGAGGATTGGCACCATGGTCTTTCGCGTGGTGCATTCTCCTATGTCACCAAGCCCACCACTGCCGAAGGTCTGGCGCATGCCATTGCACGGATCAAGGAGTTTTCGACGCCACGCAGGAAGAAGCTGCTGATCGTCGAGGACAACCCGGCCGAACAGACCAGCATCTGTGCACTGCTGGGGCACGACGATATCGATGTGGAGATTACCGACAGCGGAGCCTCCGCTCTTGCCGCTCTCGAACGGGACAACTTTGATTGCGTTGTTCTTGACCTTCGCCTTCCGGACATGACTGGTTTCGAGGTCCTTGAGAAGATCCATGAGGTCGAGAGACTGCACGAGCTTCCGGTCGTGGTCTTCACCGGAAAGGATCTTTCTCCGGAAGAGGATGCCCGCCTGCATACGCTCGCCCGCAGCGTTGTTGTGAAAGACGTCGAGTCTCCCGAACGCCTTCTCGACGAGACCGCCCTCTTCCTGCATCGTGTCGTCAGCGACCTGCCGGTGGAGAAGCAGCGGATGCTCGACCGCCTGCATCAGTCCGATGAGGCGCTGGTGGGAACTAAGGTTCTGGTGGTGGACGACGATGTCCGGAATATCTTCGCGCTCAGCAGCGTGCTGGAGCGGCGGGGCATGGTGGTACTTACCGCCGGAACCGGGCGCGAAGCCATCGAAACCCTAGCAAAAACACCTGACATATCTATCGTGCTGATGGATATCATGATGCCGGAGATGGATGGTTATGAGACCATGCAGGTGATTCGGCAGAATCCTGAGTTTCACCGGCTGCCCATCATCGCTCTGACCGCAAAGGCAATGAAGGGAGATCGCGAGAAGTGCCTCGAGGCCGGAGCCTCTGATTACATGGCAAAACCGGTCAATACGGACCAGCTGCTTTCCGGGCTTAGAACGTGGCTTCATCGCTGATATGAACGTGGCAGCTCAAATCGACGCTCCAAAAACTATCCCGGACGTACCGCTTCCGGCAGAGGGCCAAGTGCAGGTTCAGCCGCAGACAGGAAAGACGCCGGTCACCATTCTGATGGTGGACGACCAGCCCGGAAAGCTGCTCAGCTACGAGGTCATCCTGCGCGATCTGGGGGAGGCGCTGGTCAAAGCGACGTCTGCGCGCGAAGCCCTGGACTGTCTTCTGAAGCTCGACGTGGCCGTGGTTCTTCTGGACGTCAGCATGCCGGAGATGGACGGTTTTGAACTGGCCGATATGATGCGGCAGCATCCGCGGTTCCAGAAGACGCCCATCATCTTCGTCTCCGCCGTACACCTTACCGATGTCGATCGCATCCGCGCCTATCAGAGCGGCGCTGTGGACTATATCTCAGTGCCGGTGGTGCCCGATGTTCTGCGGGCAAAGGTCAGCGTCTTTGCCGAGCTGCACCGTACTACGCGCCAACTGCAGCAGTTGAATCGCGAGCTGGAGGCACGCGTTGCCGAACGCAGCGAGGCACTACGTTCACTCAATGCGCAGCTACAGGAACGCGTCGCCGAGCTGGAATCCATCATGAAGGTTCTGCCTGTCGGTGTCGCCGTGGCTCAAAGCCCTGAGGGCAACGAGATCACTACCAACACGGCCCTGCGTGAGATTCTCAGCCTGGATAGTGCCGATAAGCCGATCGATCAGGCCTTCGCGACCGCCGGCTATACCGCCTACCAGCACGGCAGGCGATTGGATGCGGAGGAGATGCCGGTTCAGACCTCGCTGCGCACCATGCAGCCGACGGGACTTACGGAGTTGGAACTGCGGCGCAATGGTGGCCTCGCGAAATCACTTCTGGCGAGCGCCTCTCCGCTTTTTGATGAAGCCGGGCAGGTTCGCGGCGCGGTCGGCGCATTCTTCGACATCACCGAACAGAAGCGCATGGAAGAGATACTCCGTGAACGAGCGGAGCTGCTGGAGCTGGCCTCCGAGGCCATCATGGTGCGCGACTGGTGGGGTGGCATCCATTTCTGGAACGCGGGCGCTGAAGCTCTTTATGGCTGGAGTCGTGAGGAAGCCATCGGGCAGAACGCACATACCTTTCTTGCCACCAGGTGGCCCGTCAGTCTTGAACACATGCGGGAGACGCTCAGAGCGGACAGACGATGGGATGGCGATCTGGTGCACCGCTGTAAGGATGGCCGCGAGGTCGTCGTCGCCAGTCGTCAGGCGCTGACGATCAGCGGTGGAATGGTGCTCGAGATTAATCGCGATATCACCGCGCAACTTCAGGCGGAAGAGGCGCTGCGGCGCAACGACCGTCTGGCAGCCATGGGCAAACTCGCGGGCATTGTCGCTCACGAGATCAATAATCCCCTCGCGGCTATTACCAATGCCTTCTTCCTGCTGCAGAACCATCCTTCGCTCGATCAGCAGGCACGCTACTATGCCCAACTCGCCGAGCAGGAACTGGCGCGTGTCTCGCACATTACAAAACAGACCCTTAGCTTCTACCGCGAGTCACAGATTGCCGTACCGTTACAGCTCAGTGATCTGCTGAAAGATGTTCTCGAGCTGCAGCATGCGAACCTGATCTCGAACAACATCCGCCTGGAGACGCAGTACAAGGTTGCGGGTGAGGTGCACGGCTTCCCAGGAGAGCTCAAGCAGGTGTTCATGAACCTGATTGCCAACGCGATCCAGGCCATGCCTCAGGGAGGGCGTCTTCGCATCCGGGTGAGGAATGCCATCCGGCGCGGCGAATACCTGCCGGGAATCGTGGTCAGCATTACGGACAGCGGCTGCGGTATACGGCCGGAAGATGCACGGCGTCTCTTCGAACCCTTCTACACGACCAAGTCAACCAAGGGCACTGGTCTCGGTCTGTGGATCAGCCGCGGCATCGTCGAAAAACATGATGGCACGCTTACCTTCCGAAGCCACTTCGGAGAAAAAGGAACGGCCACCTGTTTTCAGATCTTCCTCTCTACCCATAAGACGACCTGATGTTCGCGACTGGAGGGCAGAGCTGGAGCATTCTCCCTGTAGGTGTAGTGTAGGGCTTCCGTATCTATGGGCGTTTTCCGCAATGAAAACGCCGCTGCAGGCCCTTTTCGGGATACCCAGCAACAGGGAAAATGCTCTACCAGCCCATCTGCGCCATTCGCTTCAGGATGATTCCGCTGTAACTGTTCATGCGTTCGGGCCTCCGCTTTAGCGGTGCAGGAAGAATCGCGGCTAACCGTGCCGCCTGCGCCCGGTTAATGCCGCGAGGCGAGGTTCTGAAATCCGAGCGGCAGACTGCGTCGGCGCCGTAGATTCCCGGGCCCCATTCCACCACATTGAGATAGAGCTCCAGAATGCGCCGCTTCCCCAGCGCCACCTCCGCCACCGGCACCAACGTTGCCTCTGCAACCTTGCGGATGACAGAGCGGCCTGTTCCAAAGAACAGGTTCTTCACCAGGTGCTGCGTAATGGTGGAAGCTCCTCGCGTGCGCTCGCCTTCCATGTCCTCTTTGGCTGCGTTCTGGATCTCGTGCCAGTCGAAGCCATGATGCTGGTAGAAGCGTGCATCCTCTGCAGCAACTACGGCATGCTGCAAGTCGGGCGAGATCTGGCTGAGCGGAACGAACCTGTAACGCTTGTTGTAGGTCCCGCTATGCGTCCATGACTGGATACGACGCTGCATATGGACGGCAGTTGTCGGTGGGTCAATCCATCGCAGAGCTATCAGCGATAACGCTGCAAGCAACCAGAGAGCTGCGATACCGAAACCAAGCCATCGGAGAAGGCGCAGGACAGACGGTCTGCGGATTCGGAGTCTGGGTAACGTGTCTGACGTGGAAGCCACTGTCAGCATCATAGCGTCGGTCAGAAAGCCGGATCACTCACCTGGATGTTCTGTCGACCGAAATAAGCGGGTTATCTCCGGATCCCCTGTCTGTTCAGCCATCTGTGAGAATAGTGTTCCCGCAGAATTGCTAGCTTTATGAAGCGATGGGAATCGCCTGAGTAGGCGCGCAACCCATATCGCGTCACCTCTCTCAATGGCGAATGCGAGGTCGTCTAGCTCGATGGCGAGGAAGCCGCCCATCTCGCGAAGGTATTCGATGGCCCAGCCCGCCGGTGTGGCGCCGAACTCGGCGTCGCGCGCATTGATCTCTGCTCCTTGATGAATCAGAAACTCCGCGATCGTGCGGTGGCCGCCAAACGCGGCGTGATGCAGGACGGTAGCTCCGCGATCGTCTCGCTGGTGGAGGAGCTCCGGATGTTGGCTGACGATTTTCTTGACCTCGTCCTCATCTCCGCGTTTTGCTGCTTCCAGCAGATCGTCAAAGATTCCCATATATCCTCCGCATCCGCGATGGCGAGAGCATGGTACTGCGATGACACAGGCTACGCCAAACTTGCCTTGAATCTCTGCCAGTCATCTCTGCTCTGCGTGGCGTAAGCATGCGCGAACTCCAGCATGGCTTCCCGGAAGCGCTTGCCTTTGCCGATGTATCCCTGAATCAATCCCGGGTCGCCTGAACGCGCATGGCCGCGGGCCAGCAGTTCTCCGCAGACCTCAGCGTATTGCTGCAGGCCGGCTTCATCCAGATGAGTGACGTCGAGCGTAGCCTTGTGATCGTTGAGCTGGCGGACAAGGTAATCGCGGCCTTCGAAGCGCGTATACCCAAGCATTGGGTCACTCTGCAGTTGCATGGCGCGGTGTCCGTTCACTACGCGCTGTCCCTGGTTGGGTGTGGTGACAGTCTTGGTTGCAAGGTAAGGGGCGTAGACGGAGGTAGTCTCCTCTTTGATCTGTAGGAAAAGAGGGTCGTCGGCGCCGTTGCCCTCCATGTAAATCACATAATCGCGCATACCAACGGAGCCGGTACCCACGACCTTGAAGGCAACATCGACCGGTTTGTAGCGGGCAAGG
>JABFXN010000257.1 GCA_013361705.1 Acidobacteriaceae bacterium
ACTACTGGACAACGGCGCGCTCGATGGCCAAACAGAACCAGCCGTGGAATGCGTGGCTGTACTATCAGCAGGCTGCCGCGCTGCTGCAGCCGGTAGGGTTTGTGAGCAGCAGTCATCTGGAGAAGCTGCAGACGGAGGCGTCGACCGCCGCGCCACCGGTGCTGCAAAAAGGGGTTTCGGTGGACCAGCCGCTGGTACTGCGCGCAACCGATGGGACGGAGTACCGGATTACGGGCTTCGGTTTCGACGATAGCTCCAGCAAAGAGAAGGTGGATCTGGTCGTACACCTCAAGGTAGATACGGCCGGTGATGCCGCCGCGACCCGGAAGCGAAACTCTGAGGCTGCACGAACGCTCGTCCTCGCGTATCCTGAGCTTCGTTCAGCATTTCATGGAGTCTGGGTATCATCGGAGTCTCCGGGGGCAAGCCCATTCGCCACCGAAGAGCCGATGGAGAACCTGCGCTGAGCAGTACGGGCCACGGCCACGTTTTTGAGGGAGCTGAAGAACAGGAACGTATGAGCCGTGCCGAGATCAAATCACTCGCCCAGGCGATTCGTGAGCGCCGTGCAAGCCAGAGCTTTGACGGCGAGCCGATGCCGCCGGACGACTTGCGGAAGATTCTGGAAGCGGGGTTGCAGGCCCCCAGCAGCTATAACCTGCAGCCCTGGCGTTTCATTGTGGTGCAGCAGCCGGAGCAGAAGCGCCGCCTGCGCGGAGCATGTTTCAACCAGGCCAAGGTGGAAGAGGCTAGCGCCGTGATTGTCGCCTGCGGCGACGCGGATGCCTGGCGGAAGGATCTGGACGAGGTAATCAACTCCGGGCTTCGCGGTGGCATGTCCGAGAGCCTCGCCGCGGCATCGCGAGAGAGCATTCCGCACTACTTCGCCGAGTTCAACTCCGACCAGATGCATGGCTGGTTGAACAAGCAGGTCATGGTGGCCTTCACGCACATGCTGCTGATGGCCGAAGTGTTGGGCTACGATACGGCTCCGATGGAAGGCTTCGAGCAGGAAAAGGTGCATGAGGTGCTGCGCCTGCCCATGAGCTACTGGGTTGTCGCTGTTCTGGCGCTCGGACGGATGCAGGGGCCTGACAAGTTCAATGGCGGACGTTTCCCGTTCTCGCATACCGTCTTCTGCGAAGAGTTCGGCAAACCCCTGAAATGAGCGACACACGCGAGTACCCCGCCGCTCCTGTCGTTGGGGTCGGGGCTATCGTCTTTCAGGACGACAACGTCTTGCTGGTGCGACGCGGACGCGAGCCACTCAAAGGCGAGTGGTCGTTGCCTGGCGGCCGGTTGGAGCTGGGAGAGCACCTGGAAGCGGCGGTGGTCCGCGAGGTTAGGGAAGAGACCGGGCTGGACGTCCGTGTTGTGCGGCATGCGGAGACCCTGGAACGGATCTTCCGTGAAGAAGAACGCGTCCGGTACCACTACGTTCTGGTGGACTTCCTCTGTGAGGTTATGGGAGGCGAGCTGCTCTGCGGAGATGACGCAGCAGATGCGGCCTGGTTTCCCTTGGGCGCTGTTCTACGAGGCGAGATCGCGGTAGCGCAATTCACGCTCGAAGTATTGGAGCGGGTGGCTAGTCAACAGCCTTGACCGTGATAGCGGTCAGGTTCCGCACCCAGCGCGCGGGCCGCTTCTCTTCCGTGGAGACCAGCTTGAAAGCTCCGTCGGCGGCGATGGGCTTCCCGTCGATCTGGTCGGCGACCAGGACATCGCCGTTGTGGTTGGCGGAATCTACTTCCGCCAGGGAATAGAGCACGCGATAGTGATCGGTGCCCTCGGCGATGACTCCCATCAGATAGAGTTTGCCGCGGAGCTTTTCTCCGGTAGGCGCGTCGACCTGCTTCAGCAGCTCCGTGAGGGGAACACCGGTGTAGGTTTCCTTCGCCTTGCTGTCCTCGTTGAAGACCTCTACAGACTTGTGCGGCATGGCTTTCAGATCTTCCGGCGACACCTTCAGTACCTTGCCGGTCGGGCCGGTTACTGTCAGTGAGGTGGAGGGAGTGGCGGCTTCCTGCGCATGGGCCATTGCAGGCGGCTATGCGGTCTGGGCTAGGGTCTGGGCTGCGGTCTGGGCGAAGACGGGCAAAGCGATGAAAATGCAGGCGAGAGCAAGCATGTCTGGGCGCATGGCGGATACCAGCGTAACCCCCGTGTGGCATATACTCAAACTATGTCCATCGTCAGCAACGTCGCCGCGATTGCCAAAGGCATGAGCATCACCTTCAAGGAAATGCTGCAGCCCACCGAGGTAGAAAATTACCCCGACGGTCCCGGACCGATGCGCGGCGCTCAGTTCCAGGAGCGCTTCCGCGGCAAGCACCAGTTGCAGCGTGACGAGAACGGTCTGGAGAAGTGCGTGGCATGCTTCCTGTGCGCTGCCGCCTGCCCCTCCAACTGCATCTTCATCGAAGCGGCGGACAACACGGAGCAAAAGCGCATCAGCTCTTCGGAGCGGTACGCCAAGGTCTACAACATCGATTACAACCGTTGCATCTTCTGCGGGTACTGCGTTGAGGCTTGCCCAACGGACGCAATTACTCATGGTCATGGCTTTGAACTTGCCAGCCTGAACGCCACCACTCTTGTGATGCGTAAGGAAGATATGCTGGTGCCTATGCCGGCGCTTCCCGCTCATACTGGATCCGCAGAAGAGAAGTCCGAAGTCCTGGCCTGACGCTGCCATTGCGAAAGGCCTCCCTTATGGATTCCCCCCACCGGACAACTGTCCTGCATGTCTGCAGACGAGAGATGTTGCGTCCTCTGCGCGACCAGATCCTGCGCCTTTCAGGCTATGAGGTGGATTCGGTTATGAGCGCGGACGAGGGACGCTCGAGCTTCTGGCAGAAGCAATACGACCTCGTTTTGATCGATGTGGAAGGGGAGCGCGGTATTGCCGAAGCTGAAGCGCTCTGTGCTGAGCTAAGGGCGGCGCAACCTGAGCAGCTTATAGCCTTCGTGTGCAACTGGCGCGTAGCCCTGATGACCGATTGCCCCGATGAGATTCTGCGTACGGAGTTCGATCCGGCGAGCTTTGTCGAGGGCGTGAAAGAGATCATCAAGCCGAATTAGGGCTGACGTTGCCCCTTACTCCATGCCGTAGAAGGCGCCAAAGAACTTGTAGATGGACCAGTGGTCTACCTTCGAGCTCATCTCGTAGGTCGCATGCATGCTAAGCAGTGGAATGCCTACGTCCAGCACTTCCATATTCCGCGCCGAGAGGAAGCCTCCAATGGTGCCGCCTCCACCAACTTCGACACGAGGTGTCTGCGTCTGCCAGGCGATGTTGTTTTTGTCGAGGAGAGCGATGATGCGGCCGGTGAACTCCGCGTTTGGATCGAAGCCTGCGCCGTAGCGCTTGATGGTCACGCCATAGCCGACGACCGCGGCGTTCGATGCTTCCGAGTTACCTGGGAAGAGCGGGTTCACGCCATCATTGCAATCAGCCGAGAGCACGGCGGCATTGCGCAGCGCGTGACGGACATCGAGTGCTGAAGCGCCTTTCTTCTGCGCGTCCATCAGCTCCGTAAAGACCGTATCGAGGAACTGCGAGTTAGCGCCAGTGTTGTTGATGGAGCCGACCTCTTCGAAGTTGGTGACGTAGACCATCGCGGTCTTCTTCGGCGTGCCCTTCAGGTCGAAGATGCTGCGTGAGGCCGCATAGCTGAGCGCTTTGTCATCCTGGCCCCAGCTTCCGGTCAGGCCATTGTCGATACCGACGTCGGCCGGCTGAGTTGCTGGAACAAGCTCCAGTTCAGCGGCAACGAGATCCTCGTCTTTGATGTTGAACTTCGCACGCAGCGCGGCCATCACCTGGTCGGCAACGGAGTTCTTCTCGCTGGGAATAGAACCCGCCACCGGATTCATCTCTTCCCCTGCGAGGATCGTGGTGTAGGTGCGTGTTCGGAGCAGTGAGTCGGAGTGAGGCGCGGCGTCGGCGATCACGAAGACAGGATCGCCGGGAGCGAAGCCAATATTCACCTGCAGATGCCGGCCGTCGGTGGTGTCGATGCGGCCAACCAGGGCCAAGGGAAGATTCGACCACTGGTACTTCTTGATGCCGCCGTAGAGCGTGGTCTTCAGTAACGCAACCGAGCCTGAAGCTCCGACAACCGGACGGGACTTCAGGTTCAGGTGTGGAGAGTCCTGGTGGGTGGCGACGATGCGAGTCCCTGTCTCCACGGAATCGGAGCCGATGACGGCGAAGACCACGGCGCGATCGCGATTGTCGAAGATGAGTTTGGCTCCGGGTTTGATCTGGGAAGCGGAGGTGAACTCGCTGAACCCAGCCGCTTTGGCCAGACGGAGGAACTCCGCGGTCGAAAGTCCGGCGCTCTTGGCATGCCGCAGGTAGTCCTTGTAAGGCTCGGCGAAGGCGAAGACATCGGACTTCTGCTGGGCCGTGAGCGTGAGCCAGGCGGACTTGGCGGCTACCTTGCCGTCCGGGTTCAATGGGGCCTCCTGGGCGGCGAGGGGAAACGTGGCTACGGACGCAAAAGCAGCGGCTAGGGCCGCGAAGGCTGCGGTGCGAACCATGAATTTCAGCATGGCGGAAGAATAAACCGAAAAGAACGGTTTTCCTGCAATTCACTGCACTTAGCCGCCGTTGGATGAGGGCACGGCTTGTCTGGCGCCTTGTGGCGTGGTACAAACAATACATTCAAGCTAGCCCGCAAGGGCAAGCGCGAATTTCATGAAGAGTGGTTGAGGGACGAGCCCTGTGACACCACGACAACCGGACAGAACAAAGGCGTACCGGTGTCAACTCTCTCCTGGCGACAGGGAACATGAGATTCGGAGTAGGAAAGCTGCAAGTTCCCACCCCGCGCCTCCTCGTTCCTGAGTTAAGGGCGCCATCCAAGAGAGACAGGTCACACGCAAAGCCCTCCGCCACATGGAGAGCAAGGCCCTATGTCTTCCGGTGCGTGTGCGCCCTACGATCTGAAGTGCAAAGAGTGCGGCAAGAGCTATGGCAACCAGCCGCTTTCTATCTGCGATGAGTGCTTTTCGCCGCTCGAAGTCTTTTACGACCTGGACGCGGTGAAGGGCAGCGTGACCCGGGAGTCCATCGCTGCCGGGCCGGCAAGCATCTGGCGCTATCGTGCGCTGCTTCCCATTCCTGAGGGCTTCCAGCCCGATCTTCCGGTTGGCTTCACACCGTTGGTCAAGGCCAACAACCTGGGCAAGCGTCTCGGCGCTTCCGACATCTACGTGAAGAACGATGCCGTTTGCTTCCCGACGCTGAGCTTCAAGGACCGTGTCGTCGCCGTGGCGCTGGCCAATGCTCGCTACTTCGGCTTTGATACCGTCGGCGCCAGCTCGACCGGCAACCTGGCAAACTCCGTGGCAGCGCAGGCCGCCCGCCTGGGGCTGAAGAGCTGCATCCTGATTCCGGCTGACCTTGAGCCGGCAAAGATTCTGAACACGCTGATCTACGGCGCTCGTCAGGTGCGCAATGACGGCAACTAAGATCACGTCAACCGCCTGTGCTCGCTGATCGCCGACCAGTACAACTGGGGCTTCGTCAACGTGAACCTGCGGCCTTACTACGCTGAGGGATCGAAGACGATGGGATACGAGATCGCCGAGCAGCTCGGTTGGCGCTTGCCCGACAACGTCGTGGTGCCGATGGCCGGTGGATCGCTGATCCGCAAGATCAAGAAGGCCTTCGATGAGCTGGTGTATCTCGGCATCGTCGAGGCAAAGCACGTGAAGTTCTTCGGGGCGCAGGCCACTGGCTGTTCGCCGATTACCCACGCGGTGAAGAACAACCTTGAGCGCCACGAGCCGCAGAAGCCGAATACCATCGCCCGCTCGCTGGCGATCGGTAACCCGGCGGACGGCCCATACGCGGCCCGTCTGATCCGCGATACCGGTGGCTGGGGTGAGGATGTCTCTGACGTCGAAGTCGTCTCCGGCATTCAGGAGCTGGCAGAGACCGAAGGTATCTTCACCGAGACGGCAGGCGGCGTAACGACTGCGGTGACGGCGAAGCTCTTCGCACAGGGCCGCATCGGTAAGGATGAGACGACGGTGGTGTGCATCACGGGCAACGGCCTGAAGACGACAGATGTGCTGCAGGGCCGCTACGACATCGGACGCGCGGTGAAGCCGCGGCTGGCCGAGTTCGACGCCTATCTGCGGGAGCTGGATGGTCTGCCCGCGGAAGAGGCCGAGCTGGTAGCTCAATAATGCTGAGCTAGGCTCAGTTCGCTGAGCTGACGCTCAGTTGGGACAAGAAACAGAAAGAGCAGGGAAGATTCAAATGTCAATCAAAGTACTTTTGCCGACCGCCTTTGTCCGCCACACCGATGGCGTAAAGAAGGTTGACTCCGCCGCCACCAACCTGCCGGGCCTGGTCGATGACCTGGGCGTGAAGTTCCCAGCTCTTGGTGCGCATATCAAGGACGAGCAGGGCAAGCTGCGCCCGTTCATCAATGTCTATGTGAACGATGAAGACATCCGCTTCCTCGGCGGAGAGTCGCACACCTTTGAAGACGGGGATGAGATCATGCTGATTCCGTCGATCGCCGGTGGGTGTGTGTAGGACTTTGTTCTCTGCATTACGTAAGAAAGCCCGCTTATGGCGGGCTTTCTTGTTTAACAAGATTGGCAGATGGGCGGGTGCCGGGAAAGTATCGGTAGAGCAGCAGATTTCTCCGCTTCGCTACGAATGACAAAACAAAAAGGTCGTTCGAACAAGGTGGGTTCGAAGAGATGCCGTCGTCAAATGTTTGTTCTTACTTTCTTTTCTGCGAGAGAGCAGGGAAATGCTCGTCGCGAATAGCATCGAGCCGCTCATCGAGCGTTTCTGGCGAGGAAGAATGGTCCCAGGGATCGAATGTTAGGTCGCAACCCCCCTTTGTGTGCCAGTAGGCTGCGGATCGCATGGATGCATTGATCGCGATAAAGGTGAGGAAGCGATAACGATCATTACTTAGGTGTTCGCTGGATGCAAAGGTCGCGAAGTAGACAAATCCGAGCAAGACCATGACGACATCAGTAATTTTGAGCCAGCGAGGCACCCATAACGGATAACGAGACCAAAAGGATTTTCGAGGGGGGAAGCCCTCACTGATACTCACAAGCATTGCGAGCGGGAAGATGATCCAGACGGCTATTCTTGTAAGTGGAAGAAGTACTTCAACGAAGCTGGCAATCAGTATAAGAACGCCGCTGAGACAAAGTGTGACAGCGGCGTTCTTCATTACTTTTGAGGTCAGCTTCATCGAAGTTGATTTCTACAACGACCGTAACCGTCTGCAAGCCTCGTCCAGGGCATCATCCTTTTTCGCATAGCAGAAGCGCAGCAGGTTCTCTCCTTTGCCCGCACGGAAGAATGCTGACCCAGCCACGGCAGCCACACCAACCTGTTTGAGCAGGTTACGCGCCTTCTCCTTGGAGGTAGAGCCTTCAACGCGGGAGACATCGGCGAGGATGTAATACGCGCCCTGCGGGACAGTCGGTGTCAGTCCGGCATCCGCGAGCGCGGCTACTGTCTTGTCACGCTTGGCGACATACTCGGTCTGCATGTCGGTGTAGAAGCTGTCAGGAAGATCGCATAGGCCGGCGGCCACACCGTGTTGCAACGGCGCGGGAGCGGAGATGAAGAGCAGGTCGTGGAAGTAGGCGATGGACGGCGTCCAGCGCTTACTGGCATGCAGGTAGCCGAGACGCCAGCCGGTGACGGAGAAGGTCTTGGAGAAGCCGGCGATGGTGATCGTCCGCTCGGCCATGCCGGGCAGTGTTGCCGGGGAGATATGTTCGTGACCGTCGTAGAGGAAGTATTCGTAGATCTCGTCGGTGATGACGAAGAGATCGGCATCGATTGCGATGGTCGCCAGGGCTTCCAGTTCCGTGCGTGTGAAGACCTTGCCTGACGGGTTACCGGGCGTATTGACGAGGATGGCGCGTGTCTTCGGCGTGATGGCGTTTGCCAGAGCTTCGGGATCGAAGTCCCAGCGGGGCGTAGTCAACGGGACAATCACTGGCTTCAGGTTCAGACCCAGGAGCATGTTGACGTGGTAGCCGTAGAAGGGCTCGAAGACAATCACCTCATCGCCTGGGTCAAACAACGCCATGCATGTCGCCAGCATGGCTCCGGTGGTTCCGGTCGTGACCAGGATCTCTCCATCGGGATCGGCGGTAATGGCGTTATAGTGCGCAAACTTGCGCGCGATGGCATGACGCAGCGAATCGATGCCGTCCATACGCGCATAGATATTGAAGCCATTGCGCATGGCGTTGACGGCGCCTTCAATGACCGGATGCGGTGGGTCCGTATCGCAGACACCCTGGGACATATTGATGCCATCGATGGCGTTACACGCGATGGTCATGGCGCGGATCTCAGACTGGACGATGGAGGGCGCCAGTTTGCTGAGTCGCAGGGCGGAGCTGGTGGAAGCAGTCGGCATCGAAGACACTCCTACGGAAGCGAGGATGTGCCTTCGATGATAGCAATTGCGAGGGACGTGCGTGTCACGCCTAAACCGCGTGTGTCAGCAGAAGTACCAGCACAATCAGCACAATCAGACCAAGACCGCCACTCGGGTAATAGCCCCAGCCACGGCTATAGGGCCATGCCGGAAATGCGCCAAACATCAAGAGAAGCAGAACGATCAGCAGGATCAGCATAAAAAAACCTCCATAAAGACCGATGAGGTAGATGCCGAACAGACGCGTTTGGGCTGCCCTGGCGTGTATCTCGCTAAATACAGATAGCTAAGCAACAAAAATGCCACTATGGGACTCTTACTTTCCGCGAATGCCGCGCTAGAGCATTTCCCTGTGGGTGTAGCGTAGGGCTTTCGCATTTACGGGTGTTTCCGTAATGAAATGCCACTGCATGCCCCTTCCGGGTATCCAGGCAACAGGGAAACGCTCAAATCGTGCGGATTTTGACGAACGAAAGGTAGGGCACAACAATGTTTCTGGTTTTGGCAATCATCCTGGTTCTTGCGTGGCTTGGTGGATTTACGCTAATGCACGTTTCCGGCTTCCTGATCCATCTGTTGCTCATCTTTGCGGTGATCTCGCTGATCATGCACTTCATCGGCGGGTCGCGTAAGGCGGTATAAAAAACGCGTCGGGTAAAGAAGAAGGCCGGGCGTTTGCCCGGCCTTCTCGCGCTTCTTTCATGGAGGCTTACTGGTGGGTAACGACCGGCTGAACGCTCTCTGTGAGCGGGACCCCAAGCGCATCCGGCGTTTCTTCCTTCAGATCCGGAAGCTTGCCTTCCAGGGCAATCTGGAGCACCTCATCCATGTTCTCGACGAAATGCATCTTCATGCTGTTCTTCAGCAGATCGGGCAGGTCGGCAAGATCCTTCCGGTTATCCGCCGGGAGGATCGCTTCAAAGATACCGGCGCGATGTGCCGCCAGCAGCTTCTCCTTCAGGCCACCGATCGCCAGCACCTTGCCGCGCAGCGTGACCTCTCCCGTCATGGCGACGTCCCGGCGTACCGGAATCTTCGTCAGGGCAGAGGAGAGGGCAGTCGCCAGCGTAATGCCGGCCGACGGACCATCCTTAGGAATGGCGCCTTCGGGCACGTGTACGTGGATGTCGATGTTGCGATAGAAGTCCTTGCTGAGGCCAAGGTGATGCGCCCGTGAACGAACGTAGCTGAGGGCCGCCTGCGCCGACTCCTGCATGACGTCGCCAAGCTGGCCGGTGGTGGTCAGCTTACCCTTGCCATCCAGGACCTGTACTTCGGTCTGCAGGATGCTGCCGCCGACCTCAGTCCAGGCAAGGCCGGTGACCAGGCCAACCTCACTCTTCTCCTGTACCTGCGACTCGCGGAAGCGAGGTACGCCCAGGAAGTCGGAGATGTTGTCTTTCGTTACCTCTTCCTTGTGCTTAGGCCCATTCTTTACGACGCGGCGAGCTACCTTGCGGCAGACATTGCCGATCTCGCGTTCCAGGTTGCGAACGCCGGCTTCGCGCGTGTAGGAGCGGATAATGTCCTGCAGGGCGTCGTCGGAGAAGACGACCTGCTTCTCGGTCAGGCCCGTACCCTCGCGCTGTTTCTTGAGCAGGTACTGTTTCGCGATCTCGAGCTTCTCGATATCGGTGTAGCCTGACAGGCGCAGAATCTCCATACGATCCTGCAGGGGGCCGGGGATCGTATGCAGCACGTTGGCGGTCGCTACGAAGAGCACCTGCGAGAGGTCATATTCGACATCCAGATAGTGATCCTGGAAGCTGTTGTTCTGCTCCGGGTCGAGGACTTCGAGCATGGCCGAAGCAGGATCGCCACGGAAGTCAGAGGCCATCTTATCGATCTCGTCGAGCATGATGACCGGGTTCTTCGTTCCCGCTTTCTTCATCGACTGGATAATCTGGCCGGGAAGAGCGCCGATGTAGGTACGGCGGTGACCACGGATCTCAGCCTCATCGCGTACGCCACCCAGAGACATGCGAACAAACTTGCGGCCGGTGGCCTTTGCAATCGACATGCCGAGCGATGTCTTACCGACACCCGGAGGTCCGACAAAGCAGAGGATCGAGCCCTTCGGATTCTTTACGAGCTGACGCACTGCCAGGAACTCGAGAATGCGGTCCTTGATCTTATCCAGACCGTAGTGATCCTGGTTGAGGACCTTCTCTGCATGCTCAATGGAGCGGATCTCCTTGGACTTCTTCTTCCACGGCACCGCCAGCAGCCAGTCAAGATAGTTGCGAGAGACAGTCGACTCGGCGGACATCGGCGGCATGGCTTCAAGCTTCTTGAGCTCCTGCATCGCCTTATCGAAGGCTTCCTTCGGCATGCCTGCGGCTTCGATCTTCTTCTTCAGATCATCGAACTCGCTCTTCTCGCCGCGGCCCAGCTCTTTCTGAATCGCCTTGATCTTCTCGTTGAGGTAGTACTCTTTCTGGGCGCGCTCCATCTGGCGCTTCACGCGCGACTGGATGGTGCGGTCCATGTTCAGCTTTTCGATCGCGGTTTCGAGGGTATCGGCAACGCGCGACAGACGCAGCTCGGGAGCGAAGACTTCCAGAAGCTCCTGCTTCTCATCGATGCGAAGCTGCAGGTTGGCGGCGATCATATCGGCCAGCTTGGCGGGCTCGTCCAGGCGAACGCTGGCGGCCATCGTCTCGTAGTTCAGTGACTGCTGCAGCTTGACGTACTGCTCGAAGAGCGAGTGCACCTTCTGCACCAGGCCTTCGACCTGCGGAGTCATTTCAAGCTGCGTGCGGCCGGTGCGAAGCGTGGCAACAAAGAAACCGTCTTCGTCATTGAGTTCAGTGGCGCGGGCGCGTTCAATGCCTTCTACCAGCACCTTGATGTTGCCATCAGGCATTTTGACGCTTTGCACGATGTTGCCGATGGTGCCTACCTGGTAGATATCGTCGGCGCTGGGATCGTCTACCGTGGCGTCATGCTGTGTCGCCAGGAAGATGCGGCGATCACCGTTCAACGCCTCTTCCAGCGCGCGGACGCTGGACTCGCGGCCGACGACGAACGGAGTCATCATGTGAGGAAAGATGACCATATCGCGTATGGGCATCATTGGCAGCTTTTGAACCTCGCTGCTTAGGACTTCTTTCGAGCTCATATCTGTCATTCCTCCCATTAGACGCGCCAGGGCACAGCTGAGATGCGGTACTGGTTCCGCGGCGTTCCGATGATTGTAATTCGCTTTGCCTTAACATGCGGGGCAAGTCGCTTTGTTGAAGTGAAAGAAAATCGCCGTGGCTTGCAAGAGCCACGGCGATGGGTACGAAAGTGTAGAAGAACAGGCTATTTAGAGAGAAATGCTCTAGCCGGCTTTTTCCAGAGGGAGAGAGGTCGTCATGTCGCGGTTTTTCACCATCTCCGCCGTGATCTCCAGCTCCTTGATCTTCTTGTTGCCAGGCACGTTGTACATCAGGTCGAGCATCAGCTCTTCCAGGATCATGCGCAGGCCGCGGGCGCCGACCTTGCGAGCCAGAGCTTCCCGCGCGATGGACTGGGCCGCCTCGGCAGTGAAGGTCACCTTGACGCCCTCGTACTCAAACAGCTTGGAGTACTGCTTCAGAATGGCGTTGCGCGGCTTGGTCAGAATCTCGATCAGCGCTGCTTCGTCCAGCTCGTCCAGAATGCCGAGCACCGGCAGACGACCGATGAACTCGGGAATCAGGCCGTATTTCAGCAGATCCTGCGGTTCAGCCTGACGCAACAGTTCGGTATCACGCTGCGCGCGGATCGGTGTAATGTCGCCGGCAGGCGTCTCCGGCTCGGTCAAGGTCTTGAAGCCAAGGGCTTTCTTGCCTACGCGGCGTGCGATGACACGCTCCAGACCGACGAATGCTCCGCCGCAGATGAACAGGATATTCGTGGTGTCGACCGCGGTGAACTCCTGATGCGGATGCTTGCGTCCGCCCTGCGGGGGAACATTGGCAACGGTGCCTTCCAGAATCTTGAGCAGCGCCTGCTGAACACCCTCACCCGAAACATCGCGGGTGATGGAGGGGTTTTCGTCCTTGCGGCCGATCTTGTCGATCTCATCAATGTAGATAATGCCGCTCTGGGCACGCGCTACATCACCGTCCGCCGCCTGCAGCAGCTTCAGGATGATGTTCTCAACATCCTCACCCACGTATCCGGCCTCGGTCAGCGTAGTCGCATCCACGATAGCGAAGGGAACATCCAGCATCTTCGCCAGGGTCTGCGCCAGCAGCGTCTTTCCGGAACCGGTAGGGCCTACGAGCAGGATGTTGGACTTCTGCAGCTCAACATCGTTGCCGCGCGTCCGGTTCATCTGAATGCGCTTGTAGTGGTTGTAGACAGCGACTGCCAGCTTCTTCTTGGTAAGGTCCTGGCCGATGACATAC
>JABFXN010000248.1 GCA_013361705.1 Acidobacteriaceae bacterium
AAAAGCCGCGACCTTGGTGGGGTCGCGGCTCGGGTCTTGAAACTTGGGCTTTCTGCTGGATTTAGGGTTTTATCCCTGGAACAAGCGCCCGCGCTTCGCCTGAGCCGCTACTGGCCACCAGTAGCGGTAGGTAAAGCAAAAGCCGGGCTGGAATGCGCACATCCGCATGTCAGTTGTAGAGACTAGCCTCCGGCACGGGAAGTTGCAAGAAAAAGTTCTGAGGGCTGGAGCTATATCTGGTGGCGGCGAATTAAGTATCAATTTTTGTTTAGTTTAGCGGCGATGAATGGTTCGCGCGGAGCGCGAATGCCCACATCTCGGCGTAGCCGAGATGGGCACCCAGCTTGATGATTCCTAAATGGTTTCGCGGGGTTCCGTCATCTTTTGTGGATCGAGGATTTCGGTGATTTGCTCGTCGGTTAGCAGTTCCTTTTCGCGGGCGAGGGAGAGGATGCCTTTGCCGCTCGCAATGGACTCCTTTACCAGCTCTGCCGCCTTGGCGTAGCCGATGTAGGGATTGAGCGCTGTAGCCAGCGAGACGGTGGACTCTGCATAGAAGGCGCAGCGATCTTCATTGGCGGTGATGCCGGCGATGCAACGCTCATCGAACTCACGCAGCATGTTGGTCAGAATCTGGATCGACTGCAGTGTGTTGTAGGTGATGGTGGGCATCATCACATTCAGTTCGAGCTGTCCTGCCTGCACGGCATAGCCAATGGCGGTGTCGTTGCCAATAACCTGGAAGGCGACCATGGCAGCGAGCTCCGCCAGTACCGGGTTCACCTTGCCGGGCATGATGCTGGAGCCGGGCTGTAATGCAGGGAGTTGGATCTCATTCAGGCCGGTGTTGGGGCCGCTGGCCAGCAGACGCAGATCGTTGGAGATGCGGATGACCTCGAGAGCAAGCGTGCGCAGCGATCCTGAGAGGTCTGCCATGGGTGCACAGCTCTGCATGGCATAGCGCATATCGGGCGCGGGGCAGAGTGGCTGCCTGGTCAGGGTCGAGAGGTTCTGGATGGCCAGAGCGCGGTACTGCGGATGGGTATTGAGGCCGGTGCCGACGGCTGAGCCTCCCAGGCCAAGCTCGCGCAGGCTTGCAGACGTGCGACTGATGGTGCGGCACGCATGCGCGATGGCGAGACCGTAGGCCGCGAACTCCTGTCCCAGGCGGATCGGCGTCGCGTCCTGCATGTGCGTGCGTCCGGATTTGAGGACGTGATCGAACTCCTCTGCCTTCTTCGCGAAGCTGGCCGAGAGTGACTTCAGCACTGGGTAGAGGCCTTCGAGAGCCAGCAGCGCAGAGAGGCGCATCGCGGTGGGAAAAACGTCGTTCGTCGACTGTCCATAGTTGACGTGGTCGTTGGGATGCACCTTCTCGTAACTGCCGAGCTTCGCGCCCAGGATCTGGTTGGCGCGATTGGCGATGACCTCGTTGGTGTTCATGTGGAAGCTGACACCGGCGCCGGCCTGGAAGACATCGACGACGAACTGGTCATGGTGTTTGCCCTCGAGGATTTCCTTGGCGGCCGCCATGATGGCGTTGGCGCGCTCTGCGGTGACCGTCTTCAGGTCGCGATTGGCTTCGGCCGCTGCCATTTTGATCGCAGCGATCGCACGGATCAGAGCGGGATGAGCGCGCATGCCGCTGATGGGAAAGTTGCGGATGGCGCGGGCAGTTTGCGCGCCATAGAGGGCATCGGCCGGAAGTTCGATGGTGCCGAGGGAGTCTTTTTCTGTACGGGTTTTCATGGGTGCTCCGCCGGTCCCTATTATCGCTTGTGGCGGGCGAATACCCACATCTCGGCGTAGCCGAGATACCACCCCAACGAGCGAGCTCGTTGGGGGCGCCGGATATGGGGCGCCAGATCTAAGGTTTGATCCTAAGTCGTCTACTTCGTAGAAAAGGCGTAGTCGAATGTGTAGGAGTGTTTACCCGCGCTGTCGATGAGGATATGGAAGGTTCCGTAGATACCGGAAAGATCGCCGGTGCCGGAGCCTGGGACGACGATGATCTTCAGATCGTAGGGCTGGCCGGGAACCATAGTGCCGGAGTGCATCAGGGCGAAGCTGCCGATTCGGCCGCTGAGCTTGCCGGTGACCCGTTCGATGGCGACATATCCACCGAGGCCGGCCTTCTGGTCGCCGGCGGCGAGCATCTCGCCCTTGGTGGTGGCCTCGAGATCGCCGTGGATCTGTTTGTCGATCGAGAGGGAGCTGATGGTGGGCTCCGGATCGTGTCCGGTAGGCGCGACCTTGACTTCGAAGGTGCCGGCGGCGTGATTCATAGCGGGAGATTGTCCTTGAACAAGAGCGGTGGAAAACGAGAGGGCAGCGGCAAGCAGGAGTTTGCGCATAGTCAGTCCCTGGGAGATCCGGCAGCCGTGGGTAACGGATTCGCGGCTGCGCTGCGAGTACAACGATCTTATCCGAGCCGTAAAATGGATACAGGAACTTATCCGATGGCCACAATCAAACAGGAAGACCTTATCCAGAGCGTTGCCGACGCGCTGCAGTACATCAGCTACTACCACCCGGTGGACTACATCAAGAACCTGGCTCGGGCGTATGAGTTGGAGGAGTCGGTTGCGGCCAAGGACGCAATGGCGCAGATCCTGATCAACAGCCGTATGTGCGCCGAGGGCCACCGGCCCATCTGCCAGGACACCGGCATTGTGACCGTCTTTCTGAAGATCGGTATGGGCGTGCAGTGGGAGGGCGCGACCATGGACGTACAGTCCATGTGCGACGAAGGTGTTCGCCGGGCCTATAACCATCCGGACAACCGTTTGCGCGCCAGCGTTCTGGCCGATCCGGCCTTCGGCCGCAAGAACACCAAAGACAACACGCCGGCGGTAGTGAATATCGAGCTGGTGCAGGGCGATAGCATCGATGTCATCGTTGCGGCCAAAGGTGGTGGAAGCGAGGCGAAGTCGAAGTTCGCCATGCTGAATCCGTCGGACTCGATTGTGGACTGGGTCGTGAAGACCGTGCCGTCGATGGGCGCTGGATGGTGCCCGCCAGGCATGCTGGGTATTGGCATCGGCGGAACGGCGGAGAAGGCGATGCTGCTGGCCAAGCAAGCTCTGATGGAGCCGATCGATATGCAGGAGCTGATCGCGCGCGGGCCGCAGAACAAGCTGGAAGAGATGCGTATCGAGCTCTATCAGAAGATCAATGCGCTGGGTATCGGTGCGCAGGGCCTGGGCGGCCTGACGACGGTGCTCGACATCAAGATCCTCGACTATCCGACCCACGCAGCCAACCTGCCGGTGGCGATGATTCCGAACTGCGCGGCAACGCGTCATGCCCACTTCCATCTGGATGGCTCGGGACCGGCGCACATCGAGGCTCCATCGCTGGAAGACTGGCCGGAGCTGACGTACTCTCCCGCGAATGCGCGCCGTGTCGATCTCGATACCGTAACCCGCGAAGACGTGGCCACGTGGAAGCCGGGAGAAGTGCTGCTGCTGAACGGCAAGCTGCTGACCGGCCGCGACGCCGCACACAAGCGCATGATCGATATGCTCAACAAGGGCGAGAAGCTTCCGGTCGACTTCACCGGACGCTTTATCTACTACGTTGGCCCAGTCGATCCCGTGCGCGAGGAAGTGGTTGGCCCGGCGGGTCCGACGACAGCGACTCGTATGGATAAGTTCACGCGCCAGATGCTGGAGCAGACAGGTCTGCTGGGCATGGTGGGTAAGAGCGAACGTGGACCTGCGGCGATCGAGGCGATTCGCGATAACAAGGCTGTGTACCTGATGGCCGTTGGCGGAGCCGCGTATCTGGTCTCGAAGGCGATCAAGGCATCGCGTGTGCTGGCCTTTGAAGACCTGGGTATGGAGGCCATCTACGAATTCACGGTGAAGGATATGCCGGTGACCGTGGCGGTGGATTCCAATGGGGTCAGCGTGCATGAGACCGGACCGGCAGAGTGGAAGGCGAGGATTGCTGGCGAGTTTGCGGGTGTGGCGATTCTGCAGTAGGGGTCGGATCTTTGGAGCGAAGTTGTTGAGAAGCAGATTTCTCCGCTGCGCTACGAAATGACAAAAAGTTCGCGCATTGCGCGAAGGCCCATGTCCCCGAGGGACATGGGGCACCCAGGGTATGGACGGGTCCTTCGCCTGCGGCTCAGGATGACAACGGTTCAATGTGGTTTGTTGGAAAGGCCCGCCGGTGGCGGGCCTTTCTTGTTTCAGAACTTTGCCGGCTTGTCCCACTCGGAGAAGACATAGCTGTCGAAGGGTTTGCGCTTGCGAGGAGCCAGTTCCTGATCCTTCATGCCACCCTGCAGCGT
The DNA here is from genome assembly GCA_013361705.1 of Acidobacteriaceae bacterium. GTDB lineage: Bacteria > Acidobacteriota > Terriglobia > Terriglobales > Acidobacteriaceae > Terriglobus. Next base: position 4,298 of record JABFXN010000248.1, read on the forward strand.
CTCTGGATCACCGAGATAGCCGAGAGCCCATACGGCGCCCACGTCGAAGTCCTCTGGGATCTGGAATACCTCGCGGGCCTTCTTGTGGTCGAAACCGCCCATGCCGTGGGTGTGGATTCCGAGAGCGATGGCCTGCAGTGCTGCCGTGGCTGAGGCGGCGCCGGTGTCGTGCAGGTTGTGGTAGTCCGGGTGACCGCTGGCGGTGAAGGTCTTCTTGGCGGCGGTGAGGTAGAGCACGGGAGCGGACTTTGCCCATCCCTGGTTGAACTCGACCAGCGTGGAATAGATCTTGTCGTAGGTGCTGTCGCCTTTGATGCCGACGATGAAGCGCCAGGGCTCTTCGCCATAGGAGCTGGCCGCCCATCCGGCGGCGGTAAAGATCTTCTTCAGGTCTTCGGCAGCGACAGGCTTATCAGAGAAGGCGCGGGGACTCCAGCGCTTGAGGATCAGGTCGAGGACGCCAGTCTCCGATGGACCGTGCTTGATGTGTTCGAGATCGGGCATTGTGCAGATGCTCCTTCGAGATAGTGATGCCTTTGGGTTGGATGCGGCGTCTACTTCGGCGTCGCAGCATCTTCGATAAGATTAAAAGATATGGCCTCGACCGGGATTTTCGATGTACTGGTGATCGGAGCAGGTCCGACGGGTATGGCATGCGCGATTGAAGCGCAGCGTGCCGGCCTGAAGGCTGTGCTGGTGGACAAGGGTTGCCTGTGCAATTCGCTCTTTAACTATCCGGCACACATGACGTTCTTTACAACGCCGGAGCTGCTGGAGATTGGCAATATACCCTTCTCGAGCCCGAACCAGAAGCCGACGCGGAGTGAGGCACTGGAGTACTACCGTAAGGTCGCCGAGAACTATCGGCTGGACGTGCGGCAGTACGAGCGTGTCGACAAGGTAACCGGAAGTGATGGGCAGTTTGTCGTTCATACCGAAGATCGCTTTGGCCGTGTGTTGCAGCATCATGCGAAGAAGATTGTGGTGGCCACCGGGTACTACGATCTGCCGAACTATCTCGGTCTCCCCGGGGAAGACCTTCCCAAGACCATGCACTATTACAACGAGCCGCATCCCTACTTCGGTCTCGATGTGGTGGTGATCGGTGGAAAGAACTCGGCGGCGATTGCGGCGTTGGATCTCTGGCGTCACGGAGCACGCGTCACTCTGGTGCATCGCGGACCTGCGATGCATAACCACGTGAAGTACTGGATTCTGCCCGACATCAACAACCGCATCAAGAATGGAGAGATCAAGGCGTACTTTTCGAGTGTGGTGAAGCAGATCAATGAGGACACGGTGACCCTGACGACTCCCGAGGGCGAGACGACGATTGCGAATCACTTTGTCTTCGCTCTGACGGGGTATCGACCTGACTTTGAGTTTCTGGAGGCGCTCGGTGTCAGGCTGGATGAGAACAACAGCCGATGCCCGGTGTGCGATCCGCAGTCGCTGGAGTCGAACGTTCCGGGAGTCTATCTGGCCGGAGTCATTATCGCTGGTGAGCGCACCAACGAAGTGTTTATCGAAAACGGGCGTTTTCACGGCGCGCAGATTGCCCGCGATTTAACAAGCAAGCTCTCGTGAGGGAAAAGCTTTCCACGGAACCCGGACGGGTTTAGCCTTGGAACCATCTCATGCGCCGCATTCTGCCAAGAACGATCCAGGGGCAACTGATCTTTGGCACCATTGTGGTGCAGACAGCGCTGCTTGTCTTCTTTCTGACCTATACGGTCTCCGCGCAGCGCTCTGTTACGCGGGAACGGGCTCGTCAGCGGCTGTTGCAGCAGATTGAGCGTCTGGCAGGAGCGTGCAGTGTTCCGCTGAGCCAGAATCACATGGACGCGTTGAAGGAGATCCTGGAGACGGCGCGCATTACACCGACCATCGACGGAGCGCGTGTCACGGATTTGAGTGGCAGGACTCTGGCGGTATCCGAGTCGAACGCTGATGCGCCATTAAGTGCCGAAGAGCGACGCGAATTGATGGGACCGGTGAAGGCGCGGTTGTTCCCCACGGCCCAGGGGCGAACAGAAGGTGTTGCTCCGATCTTCGTCAACGGAAAGGCCACAGGTCTCATCTGGCTGGAACCGAGCTCTTCCGCGCTTGCAAGTAATATCAGCATCATCGTGACGAGCGCGCTCTGGTACGGCGGTCTGGCGCTGCTCTCAAACCTGTTGCCGATCCTCTTGATTGTGCGCGGCGTGAGCAGGCCGCTGCGGAAGCTGCGTGAGGCGACGCAGCAGATCATTCGCGATCCGGAATCAAATGCGGGTTTTCCGTTGGTGGTGACCGCCTCCAACGAAGTAGGTGAGCTGACACGCAGCTTCAACACCATGGTGCGTGAGCTGGAGGACCAGCGGTCTGGTTTATATGAGACGCTGGCGCTGCTCGATTCCATGCTGGGGAATGCGCCCATTGGTTTTGCGTTCTTCGATCAGAAGCTGCGATACGTGCGGCTGAACCAGTTTCTTGCGGATATCAATGGACTGCCGATTAATCGCCACCTCGGCCGAAAGATGACGGAGGTCTTTCCCGGACCGCTCGCCGAGCGAGTGGAGATGCTTCTTTCAACTGTCTTTGACTCAGGGGAGCCGGTGCGGGATATCGAGATGAAGGGCGAGCTGCCCAGCCTGCCGGGTGTGCAACGTTCCTGGATCTGCAACTGGTATCCCGTACGTACGCAGCAGGGTGTCGTGCGGTGGGTTGGCGTTGTGGTGATGGAGGTCACACAACGTCTGCAGGCAGAGGAGGCGCTGCGCAAGACAGAGAAGCTAGCCGCCGCCGGGCGGCTCGCCGCAAGCATCGCGCATGAGATCAACAACCCTCTGGAGGCTGTGACAAATCTTCTGTACCTGTTGCAGACGCATCCGCAGCTTGATTCCACGGCGCGTGAATATGTGTCTACCGCGCAGGCTGAACTGGCTCGCGTCTCCGAGATCACGCAACAGACACTTCGCTTCTACCGTCAGTCAACCTTCCCGGTGCAGACGCAGGTGGCCGAAGTGCTGGACTCAGTATTGGCGCTGCATCAGTTGAGGCTTGGCAGCGCACATATTACCGTGGAGCGCGAGCTTGATCCTGCGGTGGCGCTCTTTGGTTTCAGCGGAGAGCTGCGTCAGTTATTTGCCAACCTGATCGGGAATGCGATTGATGCGATGGTCGGCGGCGGCAGACTGATCGTGCGTGCCCGCTATGCCACGGGACGTTCTCTTCGCGGCACCTGGTGCGAGGGCGTGCGCGTAACGGTGAGCGATACCGGTACTGGAATGAGCGAAGAGACGCTCCGTCGGCTCTTTGAGCCGTTCTATACCACCAAGGATGCTACCGGCACTGGGCTCGGTCTGTGGGTGAGCGATGAACTCATCCGCAAGCACTCCGGCACCGCGCGTGTGAAGAGCAGGCAGGGCGACCACTCAGGGACGACCTTTGCGATCTTCTTCCCGAAGGATGGGCTCAATGGCGTACGGCCAACGCTACCCAATGACGCGGCGAAGGAAGCCGCGAATGCCTAGCCACGTCAACAGCACAAGGAAGAAGCACAGCATTCCGAGAATCGCCGCGGGATGCATGTGCGGCAGTGCAGGCGTAAGCGATGCGCGTAGACCTTCGCTCATATAGACGATCGGGTTGAAGAGCACGCCGTACTGCAGCCAGTGGATCTGTGTGAGCGCAGCCCAGGGATAGTAGACACAGCCGAGGAAGGTGATGGGCATGACGACGACGCCGAAGATCAGACCGATCTGCTGCGGCTTCACGGTAGTGCCGATGGTAAGGCCCAGGGCTCCAGCGGTGAGTGATGCGAGAATCAGCACCAGGATCAACAGCGGCCAACTGGTAACGTGCGCCGAGACCGGCGTGCTGGGGATGTAGTACGCCAGCGGAAAGACGATGCAGGCGGCGATGATGCTCTGCATGGCTGAGAAGACGATCTTTTCCATGGCGACTGCGCCAACGGGCAGCGGGCACATGACCCGATCGTCAATCTCACGCGTAACGCCGAACTCCTGCGCCAGCGGAAGAGCCACGGCAGCGATGCCGGAGAACATGATGGCCACGGCCATCAAGCCCGGCAGCAATACGGTTGAAAAGCTGACACCCGTCCCCTCAGCCATGCCGGCGGTCGGGTTCATAGAGGAACCGCCGGCCATGTGCGGCATGATGTAGGTGAACACGAACAGGAAGAGGATCGGGTTCATGCAGATGCGGATGAGGAAGGGAAACATCTCACGACGCAACACATGCAGGTCGCGTAAAAAGAGTCCGCGAAAGGCGTGAGCGTATTGGGTAGCGTTGCTCATGGTTAGTCTCTCAGGTCGCGGCCGGTCAGGCGGATGAAGACGGTCTCGAGCGTGGGCTCGGTGATGGAGAGATCGCGCAGGCCGAACGGATTGGCGGCAGTAACGATCTCCGGCAGAAGGCCATCGGAGGCTTTGGCAAGTACGCGTACGCCATTAGGCGTGGTCTCGACGCTGGCGACGCCATTGAACGAACGAAGCTGTATAGCGAGCGAATGGGCCTGTTCGACCTCACGCAGATCGAGCTGATAGATCGTCTCAGCGCCGATGGAGCTCTTGAGCGCGGCAGGCGTGTTCTGCACGAGGATCTTTCCGTGGTCAATGATGGCGACGCGTCCGCAGAGCGCGTCGGCTTCTTCCATGTAGTGCGTGGTGAGAACAACGGTGATGCCTTCGGTGTGTAGCCGGCGAACGATATCCCACATGGCGATACGCGATTGCGGGTCGAGGCCGGCAGACGGTTCATCGAGGAAGAGCACCTTGGGGTGGTGTGCGATGGCGCGCGCAATCTGAAGGCGCTGCGCAAGTCCGCCGGAGAGCTGCTGCGGATAGGCTTTGGTGCGTTCGCTCAGGTGGAACTGCTCCAGCAACTGGGAGGTGCGAGCCTTGGCTTCTGATGAGGACGCGCCGAAGTAGCGGCAGTGGAAATAGATGTTCTCGAAGACGGTGCAGGCGCGGTCGAGCGTGTTGTACTGCGGCACTACACCGATGTATCGGCGGGCCTCGGAGGGGTTGGCCACCACATCGATTCCGGCGATGCGTACGCTGCCTGCGGTCGGCAGGGCACGCGTCGTGCAGATGGAGATGGTGGTGGTTTTGCCGGCTCCATTGGGGCCGAGCAGGCCATAGATCTCTCCAGGGCGGACGGAAAGGTCGATGCCATCCACGGCCGTGACGGCCTGCTTGCCGTCGTATACCTTGCGCAGCGATTGAATCTCTACGATCACCACTACAAGTCTATTGCAGCACCTTTGTGTTCACGTGAACCCCATCCACGACCATATCGGTCGGGTTGATGACAACGTTTTCGCCGGGCTTCAGGCCGGAGACAATCTCCACAGCGTTCCCCATATCGCGTCCCAGAACAAGGCTGCGCAGGCGGACGACATTGTCGTCCCCAACGACGAAGGTTTGTGGGCCGGCGGTGCGGACAAAGAGAGCATTGGTGGGCAGCACGGTGGGTGGCTCGGCGCGCGGAGCGTCGAACTGGATGGTGGCGTACATACCCGGCAGAATCTTGCCATCGTTCTTCAGATCGATTTCAACCAGGATGGTGCGCGAGGTCGGGTCGATGCTGGCGCTGGTGCGCGAGATAGAGCCAGGGTAGGGATGGTTCGGCAACTCGCGAAAGGCGACCTTTGCCGTCTTCGAGTTCATGACGGAGACAGCTTCAGCCTGCGGTACAGAGCTGAAGACACGCACCGTATCGGAGCGGCCAACGGTAAACATCTGCGTCGTGTTGGTGGACGAGCCGGAGGTGATCAAAGAGCCGTTGTCGATATTGCGCGTGAGGATAACGCCATCGAACGGAGCGGTAACGCGTGAGAAGCTGAGCTGCTGCTGCAGGCTAAGCACGGTCGCTTCCGCAGCGGCGATGCTGGCTTTGGCTGCCTCCACGGTGGCCTGGTTGGTGGAGGCGGTGGCTCCGCGAGTATCGGCATCGAGCTTGCTGACGACGCCTTGGGCGTAGAGATCGCGCCAGCGGGCATCGTTAGCGTCGGCGAGCTTGGCGTTGGCCTCGGCGAGGGCGAGCTGTGCCTTGAGTTGCATAACGTTGGCTTGTGCCTGGCGCAGTGATTGCTCGGTGGTGGGGTCCTCGATCAGGGCGAGTAGCTGGCCCTGGCGGACGCGATCGCCGATGTCGACGTAGCGGGCTTTGACGTAGCCGTTGGTGCGGGCGAAGATCGCAGCCTGCTCAAAGGCCTGCACGGTGCCGGGAAGTTCCAGCTTGGTGTCTTTGTCACCCGTCTTGACCTTGGTGACGATCACGACCGGAGGTCCGGTCACGGCGTCCGCTTCGACCTTGAGAGCTTCGTTATGGCGCAGCCGGGGAAGGAAGACAACGACGGCTATGGCGCCAAGCAGCAGGAAAAGTCCCACGACCGCGATATAAGGGCCGCGGGAGGAGCGTTCAGTCTGGGTATTCGCATTCATCTGCTTTGTTGTCTTCCTTACTCGGGAATCTCTTCGACGTGCAGCTCTTTGATCTCCTGCTTGCGCAGCAGGCTATAGAAGATGGGAACGATCAGCAAGGTGGTGAAGGTAGCCACCAGCAGACCTCCTATGACGGCGCGGCCAAGAGGCGCATTCTGTTCGCCGCCCTCACCCATGCCCAGCGACATCGGGAGCATGCCGATGATCATGGCCAGAGCGGTCATCATAACGGGACGGAGGCGGGTGAAGCCCGCGGAGCTTGCAGCCTGGATAGCGTTCATGCCGGCGCGGCGCTGGTCGTTGGCAAAGGTCACCATCAGGATGGAGTTGGCGGTCGCCACACCGACGCACATGATGGCGCCCATCAGCGATGGGACGCTGAAGGTGGTGCCGGTGACGAACAGCATCCAGAGAATGCCGCAGGCGGCTCCGGGCAACGCCATCAGGATGATGAAGGGATCAAGCCAGCTCTGGAAGTTGACGACCATCAGCAGGTAGACCAGCAGCACGGCGAAGAACATGCCCAGGCCAAGACCGACGAAGGAGTCGCGCATGCTCTTAACCTGTCCCCGGACGGTGATGGAGGCTCCTGGAGGCGCGAGCTTCTGGTACTTCTCGATGATCTTGTCGATCTTTTTCTCTACGCCGCCGAGATCGCGACCCTCTGTCGTGGCGAATACGTCAAAGACCGGCTGAACGTTGTAGTGGTTGGTAATGGCCGGGCTGGACCCATGCTGGAAGGTCGCAAGGTTCGAGAGTAGCTGCGGAGCAGCGGCGCCGGAGCCGGACGTGATAGGCATGCGTTGCAGCGAGTCAACTGAATCGAGCTGGTGCTGTGGAACCTGCACCTGGACAATGTAGTTCACGCCATTCTGCGGGTTCAGCCAGAAGTTCGGCTGTGCGGTGCCGGAACCGGAGAGCGCGAACAGCATACTGCTGGCGACGTTCGCTTCAGTCATGCCCAGGTTCTGCGCACGCGTGCGATCGACGTTGACCAGCAACTGGGGAGCATAGAGAACCTGGTGGACGTGGACATCTACCGCGCCGGGAATCTTCGCGATTTCGGCACGCATCTTCTGGGCGATCTCGTAGTTGGGCAGCGTCTGGCGGCCGCTGATCTGGACATCGATGGGGGCCGGAAGACCGAAGTTCAGGATCTGGTTGACGATGTCGGAGGCCTGGAAGTAGAAGACCGTGTCGGGGAAGCGCTCGCGCAGCACCTTGCGAAGCTTCTGCCGGTACTCGGCTGTGGGCCGGTGGTCTTCCTTCATGGAGACGATGACTTCGCCGTCCTGCACATCGGTCAGCGAGCTGTCGCCGAAGGCGAGATTGAAGCCGCCGCTGGGGATGCCAATATCATCGAGCACCGTATTCAGTTCGTCCGGAGGAATCACCTCACGGATCGTGCTTTCCACCTTGGCGAAGACCTGTTCCACTTCTTCAATGCGGGTTCCGGGAGCGGCACGGACGTGCAGGCGGAAGGTGCCGGCATCGACCTGCGGGAAGAAGTCTTCTCCGATGAAGGGGATAAGACAGAGGGTCCCGGCAATGAAGAGCGCGAATGATCCCAGCGTGAACTTCGGATGGGCCAGTGTCCAGTTAAGCAGTGCATGGTAGCGGGACCGGAGACGCTCGAAGGAGTCATTGAAACGGAAGTGGATCCGCCAGATCAGTCCCGCGTTTGCGGTGTTGTGGTGACCGCCTTCTTCCATCTGCTGGTACATATCCACCTCGGAGGCGAGGAGGAACTTCACCATGGTGGGAACCAGTGTTCGCGAAAGCAGGTAAGAGGCCATCATGGCGAAGACCACGGCCATGCCCAGCGGCGTGAACAGCGACTTGGCCGCGCCGGAGAGGAAGGCTACGGGGACGAAGACGATGCAGATTGCCAGGGTGGAGACGAAGGCGGGCACAGCAATCTGTGCGGCGCCGTCCAGAATAGCCGGCTCGATCTCCTTGCCCAGGCCGAGGTTGCGATGGATGTTCTCGATCTCGACGGTGGCGTCATCGACCAGGATGCCAACAGCAAGGCCAAGGCCGCCGAGGGTCATGGTGTTCAGGGTCTCGCCGAACATGTTGAGGATGATGATGGAGACCAGGATCGAGAGAGGAATGGAGATGGAGACAATGATCGTTGAGCGCCAGCTTCCAAGGAAGAGCAGAATCATCAGCGCGGTCAGGCCGGCTGCGATGGCGGCTTCTTTGACGACCCCCTGCAGTGCCGCCCGTACAAAGATGGACTGATCGAGCAGGGGAATGACGTCCGGCGGAGGCGGTGGAAGGTTGGCGATAATGCGCGGCAGGGTCTCCTTCACGCGCTTGATGATGTCGAGCGTGGAGGCGTTGGTGGACTTCAAAACGGTGATCAGCGCGGCGCGCTTACCGTTAAGTCGGACGATGTTCTGCTGGATGGGCGATCCGTTGTGGACAAAAGCCACGTCGCGCATGTGCACTGTGGCTCCGTTGACCTGACGGATGGGAATGTCGTTCAACTGGTCCAGTACCAGTGGGCTGGCGTTGGTGCGCACGATGTAGTCGGTGGTACCCACTTTGACGTCGCCGGCGGGAAGAATCAGATTTTGCGCGGTCAGCGAGTTGACGACATCGGTCGGCGAGAGCCCCTTGGAGAAGAGGGCCTGCAGATCCAGGTCGACCATGATGCTGCGGGCTTTTCCGCCGTAGGGCGCGGGCACCTGGGCGCCCTGTACCGTGGCAAGCTGCGTACGCAGGAAATTCAGGCCAATATCGTTCAAGTCGGCTTCAGTAAGGCGGTCTGACGAAAGGCCGAGCTGAAGAATGGGAACGTTCGAAGCCGAGTAGCGGAGGATGAACGGCGCCTGGGTTCCAGGAGGCATGATGCGAAGGATGGATTGGCTGCCGGCGGCGATCTGCGCCACGGCGGACTCAATCTTCGCTCCCGGCTGGAAGCAGATCTTGATGATCGAGATGCCGTTCACCGATTGCGATGGTCGTGATGCTGACGATGCCCAGCACAAGGAACAAGACAGACATCACCACGAAGGTGTAGGGGCGACGCAGGGCTAGACGGACAATCCACATGGGAACTCTTCAGCCTTAAACGAGCTTTTCGATATATTTTCCGGGACACGTCCATTGTAGAGCGCGCGCGGTTCCGATTTCTGAATGATGTCTAGACGTTTTGGAGGGGCTAAGGGTCGCAGTTTCAGGGGGTCTAAATATCGGATATTCGAGCCATATCGAGGCGGTATCCAATCTAGGACAAACGCCATAAATAATTCGAGTTACCGCTAAGGGGGCTAGAATGAGATATGGCGCGAGGGTGGGAGAGTAAATCCGTGGAAGAACAGCAGGCACAGACCGAAGCACCTAGACCGCAGGACCGGAAGATCGAAAAGGCGGCAGAAGCTGAGAAGGCCCGCCGGCGGAAGGAACTGGAGCTGCAACGCGAGCATATTCTGTCGCAACGCACATCCAGTCCCCACCGCAGAACCGCTCTGGAGACTGCTCTAGCCGACATCGAAGAGAAGCTGGCCGAGCTTGGCTGGGCCATTCATCTCTAAGATTTACCGGTGGTGGCGCCGGTGTGACGGTGGAAGTAGTAGGCGTTGCCCTGGTCGATGGTGGTCAGCACGATGGTATGAATGTTGACGTGTGCCGGCCGTGTGACCGCCCACAGAATGGCGTCGGCGATATCTTCGCCGGTGAGCGGCGTGATGTTCTGATAGACCTTGGCCGCCATCGCCTCGTCTCCATGAAAACGCACTTTGCTGAACTCGGTTTCCACCATGCCCGGATCGATGGTGGTCACGCGGACCGGAGTTCCCAGCAGATCGATCTTCAATCCTTCTGAGATCGATTTTTCAGCCGCCTTACTGGCGCAGTACACACCGCCGTTGGCATAGGTGTTGTAGGCAGCGGTCGACCCCATATTGACGACGTGGCCGCGCTTCCGCGCCACCATGCCGGGAACAATTGCCCTGGTGACGTAGAGAAGACCCTTCACGTTGGTATCGATCATCTCGTCCCAGTCGTCGGGGTTATTTTCGTGCATCTTGCCCATGCCACGAGCGAGGCCGGCGTTGTTGACCAGGATGTCGATGGCGGTCCACTCGTCGGGAAGGTCAGCGATTGCCTGGTTGACCGCGGCGCGGTCGCTGACATCGAGCTGAAAGAGATGAATCGCTTCCGCTCCTGCCGAGAGCAGCTCTTCGCGCATGGCCTCCAGGCGCTGGATGCGGCGGGCGCAGAGCAGCAGGCGCGCACCCTGCTGGGCGAAGGTAAGGGCGGTGGCTGCGCCGATGCCGGAGCTGGCGCCGGTGATGAAGACAATGTTTCCGCGAACGGGCTGCATACTTTCACGCTAGCACGTCCGGAGACGGCATAGGCCGCCCGAAGGCGGCCTATGCTTGTGTCGTTGTTTGCGTGACGCCTACTGCGGCTGGTTGGCCGGAGGATTGGAGGTGCCCGTCGTTTGCGTGGGGGCGGACGTACCGGTGTTGGCGGAGTTCTCGGAATCCTTCACGCCGATGGCTGCGCCGGAGACAACCAATTCCACGCGCCGGTTCTGTTGGCGGCCCTGGGCGGTAGTGTTGTCCGCTACAGGACGGGCTTTACCAAAGCCTTTGGCGGTGACGTTGTCCTGTGGAACACCTTGTGTGGTCAGGAAGCCAGCGACGGTGCTGGCGCGGTTCTCGCTGAGCTTCTGGTTGTAGTCATCGCCGCCGACCGAATCGGTATGGCCTTCCACCTGAACTTTCAGAGAAGGATAGGCCATCAGGATGCCGGAGACCTTCGCGAGAGCCACTTTGGTGTCAGGCTTCAGGGTGTACTTGCCAGTGTCGAAGAGCACGTCGGACATGTTGACGATCAAACCGCGGGCGGTTTCCTGCGTTGTGAGGACCGAGTTCAATTGCTGACGCAGTTTTTCGCGGGCCTCGGTCGCAGACTGTTGTGCGCTTGCTGCAGCCTGCTGTGCGCTTGCAGCAGCCTGGGCGGCCTCAGCCTCGCGGGCGCGTGCTTTGGCGGCTTCCGCTTCGGCACGGGCACGCTGAGCTGCTTCCGCTTCTGCGGCTGCCTGAGAGTGCGCTGCCTGCAGTTCAGCTGCTTTGCGGGCGTCAATCTCTGCCTGCTGCTGTTCGGCTGCGATCTTCCGCAGCGTGCTGATACGGGCATCTTCCGAACGTTGGACAACTTCACGAGCGAAGGTTACTTCCTGCTTGCGGTCGCCGTGTTTGTTCTGGTCGAACGAGTCGGCGTTGTCGAGGTTCTGTTTTACCTGCGCCATGATCTCAGGTTCATACTTCTCGGCGCCGGCATTGACGGCAATCCGATAGGCGTTATGGGCTTCGTACAGCTCCAGCGGACTCTTTTCATCACGTGTGATGGGGTTCATCACGGTCTTCGACCCGGTCGTCTGAGAGACGTACTGTCCGCGCGGCAGCAGAGTGTAGTGGGCGTTGACCTTTTCCATGACGCCGTTGGTTTTGTTCTCGATAACGTGGTTTTCCAGTACCACAACGTCCGAAGGCACCCTGACCGCATAGTAAGGTTCGGCTGTAATCATCAGGCCGAAGCTTTGCAGGCCGGTGGTGACAGAGATGTTGACGTCGTTGCCCGAGGGCAGAAGTTCTCCAAGATTCTGTGGATGGCCGTCAGGCGTGATGGCCCACAGCACGTAGGTGAGGTATTCCGGACCAAAGCCGTTCGCGGGCGGAAGGTGATCGACTTTAACCTCGATTTCCATACGGCCCTTATCGCTCTTTACAACGGCCTTGCCTTTGGCATTCGCCAGAAGCGGCGTGCCCATTAGCTCAAGGGTCGTGGAACCGCTGCGGTGCATGTAGTTGACAGCATCGAGGTCGCGCTGGACGACACTGACGCGGTAGAGAGGAACACCGTTGTACTCTCCTTCGAGACGTGCGCCAGCCGGTGGGCGGGACTGTGGCGGGGAAGTATTTGTCGGGTTAGGCTCCTGCGCTACGGCGGCTAGAGGCAGACTGGCCGCGGCGAGCAGGGTGGCATAGAACGTGTACCTGGAAATGACGGACATGGTCTCGCTCCTTCATCGCTCTCTGTGCCGCCTTCCTGAATGCGGTGTTTATGGAGGGGCCTCAGAGCACCGGCGCGCTACGAACTCCGGTGTGCATAGATTGGGATGCCGGGAAAAATGCGAAAGGCTGTCCCTTTGGCAAAGTTGGGAAGGATCCAAGTTTTTTATTGAGTAGAGGCAACCTTGGAGGGTGTGGGAGGCGGGAAACAAAAAGATTCGAGCTTCGCTCGAACGTCCCATGTCCCCAAGGGACATGGGGCACCCAGAGTATGGGCGCCCGAATCTTGTATGCCCTAGTTGTCAGCTTGGACCAGCTTGTGCGAGATCGCGAAGAGAGCGAGTTCCAGGCGCGTGGAGACTCCGGTCTTATCGAAGACATTCGACAGATGGCGCTTTACGGTCTCCTCGCTGATGGAGAACTGCTTGGCGATATCTTTGTTGCTGCAGCCTTCGACGATACAGGAGACGACCTCAAGCTCACGCGGTGTCAGACCGTAGGTCTTGCGTTCCGGTTGTGCGGCGGCCTTTTGCATCAGGTCGTGCAATGCCTTGACGAGGTTGACGACCCGTTCGCCGCCGATCCAGTAATCGCCACCTGCGACGGCACGGACAGCCTGTGACAGATCTCCGGCAACAGAGTCTTTGAGGACGATGCCGCGTGCCCCGATCTGCAGCGCTTCAATAAGTTGCTGCGTAGTGATGGCACTGGTGAGGAGGACAATCTTGACCCTGGGTGAACGGCTCATGATCGCCCGCATCGTCTCCAGGCCGGGAAGCCGCGGCATCTGCAGATCAAGCAGAAGGATGTCAGGCTCGTGTTCCAGTGTCTGGGTGATGGCGATGTCGCCATCTTCCGCTTCGCCCACGACCTCAAATCCATGCTCGGGAGCTAGCATGTTGCGGACGCCGAAGCGCACGACTGGATGATCGTCGGCGATTACGATCCGGACCGGAAGTCCGGAGTGCCCGATACTGTGCGCCCCAGACTTCGAGGTAGCTGCTTTCATCTGTATTCCTCCGGTCTGGAGAGGGATTGATACGGCGATTGGCCCGTCAAAACCGCGATTCCAGCATACGACGCAGACGGTCTACTGCGAGCTCGAATTCATCTAATTCGGTACCAACTTGCTTCCCTGAGATGCCGTTACGCTCAAAGATCGAGGCCAGAGAAGCGAGTTCTACGGCTCCGACCATGGCGCAGCCTCCCTTAATGGCATGGGCCTGGCGGCGGAACGAGGAGTTGTCGTTCTCATGGAAGGCCCTGCGCATGGCTGTAATGCGTGTGAGCGCATCATCCATGGCAAAGGTATAGGTCGCTTTTAACTGGGCAGCAGGCATGGCAACGGTCATGCGGCGATAGATGGTTTCGTCCAGGAGGTGAGCCTCCTGCGGCGCAGCGCCGTGATGCAAGCCGGAACCATGCGCGAGCGAGAGAAACCGCTCCATTGAGAGCGGTTTAAGCAGGAAAGCATCGAAGCCCGGCAGGCGGTGCTCCGGCGCCGTGGCGCTCATAGCGAAGATGCGCAGCGGGTTGGTGGTGGCCTTCCGCATGGCAGTGGCCAGGGCGGGACCGCGCAGACCGGGTATCTGCAGGTCCGTCAGCACGAGACCGATCTCCTGGTTCTTCGTGATAGCAGCTACCGCATCTTCGCCCGAACCGCAGCCGGTGACGGTGAAACCCTCCTGGGTGAGCAAGACATCCAGCAGCTCCAGGCTCATGGGGTCGTCTTCAACAACGAGAATCTGGTTGGTGGCCATGACGCTGACAGGGTATAACAGCCTGCATATGGACGGTAGTCCGGAAAATCTTGCTGAGCAGTTATTGCTGTTGCGAAAACGCGTTGAAGCGTTGGAGGAAGAGGTTGTTGCGCTTCGCGGAACGCGCGTCCAGCCAGATATGCCACGAATCCAGGCTACGCCGCCACCGCCCAGGCCGGTGAGCCCTCCGGTCCCGCGGCCTGTGTTGAAAGAGCGGGGAAACCTCGAATCTCGGTTGGGATCGCAGGTGTTCAATCGCATCGGCGTCCTGGCATTGCTGATTGGATCTGCATGGGCGTTGAAGCTGGCGATCGATAACCAGTGGATCGGCCCCTCCGGACGCATTCTTGCTGGGCTGATCGCGGGCGCCGGAATTGTAGTGTGGTCGGAACGCTTCCGAAGCAAAGGTTTCCGAGCCTTTTCCTATTCGCTGAAGGCTGTGGGAACGGGCGTTTTATACCTATCGCTCTGGGCGTCTTTTCAGCTCTATCACTTGTTGCCGGAAGGGGTGGTTTTCGCTGCCATGCTGGCGGTGACTGCGTGGAATGCCTGGATGGCCTGGGCACAGGACGCGGAACTGCTGGCGGCATACGCTCTCGCCGGAGGGTTTGCCACTCCAGGACTCCTGTCGACCGGACAGAACCATGTGATCTTTCTTTTCAGCTATCTGATTGTGCTAAGTGGTTCTGTGGTGGTGCTGCTGGCCTTCAAAGTATGGCCTCGCCTCCTGCTGGGATCTCTGGCGATGTCGTCGATCTACACCATCGCCTGGTACGCGCGTTTTTTCACCCCGGATCAGTTTGGTGTGGTCAGCTTCTTTACTGTGGTGCTCTTCCTTTTGTTTGCGATGGTGCCACTTGTACGGTCCTTGGAAGACAACAGTGTGCTATCGGTGTGGCTGCCGCTGGCAGCGAGCGCTTATGGCTCGTTGACGTTCTATTCGCTGCTGCAGGATAGTGGCAGGCACGCATGGCTGAGTTGGGGCGCGGTCGCATTGGCTGCTTTGTATCTTCTGTTAATGCGGTTGCAGATCCGGTTAAGGCCGAATGCGGTCGCCGAAGCAATTCACTTGTCATTGGCGATCGTCTTTCTGACCATTGCGATTCCGTTGAAGGCGTCGGGACGTTGGATTACGATCGGCTGGCTGGCAGAGGGGGTTTCGTTGTACTGGATCGCGGCCGAAAAGATGAAGCCGCAGGCAGGAGGACTGAAATCCAGCGTGCGCTGGCTTTCGCTGGGAGCACTCGCATTGGGCTATGTTGGGGCCATCACACTGCCCTGGTGGACACGCAGCAGCCCCACTCCATTTGCGAACGCAGCTTTTGTCGCTGAAATCTGCGCCATTGCCGCACTGTCGGTCGTGATCTGGATCGACCTCAGACGTGACCAGGCTCAAATTCCTGCGATCGCCTCGGTCGCGCTAAACCTGCTTATACTCGTGACCGTACGTCGTGAGATCTTCGTGTCTTTACCGGTTCGAGGAACATTTGATGATGCGATTGCGCTGGAGTTCACCTTCTCCGCTTTCATGATGCTTCACGGCGCTGGCCTGCTGGCGATCGGTTTCTGGAAGCGTACGGCATTCGTGCGTTGGCAGGGTCTGGTGCTGCTGGTCGCTACCATAGGGAAGGTCTTCCTGTTCGACATGCGCAGCCTGTCGCAGGGATACCGGGTTCACAGCTTTATCGGCCTAGGAGTGTTGTTGATGGCCGTCAGCTTCGTCTATCAGAAGGACTGGCTCGGCCTGAAGGCCGCGTCCCGTTCAGAGGAGTAGTTTGTCGTGAAGTGGTTTACAGGGCTGGCGCTGCTGGTGGCAGCGGCGGCTCCTTCCCCCCAACCCTCGGATTTTCGCTACCAGCGCCAACTCACCGCGCCTTCCGGAGGCGGTGCGGACCAGGCATGCGCCGTGCTGGACTCTGACGTATTTGCCCATGCCGCGCCGGCGTTGCGCGATCTGCGGCTCTTTGCCCGCGGACATGAGGTGCCCTATGCCACCACTGTCTCCGAACCAGCCACGCCGGAGGCCGAGCCTGCACGCGTGTTGAATCTCGCTACTCAGGGCAATTCTGTCGTTTTCGATCTTGTGATGCCGGGGCATCCCTATACCGAGATCGAGCTGAACCTGGCCGCAAAGGACTTTCTGGCTGCAGCAAAGGTGTCGGCCGGCAGTGAGGAACTTGGCAGCTATACGATCTTCGATCTCTCCAGTCAGCATTTCGGCCGCAATACGACGCTGCATCTGCAGGAGAGCACCTTTCCTATCCTGCACATCGAACTTATGCCGTTCTCGTCTCAGGGAAATCCGCATGCTCTTACGACTGGTAGCGTACGAGGTGCGACAATTCCTCCAAGCCGCGAGGAACAGACGCTTTACACCATCGTGGCTCGTAGCACGAATTTCATCCAGCAGGGGCGGCAGACGGTGACATCGATTGCGTTACCACCGCAGGTGCCGGTGGAGCGTGTCCGGTTCCAGATGCAAATGGGGAAGACGGTAAACTTCGCGCGCACCGTTAGGGTGACGGCACGTGCGTCCGAGGAAGGCAGCCGCAGCGAGTCAACAACCGGAGAGATTCTGCGTGTGAAGATGACGCGTGGCGGGCGCGAGATCCAGGACGAGAATCTGTCGATTCCGTTCACAATTGGAGCGAATCTGCAGTCGCCGGCAACCGTAGAGGTTGCCGTAGAGAACGGTGACGACCAGCCGTTGCCGCTTGCCGCGGTTAACCTGGAGATGCGCCAGCGGAAGCTATGCTGGCAGGCGAGTGTCGCCAGTTCGCCGGTGCTCTACTACGGCGATAAGACGCTGCCGGCTCCGGTCTATGACTATGCGCGCATCTTTCCGGTAAGCGGACGGGTGGCGGAAGCGACGATACGGGCGGAGGAGAGCAATGTGCTCTTTCACCAGACACCGGCGAAGCGTCCGCTGACCGACCGCTATCCGCAGTTGTTGTGGCTGGCGCTGATCGGTGTCGTAGGGACGCTGGGCCTCGTCGCGCTGCGTTCGGCGATGAAGCTTCCCAAATGAAAATGCCCGGCGCGAGGCCGGGCATCGTGTTCAGTCTGTGTAATGGCTAGATGCGGCCGAAGGCGATCTCCATCAGCAGCTTCTCTTCGATCTCATGCGCCTTGGCGGAGCCGGTCGCTGGGCTGGCGGCTGCGGCACGGTTGACGGTGCGTACCGGAATGTCGCCGGCAGCGTAACGCAGCTTCGGGTTGATGTAGGTGAGCGGGCCCATGTTGGCCGGCTCTTCCTGCACCCAGATGAGCTCTTCGACGTTGGGATGCTGCGCGATGGCGGCCTGTAGCGCCGCTTCCGGCCAGGGGAAGAGCTGTTCGATGAAGATGATGCCGGTCTCGGTGTCCTTGCGCTTGGCGCGTTCGACGCGGAGGTTGTGGCCGATCTTGCCGCTGCAGATGAGCAGGCGCTTGGCGTTGTTGACCTCACCCTCGGCCAGCACGGTCTGGAAGTGCTCGTGGCTGAAGTCGGCAATGGGAGAGATCGCGTCCGGATGACGCAGCATGCTCTTGGGCGTGAAGACGACCAGCGGCTTGCGATAGGGCGACAGTGCCTGGCGGCGCAGCAGGTGGAAGTACTGGGCTGCGTTCGAGGGCTGCGCCACGATCATGTTGTCCTGCGCGCAGAGCTGCAAGTAGCGTTCCATGCGGGCGGAGGAGTGCTCCGGCCCCTGGCCTTCGTAGCCGTGCGGCAGCAGCAGTACAACGCCGGAGAGCAGGTGCCACTTGGTCTCTGCCGCCGAGATGAATTGGTCGATGACCATCTGCGCGCCGTTAGAGAAGTCGCCGAACTGCGCCTCCCAGAGAACGAGAGCTTCGGGGAAGTCGCGCGAGAAGCCATATTCGAAGCCGAGCACAGCAGCTTCCGAGAGCATGGAGTTGTAGGCTTCGAAGTTCGCCTGCTTGTCGCTAAGGTGCTGCAGCGGCGACCAGCGGAACTCCGTCTCTGTGTCGGTGTAGAAGCTGTGGCGTTGGTTGAAGGTGCCGCGCTGCGAGTCCTGTCCGGAGAGGCGGACCGGCGTGCCGGACTCAAGCAGAGAGGCATAGGCGACCAGCTCAGCCATGCCATAGTCGAACGGACGCTTGCCTTCTCCCATCTCCTTGCGCTGAGCGAGAAGTGCCTTCACCTTGGGATGGATGTTGAAGTCCGCCGGATAGGTGGTGAGCTTGTTGACCAGCTCCGCGATGCGCTCGGCGGGCATGCCGGTGACGGTGTCGTCGTTTACCGGAAGATAGCCGCCCTTGTAGTTATCCCAGTATGCGGGTGCGTCGGCCATGTGCGGGATTTCGGTGGCCTGCGTTGCCTGCTTCTGCGCGTTGAGGAACTCTTCCTGAACAGCCTTGGCCTCTGCCGTCGGATCGACGCCGATCTTCTGCGCATAGGCCTGGTAGATCGCCGGACGGTCCTTGATCAGAGCGTAGCGGCGTGGCTGAGTGACGGTAGGATCGTCTACTTCGGAGTGGCCGTGCTTGCGATACCCAACCAGATCGACGACGACATCGGAGGCGAAGGTGGCACGGTAGTCAGCGGCGATCTCCGCAACACGGACGACTGCGTCGACATCTTCCGCGTTGACGTGAAGGATGGGAATCGGCAGACGCTTCGCGAGGTCAGTGGAGTAGCGCGTTGAGTTGGACTCTTGCGGCATGGCTGTGAAGCCGAGCAGGTTGTTGGTGAGTACTTGGATGGTTCCGCCGACGTTGTAGCCGTTGATCGTGGCCAGATTCAGCGTCTCGGCAGTCATGCCCTGTCCGGCGAAAGCCGCATCTCCATGGATGACCAGCGGAAGAACCTTCTTCCAACCGTCTGCACCGATACGCGTCTGTTTAGCGCGTACGCGGCCGATGACCACTGGATTCACCACTTCGAGGTGCGAAGGGTTGGATGCCAGGTGCAGCGCCATCTTCTTGCCCTCGGGTGAGGTGTAGGCGCCGGTGGCTCCGAGGTGATACTTCACATCGCCGCCGCCCAACGTGGAGCGCGGATCGACATCTTCAAACTTGGTAAAGAGCTCAACCGCCGCGCGGCCGACGGTGTTGGTCATCACGTTCAGACGACCACGATGGGCCATGCCGAAGACACACGTCTCGACCCCCTGCGCGGAGCTGGTGGCAAAAAGCTGGTCGAGGAAAGGAATGAAAGAGCAGAGGCCTTCGAGGGAGAAGCGCTTCGTTCCGAGATAGCGGGCCTGGATAACCTGCTCGAAGATATCGGCTCGGATCAGCTGAGAGAGGATGTGCTTCTGGTCGTACTTTGGCGCCGGGCGCTCAATTCGATCCTGCAGCCACTGGCGTCGCTCAGGCGACGGAATATGCATGAACTCCGCTGCGATGGTGCCGCAGTAGTAGCTGCGAGCTTCCTGCGCGATCTCGCTGGAGAGTTCATCTTCGGGCACATCGACCGGGAAGGGCTCCGGCGGAAGGTGCTGGCCAAGCGGATCAAGCTGTGCCTGCAGATAACCCCAGCGACGAAATACATCGAACACAACGTCGCGCGTCATTCCGGGTGCCGTTCCATTCTTTTGTGGGGTTGTGGTTTTCTTCCGTTCGACAGGAGCCTTTGTCGCCATTGCACCATCTTCTCCAAAAGGCGAATTTTTCCTCGAAAATCCGCCACACCTATGCTAAGCCTGCGCAGGTACTTTCGGCAGGGGTTTCAAGGTGTCCCGTATCGATTTTCGCATATTCTGTGCGCTAATCGGACGCAACACAAAAAGTGGCGCGGCGAAGGCCGCGCCATCTGTTTGAGTTATCGACTGCTTAGAAGGCCAGCTTCAGTCCGAACTGTAACTGCCGGGAGGTGGTCGAAGTTGCCGTGATGACGCCTGCCGTTGGGGAGGCGACCACCGCGGCTGTCTGATTAGCAGTAGCGCCCTGTGTCGGCCCCGAGGTGAAGATGGTGGGGTTGGGCAGAGAGAAGTTCGTGTGGTTCAGGAAGTTGAAGGCCTCGGCTCGGAACTGCGCATTCACTCGCTCACCAACCTTGAAGCGCTTGAGCAGCGACAGATCAACATTCAGGAGATGCGGTCCGGTAAGGGTGTCACGTCCCAGGTTGCCGACCGCGCCGTAGTGAGGAGCGCTGAAGGCAGCCGGATTGAACCACTGGTTGACGGTGTGGGGATAGAGGCTGCCGTTGAAGTTCGGATTAACGTCAGGGCGTACGGGGTTGCGTGTATCTCCGCTGCCGGTGGGGTTATAGCCAAGCTGAGGTGTGAAGGGGAAGCCTGACTGCAGGTTGGCGATGCTGCTGAGCGTCCAGCCATCGAGAGTCTGACGGGCGATGCCGGAGTTGAGCCGGTGCGCGAAGGGGATCTCCCAGGTGCCGTTAATGGCTGCGTTGTGTTTGATGTCGGTGGCGGCGCGGCCCCAGTCAAGCTTGGGGAAGTAAGGAACGCTGACGAAGGCCGGAGTGTTGGCGCTGACGCTGGTGTTCCATGCAGAGCCGTTGTCGAGGTTGCGTGCAAAGGTGTAGTTACCGCGAATCTGCAGACCGTGCGAGAACTGCCGGCGGACATCCACCTGCAGTGCGCTGTAGAAGGTGTTTGCCGCAGACCACCAAGAGGTGGTGTTGGCGACATTCGGATTCAGCTTGGTGGTTGTGGGGTAGTAGACAGTACCAGAGGCCAGTGATGCGGGGCAGGAGGGATTCGGGCAGACGACCGCGGCCGGCTCGTTGAGGTCGCCGGAGACGATCTGGTGGTAGCCGCGCGATCCTGCATAGCCGACGGTAAGCGAGGTGTTGTTGGCAATCTGCTGCTCGACGCGTAACGACCATGCAATGACCGTGGGAGTGCGGATATCAGGCTGTACGTTCGAGGGTGAGATCAGCGAACCGGCTGCGGCCGTGGTCGACGGCGTGATGGCCAGGCTGGAGACGGGAACATTCTTGAAGGCCAGGGTGGTATTGAAGGGGGCGACCTGGGTCAGGCGGTAGTCGAGGTTGTCCAGTAGGGCGCGATGAATACCCGCGCCGAGACGGATAGCGGTCTTGCCGCTGGCAAAGGGTGACCAGGAGAGACCCAGGCGAGGTTCGGGGAGGAACTTGGCCTTGTTGTCGGAAAGCGCATACTCGCCGACGGTCGGGTTGGTGTCGATGACCCAGTTGTTAAGGTTGTAGTTGGCGGCGCGATTTTGCGTCTCGCTCCAGTTGCTGGCTGACTCGAAACGGAAGCCCGCGCGGATTTCGAGTCGTGGAGTGACGCGAAAGGTATCTTCCACGAAACCTGCGCCGAAGAGAGCGCGGAAGCCAAGCGCTGTCGGAGCCGGAACGACGCTAAAGGTGGCGGCTGTGCCTTGCAGGAAGGTGGTGAGCGTGGAGAAGGAGGCCTGGCCGTACTGGTTCTGCGCCAGAAGGTCGTTGGCCTGCAACCTCTGCAGCCATACACCGGCCTCGATCTGATGACGACCCACGGTATAGAAGATGTGGTCGTCGAAGGTGAAGAGGTTGCGCACGGCGCGGTTGTTGGAGCCTACATTGGCTCCCGCGGTTGAGACCTGAGAGACTCCGTTCGATGCAGTGGAGCCGGCGATCACGATGGCTCCTACCGGCTTGCCGACGACGAACGGCGTGACGCCGTCGATGGGAACTTCACCGTTGAAAAAGAAGGCCGCGCGCGAGTATCCGAAGCGGGCAGTGTTCAGCAGACGCGGTGAGAAGACATGCTGTTCCTGCAGACTGGTGACCTGCTCGCGCACATCTTCGTTGATCCACGTGAGTGGATTCACTGTCGGTGTATGAGCCGTTGAGTCATCGACGGTGTAGACGGAGAAGAACTGGTCTTTGCTGCCGACATTCCAATCAAAACGCGTGGTGCCGAAGTCTTCGCGGATGCGCTGTACCGGATTGGAGTAAGCGTACGCGAGGCCTGAGCCGAGATCGGGGCCGTTGGCCTGCGGCCACAGCTTCAGCAGATTAGCCACGCCGGGTGCCACGCCGACGTAGGTCTCCCCGGTTCCGTTGCTATTGGGGACATATCCCTGGCGCGCGCGATCGTTGGGAACAATGGCCTTGTTGGAGAGGCCAAGATTCTGACGGTATCCCTCGTAGTTGGCAAAGAGCAACAGCTTGTCCTTGCGGATAGGTCCGCCGACAGAGCCTCCGAAGTTGTTGCGCTGGAACTGCGGCAGGCGCTTGCCGTTGGCCCCTGGCTGATCGAAGTAGTTGCGGGCGTCGAGCGAGGAGTTGCGCAGGAACTCATAGATGTTGCCGTGGTACTGGTTGGTGCCGCTGGCGGTGACGATGGAGATCTGCGCACCCTGGCGTTTGCCGTAGTTGGCTCCATAGGTATCGGTGATCACGTTGAACTCGCGCACGGCATCGACGCCGAGAAGCTGTCCGCTGGCGCCGCCAGGGGTGACGTTGATCAGCGAGGCGCCGGTGTACTCAATGCCGTTCAGCAGGAAGATGTTGTCTTGCGGACGACGGCCTGCAACGGAGAACATGGCACCGACGGAGGAGTTTGAGGTGCCGACGGCACCGGAACGCTGGCCGGTGTAGTTGACCACGCCGGGATTGAGCGTCAGCAACTGATCGTAAGAACGGCCGTTGAGTGGAAGCTCTTTTACCGCGCGTTCGTCGACAAGGCCGGCGGTCTGCTGGGTCGACAGATTGACGACCGGCGGTGTGTCGACGACGGAGACCGCCTGCGAGATCTCGCCGACAGTAAGCCGGATGTCAGCAGTGACAGCCTGTCCGACGACGACCGGCACTGCGGTAAGAGTCTGGCGGGCGAAGCCATCCTTTTCGGCGCTAACGGACCAGTGCCCGATGGTGACGGAGGGCGCGGAGTAGCGGCCCTGAGCATCGGTCGTCAAATGGCGTTCGGTGCCTGTCTCTTCGTTACGGACAGTGACGGTTGCGTCGGAGATGGCGGCTCCGCTTGCATCGGTAACCGTGCCGGAGATGGAGCCGCCCACCATCTGGGCGTGGGCGCGGAGAAGGGTGAAGCTGGCGAATAAGAGCAGGAATGCAGCGAAAGATGCGATACGGCGCATGGAGTCAATCTCCTTGTGGTTCTGGGTGCGTGTCTGCTGGGGTGCAGCGCGGCTTGGAATGTGAAGTGGGAACTGTCAGAAGACGCAGGAAGGTGCGTGGCCCGGGAGGGGCTAGAGCATTTTTCCTGTTGCTGGGTATTCCGGGAGGAGCGTCCAGCGGCGTTTTCATTGAGGAAAACGCCCACAGATGCACAATCCCTACGCTACAACCACAGGAAAATGCTCCAGCGACAACAACAACAGGATTCTGCGGAGCCGCGGCGTGACATTAGCGAATGTCTCCGCGGATGAAGGTCCAATAGACCAATCCGAGTGTGACCAGAGCGATGAAGATCTCGCCAAGGATGCCGACCACAATGGGCCGCCAGCCTTGCCCGGTTAGGTCGCGCAGGTTGGTACGCAGGCCAACTCCAGCGAATGCCGGAAGAAACGCCCAACGTGAAAGATTGCTCAGGCTGGAAAGCTGCGATGCATTGAAGAAGTTCGAAGAAGCCAGCACCGAGATGACCAGGAAACCGAGGATGAACTTCGGGAACTTCTGCCAGAGGAACATCGCCTTGTTCGGTACATCGGGCGCCTGACCTTTGGAGGCCCAGTAGACGGCGTAGCCGAGAACGACAAAGCCGATGAAGGCAGAACGAGCGGTCTTGGCGAGGATAGCGAAGCGTCCGGCGACATCTCCGTAGAGCGCGCCGGTCACGGTAGCCTCGGCAGTGTTATCGACGGCCAGGCCGGTCCAGATGCCATAGCTCTCCTGGCTTAGGTGGAGCAGGTGACCGATCGCCGGGAAGGTGAACAGAGCGATGGCGCCCAGTGTGAGAATGGCGGCGATCGACGTGGATACGTCTTCTTCCTCAGGTTCGATAGCCCCGCGCGCGGCCATGATGGCGGTAACGCCGCAGATGGAGGAGCCGATGGCGAGCAGCGAGGTCAGCTTCGGACGCAGACCGAAGATGCGGCCCAGCAGCGTCATGACGGTCAATGACAGCGCGAGCTCGATAAAGACAAGCACCAGGGAGACGGTGCCGATACGCAATACATCGGAGAAGACAAAGCGCGCGCCGACCAGAACGATACCGAGCTTCAGCCAGAGTTCGTAGGTAGCGACACCGGGGCGGAAGATGGGTTTGACGCCGACGGAATTGGAGACGATGAGGCCGAGGATGATGGCCCAGAGCACATACTCGATTTGCGGCAGGCGCAGATGGTACTCAGTGCGAAGGTGGGTGAATTCATGCTCGATCAGCTTGCCGAGGAACCCGATCCCGAAGAGCAGCGCCACGCCCGGTAGCAGACGCAAAAATCCCCTATAGACAGACGCGGAACTCCGCGCAGAGGTATCCGGGGATGCGAGTACAGTAGACACGGCCAGCGAGACTGCGACGTCCTAGAAGCTGATATGAGGAACAACGTTGAGACGGACCAGTGCGGCCAGTGCCAGGGCAATACCGATGGCCAGCATGTCAATGACGGCTGTGTTGTGCTTGACGGCTAGCTTGGTTCGATTCGGTGACATCGTTGCGAAACTCCTTACCGGGTGGTTGGTGTTCGCGATGCGCCGGAAAGAGAAAACCCACGCATCGCGCTTTGGCTGATGCGTGGGTCTCTGAATCTTGGGAGCGTCTTTTTACGCTTTGGCTAGGCCAGGTCAGAAACCGCGCAGCAGCATACGCTGTCGCAACAAACGCAACAGGTACAAGCGGCAATGCGGTTCATAACCATTACTGAGAGGTTAGATGTTCCCGCGTCTCACGTCAAGGGCGGCGGGCTCTAAAATGGGGGCGGCGTCCGACCCCCAAAGGGCGCCCGGAAAGCTGCAGGGTTGCGCATGAAAGCTCTCGTCAAGAGCCGAGCCGAAAGAGGGCTATGGCTGGAAGATGTTCCCGAGCCGGAGATCGGCATCAACGACGTCAAGATCAAGGTTCTGGCAACAGGGATCTGCGGTACAGATCTTCATATCTATCAGTGGGATGAATGGGCTCAGAAGACCATCCCGGTCCCGATGACCATTGGCCATGAGTTCGTCGGCCAGATCGTTGAGGTTGGTTCTAATGTCACCGACTTTCATCCGGGAGACCGGGTGAGCGGCGAGGGACACGTGGTCTGCGGCCGCTGCCGCAACTGCCTGGCTGGGCGACGCCATCTTTGTGCTCATACGCTGGGTGTCGGTGTGAACCGGCCCGGCGCCTTTGCAGAATATGTGGTGCTGCCAATGACCAATATTTGGCGGCATGCCGACAATATCCCCACGGATGTCGCGGCTATCTTCGATCCGTTTGGCAATGCCGTGCATACAGCGCTCGCCTTCCCGGTCCTGGGAGAGGATGTGCTGGTAACAGGCGCAGGCCCCATCGGCATTATGGCTGCTGCTGTCGCGAAGCATGCCGGAGCAAGGCATGTGGTGATTACGGATCTGAATCCGGTGCGGCTGGAGTTGGCGCGCAAGGCCGCGGGTGTTTCGCTGGCGGTGAATCCGAAGGAGACGAGCCTCAAGGACGTGATGCAGCAGCTCGATATGCACGAAGGCTTCGATGTGGGGCTGGAGATGAGCGGCAACCAGAATGCCTTCCGTGACATGATTGCCACCATGTCGCATGGCGGTAAGATCGCGATGCTGGGGATTCCGTCGCCCTCGGAGATGGCCATCGACTGGAACCAGGTGATCTTTGACCAACTCACCATCCGCGGTATCTATGGCCGCGAGATGTATGAGACCTGGTACAAGATGACGGTAATGCTGCAGTCAGGCCTCGATATCAGCAAGGTGATCACGCATCGCTTCCAGTGGAACGAATTCGAAAAGGGCTTCGACGCAATGCGGGAAGGAAGCTCAGGGAAGGTCATCCTGGATTGGAGCACGGTATAACGCATGAGCCAGACACGTCCTCAACTTGCACATCTGACCGCCACCCTGAATGAGCTGAAGGAGCGCGGCACCTATTTCAAGCTGCGTGTACTCGATGGAGAGCAGGGGCCGGTCAGCGTCTACGACGGCCGCGAGGTGATCAACCTTGCCTCCAACAACTACCTCGGCCTGTGCGATCATCCGAAGCTGAAGGAAGCTGCGCTGAAGGCGATCGAGCAGTATGGTGTTGGTTCGGGCGCCGTCCGCACAATTGCGGGCACGATGAAGATCCATCTTGAGCTCGAAGAGAAGATAGCTGCCTTCAAGAATGTGGAAGCCTGCGTCGTCTTCCAGTCGGGATTTACCGCGAACGCGGGAACGGTCTCATCGATCCTGGGCAAGGAAGATTTCATCCTCTCCGATGAGCTGAACCACGCTTCCATCATCGATGGGGCGCGGCTCTCGCGGGCGAAGATCAAGGTCTTTCGCCATAAGGATGTCGCTCACTGCGAAGAGCTGCTGAAAGAAGTGCAAAACGAACCCGGCCGTAAGCTCGTCATCACGGACGGGGTCTTCTCGATGGATGGTGATATCGGTCCGGTAGACAAGCTTGCCGATCTGGCGGAGAAGTACGGCGCCATCATGATGGTGGACGATGCGCATGCATCCGGCGTGCTGGGCCGTAACGGGCGTGGCTCAGTCGATCACTTCCGCTGTCATGGACGTGTGGATGTGCAGGTAGGTACGCTGTCGAAGGCGATTGGTGCTCTGGGCGGATATGTCTGTGGATCGCGAGACCTGATCGAGTATCTCTACCATCGCGCGCGGCCATTTCTGTTTTCTACATCACATCCGCCGTCGGTGGCGGCGACGTGCATCGCGGCCTTCGATCTTCTGGAGAATGAGCCGGAGCGGATCGAACGGCTGTGGGAGAACACGCGCTACTTCAAGCAGCAGCTTACGAGTGCGGGTTTCGATGTGGGCGGAAAGACAACCCCCGCCAGCGAGACTCCGATCACGCCCATCATCATCGGTGAGGGCAAGCTGACGATGGAGTTCAGCAAGGCATTGTTCGAGGCTGGATTGCTGGCGACAGGGATCGCATTTCCGACGGTTCCCGAAGGAAAGGCCCGGGTACGGACGATTGTGTCCAGTGAACACACGAAAGCCCAGTTGGATCGGGCTCTGGAGATTCTGACGGGAACAGCGAAGAGAATGGGGATTCTGTAGGAAATAGATTGATCCGCACCCAGTTGGGAAGAATAGGAAATCGCAAAGGCCCGGTTTCCCGGGCCTTTGTGGTTCTCGTTGGTCTGCTTACGGCAGGCTTCTCTTGAAGCGGTAGGCAAGTTCCAGGTCGATCTTGTTTTCGACGCTGGCCAGGCGGCCGATCTTCGGTGGGTTCAGGCCGAACTGGTCGAAGGTCAGGATCGTCTTGGCGCGGCCGGCGACCATGTTGTCGCGTGGATTGAAGGTGGCGATGCCCTGGAAGGTGACCTCTTTGGTCACTCCGTGGATGGTGAGGTTGCCGGTGAGGGCAATGCCTGTCTGTCCTGCGGAGGGAATCAGCTTATCCAGGCCAGTCACCTTGGTGGGAACGAACTCCGCTGTGGGGAACTTTGCGGTCTCCAGGGTGCGGTTCTGGACAAAGCCGTCGCGCTGGTCCTGGTCGCTCTTCAAGCCACGCAGGTCAACGGTGATCTTGGAGCCGGGGTCGACGGTTCCATCGGCCTTGATGGTCAGGGTGCCGGAGACCAGGTTCGTCGTACCGATGGCTTCATTGGTGAAGGCTACTCCGACAAACTGTTCGGTCACACGATAGCTGGCGGACGAGCCCTCGGTGATGACGTCCAGTTTGGCGCCGGGAGTCGGGGGCGGCGGTGGCTGCTGCGGTCCGCCGGGGCCGCCGGGACCGGGCATCTGAGCATTGGCAGCGGCGCCGGCAAAAATCAGCAGACCTGCCAGAAGCAGAGTGGGCTTGATAGACATACGACCTCCACAAAAAGAAAGCAGATGTTATTGCGTGGTGGAGGTTTGACGGGGAGGGTGGAAAAAAAGCCGCAGGAAAAACGGTTACAACCCGTTTCCCCTGCGTTCTTTACTGCTCATTACTGTTCTTTACTGCTGATAGTGGCCGTTGTATTCGACGAAGAGGTCCGGGAACTGCTTCTTCAGAGCGGCGATCTTTGGAAGGTCACACACCTGGATGTAAGGATTGCCCGGGTTTTTGAGGGCATAGTCCTGGTGATAGTCCTCTCCGGGGTAAAAAGCCTGCAGGGGAGACAGCTTGGTGACGATCTTCCCGTGGAAGACATGCGCCGCATCCAGTTGGGCGATATAGTCAGTGGCCAGCTTGCGCTGTTCCTCATTGGCGTAAAAGATGGCCGAACGGTAGGAGT
Organism: Acidobacteriaceae bacterium; assembly: GCA_013361705.1. Lineage (GTDB taxonomy): Bacteria > Acidobacteriota > Terriglobia > Terriglobales > Acidobacteriaceae > Terriglobus. The sequence continues at coordinate 32,795 of JABFXN010000248.1, forward strand.
AGCCGATGTCGTTGTCCTGGCGATTGAGCTGTGTGGGATCGTGCGCGACGGAGAAGAAGATGCGCAGCAAGGTGCCGTAGGTGATGCGCGCTGGATCGTAGATGACTTCAACCGACTCGGCGTGATCGGTGGTCTCCATGGCAACCTGGCCGTAGTTTGCTGTCTCTTTGGTGCCGCCGGAGTATCCGGCGGTGGTGTGCAGTACGCCTTTCAGGCGCTGAAAGACAGCCTGTGTGCCCCAGAAGCATCCACCGGCAAAGACGGCGGTTTGGCGGCCATGGGTAGTAGCCAGGGCGACATCGTGAGTCGGCGCGGGAATCGGCTGCTTGGTCGCGGCTCCCCCTGGGAGTGTGAGCATGGCGAGCATGCCCGCGAATACTGCTGAAAGTTTGCGCATGGCAGTTGACCCTCCTCGCATTGGACTCCGCACCCGGCCGGCAGGTTACAGGCGCGTTTCCGACATCTCAGGAAAAGCTAGAGCATTTCTCCTGTAGGTGTAGTGCGGGGCTTATGTATCTATGGGCGTTTTCCGCAATGAAAACGCCGCTGCACGCTCTTTCCGGGATACCCGGCAACAGGAGAATTGCTCTACTTCGACTCCTGCTTGATGGGAAAGCTGACGGTAAACTCCGTCTTGCCCGGCTCTGAGGTAAAGCTGATGGCTCCGCCCGCCTGTTCGGCAATGCGTTGTGCGATGCCGAGTCCGAGTCCGGTGCCAACCCCCATGGGCTTGGTCGTGAAGAAGGTCTCGAAGATCTTGCCCTGGTCTTCCGGTGCGATACCTGCTCCGTTGTCTCCGATGGTGACGAAGATGCGGCCGTCGTTCGTTCCGGTCTTGACAGTGATCTCGCCTCCCTGGCTGGGCGCGGCGTCGATGGCGTTGTCGAGGAGATTGGTCCAGATCTGGTTCAAGCCCGCGGCGTGGACAGAGAGAGGAGGGAGGCCACCGGCGAAGCTCTTTTTGATGTTGAGCTGTTTCTCGTAGATCTTGTGTTTCAAAAGAATGAGCGTGGCATGCACGCTCTCGTTCAGGTCTATGGATTGTCCGCTCTTGCCTTCGTAGGTGTAAGTCTTTACCGCTTTGACGAGGCCGGTGATGCGGGTGATGCTCTCTTCGATGGTGCCTACCAGTTGCATGGAGCTGACCATGGAGGCAAGCCAGGCGATGATGTTTTCGACCGAGTGTTTACCATCTTCGAGTGTTTCAGCCTTCAGGCAATCCAGATCGTGGGTAGTGATGCCGATGGAGGTCAAAACGGGAGCCAGGCCCCAGGAGTTGGAAACGTTATTAGTTTCCAGCCACTCGGCGAGCGCCTCTTCCGCGTCGGCCTCTTCCAGAGAGCTCATGCACTGCGGTCGCTCGGAGGAGAAGGCGCGCTCCTGCAGAGCCCAGACGCATTCGAACTCATGTTTATCGTGCGCCTTTGAAAAAGCCTTGCCCAGCTCATGCATCAGGCGAAGGTTGCTGCGGAGCTGGCTGGCGGCACGGCTGGCGGCGGCGCCAGGATTGTTCAGCTCATGCATCAGACCTGCGGTGAGCGTGCCGAGGGCCGCAAGCTTCTCTTCCTGGATAGAGCGGTGCTGTGCGCCGCGCAATCGCTCATTCAACTGGCCCAGGATAAAGGCGCGCATTGACGGGCAGCGTGCCATCAGGCCCCAGAACTCCTCTAGGGAATAAGAGAGGATCAGGCAGTCTTCTAATGCCTCTGCGGTGACCGGGATTGCCTGCTGGGTGATGAGGGCGTACTCGCCCATGA
>JABFXN010000209.1 GCA_013361705.1 Acidobacteriaceae bacterium
GTCGCCGATAACGCCGCGGAACGCACACCCGGGCTTGTGGAGAGCCGCTCGAGAAGATGTTGATGCAGCGTCGGCACCTGATGAGGTTGATATCCGGCAAGCTTTGGATCGATGGTTGCAAGCAATAGATGCGTTCGCTCAAACCCGTAATCCTGGTGCTGCAGGTTGCGCAATGTACGCATCAGCAAACCGGCCCCCACCAGAAGGAGCAACGACAACATTACCTGGACGGTGATCAGCGTCTTCGGCCAGAATCGTGAGGTTCTGCCTCCGCCTCCTTGAACGGTTCGGACCGCCGTGTTGAGTGACCCTCGCTCCCCAAGGCGCGCAGCAACCATAGAAGGCGCGAGCCCGAATAACAGCGCTGTAACCATTGAGACGCCGAAGGTGAAACCGAGCACAGCCATATTCGGCGTTGCACTCATGGCAGTCTCTCCGCTTCCCTGGCTTACGAACGCGATCAACGCGCGCGTTGCCGCGAAGGCCAGACCAAGCCCCAGAGCGCCACCGAAGAGCGACAATAACGTTGCCTCCATAAGACTCTGCCTGATGACACGTGTGCGGCTGGAGCCCAGGGCCAGCCGGGTTGCGATTTCACGCTGCCGTGCGGCTCCGCGAGCGAGCAAAAAGTTGGCCAGGTTCGCACAGGCAATCAAAAGCACTACGACCACGACCGCCATCAGAATCTTGAGAGATTCGCCATACTGGCTGCGAACCAGGGACACCCCGGTCGCTGCCGGTACCAGGGACACATTTGTCTGCTCGATCTCCTTGCGGCGTTCCGGGGTAATGACGCCTCCTTCTCTGGCGAGGATGCCGAAACGAACCTGCTGATTCAGCCAGTTCTGGCTTTCGAGAACTCCAGCTTTACTTGCCGATGCTTGTTCGCCCAATCGTCCAAAGAGATGGAGAAAGTACTGCCCTGATTGCGGCACGAGCATCGATGGATGCTGCAGTACGGCAACCTGCGTGCTGATCGGCGTCCAAAGATCGGTCTGCTCAACCTCCTGCCGGAATCCATGAAACGCCTCGGGCATCACACCCACGATCTCAAACGGTGTGCCATTGATCGTGAGTGGTCTGCCGATAACTGCAGGGTCGGACGATAGTGCACTTTGCCAGAAATGATGACTGACAACCACGACTGCGCCGCCGCCCGGAACGGCATCGTCAGCGGGCAGAATGGCCCGTCCAAGCAACGGCTGCGCGCCAAGCACATGGAAGTAGTTGCCGGAGACCAGCGTCGCCTGCGCAAGTATGGCGGCAGCACCGTAACTCGCTGCATCTGGCGGACGAACGCTCGTCTTGTTCGAAAAACTTCCGTATCCGGCAATTCCCTGAAATGGTCCGGGACTCATCTCCAATTGCCGCGAGAAATCCCAGGGGAAGTAGCCGCCGAACGCCCCAAGATCGATTCCGCCCGCGACTCCGCCATACACCGAGTCGCCAAAGGCAACCAGTTGTTGAGGATCCTTCACCGGGAGCTTCCTCAGAAGGACCTGATCGATGAGCGTAAAGATCGCACTGTTGGCCCCAATGCCAAGAGCAAGGGAGACCACGGCGACAGCGGTGAAACCAGGCCGCTTCATCAGAGAACGAAGACCGATACGTAGATCCTGAAAAAGATTGTCGACAGACGACTCCCACCGCGACGACCAGACCTTGTGCTTCACCGTGTTGCTGCTGCCCAGCTCCGCCATCGCCTCGCGGCGGGCAGCATCCGCACTCATTCCCTTGCGCAGCTTGTCCTCGATCGCAGTCTCGACATAAGCCTGCAGCTCCTCATCCAGCTCGCGCTCGATGCGGCTCCTTTGCAACAGAGCCCTGATTCCCATCACGAGATTCGTCAACCAACTCATAGAGAGTCCTTTGAACGGAATTACGCCTCAAGAATGCGTGCAATGGCGGAGATCCTACGCCCCCACTGCTCTTTCTCCTGCTGCAGTGCCTTCCGGCCCTTGGCCGTGATCTCGTAGAACTTCGCGCGCCGGTTGTTCTCTGTACTGCGCCACTGCGTCTTCACATAACCGCTGCGCTCCATGCGGCTCAGGGCAGGAAGCAGAGAGCCTGCATTCACGCGAAAAACACCGTCGCTCATCTGCTCGATGCGCAGCCCGACACCATAGCCGTGCATCGGCTCAAGCGCCAGCGTCTTGAGAATCAACATCTCGAGCGTTCCCTGTACAAGCTCCCCCGGTTCCGGCGTAGATTCGGACATTAACTCCCTCCTCTAGTTCATCTAGAGGATAAAGATACGCCCCTCCTCTAGTCTGTCAAGAGGAGTTTGAGATGTCCCCGCTCACGCCAGGATGCAAGCATTGCAATCGACATCCGTGGAACTGGAATAAATGAGAAACGATCGTAACAAGCCGCGAACCAAGCGCTGAAGGCGCGGTCCATACCAGCCTGGGGCAACGCCCCAGGTTTTCGGCCAACGGGAGGCTGAGGGCTGAAGGCCCGATCTATATTTCTTCGGAAACGAGAATCCGCGCACCAAGGGATTGGCTGTCGATGAGCCGGCAGACATTCATAAAAGAGAAATGTATCGGCACCCATATCGGCAGAAATATAGATCGGGCCTTCAGCCCTCTATCTCTATTACGTACGTTACCTGGGGCGTTGCCCCAGGCTGGTATAGAACGCACCTTTGGTGCTTTGATCCGTGGCTAGCTCTGTGTCTTTTCGTAGCCTCTTAATCCAACACTCGGATTTTAGGTATTGCACGGAACTCCAAAACTCCTGTCCAGTCCCGGACATTCCATCTCATTTCCGGACAAGGCCTCTCACCACCCCCATCGAAATCCCCTGCTTTTCCTTCATTCTGCGCTGGCCCATCACATGCATCTCTGAACTTCACTTCCGGAGGATCAACCGTCATGACCGGCCTTTTCCGTGACCTTCAGTTTGCCCTGCGCCAGTTGAGAAAGACTCCTGCCTTTACCGTCACCGTGCTATTGACCCTCGCCCTGGGTATCGGCGCCAACGCAGCCATCTTCACGCTGGTGAACAGCATCCTGCTGCGCAGCCTGCCGGTCGCGGATCCCTCTGCACTGGTGCGCGTCGGCGACGATCCGCAGGCATGCTGCGTAAGCTCAGGGCTCCGCCCGGATGGCGATGCTTCGTTGTTCTCGACCGAAGCATACAAGGATATGAAGCGGAGCGCTTCGGAGTTCGAGGAGCTCGCAGCAGTTCAGGCCGGATTCAGCGCACGGCCCATCACCGTCAGGAGAGATGGCCCGGATACGCTGCCGAAGTCGGTGGCGGGAGAGTATGTCTCCGGCAACTACTTCAGGACCCTTGGGCTGCGGCCATATATTGGCCGCCTGCTGCGCGACGGAGACAACACCAAAGGTGCTCCGCTCACGGCTGTCCTCGACTACAGGACATGGCAAAACGAGTTTGCCGGCGATCCCAGCGTCGTAGGCAGCACCTTCTGGGTGAACACAAAACCAATAACGATCGTGGGTGTAACTCCTAAGGGATTCTAT
>JABFXN010000251.1 GCA_013361705.1 Acidobacteriaceae bacterium
TCACGCGAGATGCCGGGATTGCGCTGCTGGACCTCGGAGAGCAGGCACTCTTCAGTGGTGAGCAGAACACCCTCGCCATTGGTGTCAATCGAACCGCCTTCGAGCACCAGGCGTTGGTCTCCAATGTGCGGTTCTACGGCCTCCATGCCGTAAAGCGCAGCGACATGTTCGGGGATGCGGTCATCGTTATGCCAGTTAGGGTACTTGGCCCAGGCGTTGAATCTCCAGTTGGTGATGGCGAGCTCGCCCTGCGGGTTCCTAACGAAGATAGGGCCGGAGTCGCGCAGCCAGACACGATCCGTCTTCCAGAGATGGAAGTGCAGACGGGCAAGGGTCGCTCCGGCGCGGCGCAGAATGTTGCGCGCACGCTTTTCGGCGGCGGCATCGTTGACCAGGATGTTGACATCCTCCACCCGCGAGAGATGACGGACGATCTCGGCATAGACCCACGGAATGGGTTGAAACTTCGCCGGCCAGTCTTCGGCGTTATGCGGCCAGGCAATCCAGGTCGAGGTATGGGGAGCCCACTCGGCGGGCATGCGGAAATTCTTTTCGTGCAGAGTTGTCATCAAGTTGCCAGTTTCCAGTTGCCGGTTAACAGTTCAAACCATTTGTGCATGCTGTGCCGCATATCCGGAAGGAATGATGCGGCACAGACACTTAGTCGATAAACCGGCTGGTGATGTTGCCGTATGCGTCGATGCGGCGGTCGCGCAGGAAAGGCCAGTGCTGGCGCGTTACCTCGACCAGCTGCGGATCGAGATCGGCTATCAGGATGTCTTCTTCATCGTGCGCTGCCTGCTTCAGGATGCGGCCGAAGGGATCGGCGATAAAGCTGCCGCCCCAGAACTCCAGGCCTGCGCCCTCGGGTCCTTTGATGTCGTTGACGTCACCTTGCTCATGGCCGACGCGGTTCACTGAGCAGACAAAGACGCCGTTCGCGATGGCATGGGCGCGCTGGATGGTCTGCCAGGCGTCGTACTGTGCCGCGCCGAACTCTTCCTTCTCGCTGGGGTGCCAGCCGATGGCGGTGGGGTAGAAGAGGATGTTCGCTCCCTGCAGCGCGGTGATGCGGGCGCCCTCTGGATACCACTGGTCCCAGCAGACCAGCGTGCCGATATGCGCGGCCGAGGTCTTCATCGCCTTGAAGCCCAGATCTCCTGGAGTGAAGTAGAACTTTTCGTAGTAGAGCGGGTCATCCGGGATATGCATCTTGCGGTAGATGCCCTGAATGTTGTGTTCGGTCGTAGCGGCCGGGTCCAGGATGGCGGCGGTGTTGTGATACAGGCCAGGAGCGCGGCGCTCGAAGAGTGAGGCCACGACGGTGACCTTGTGTTCGCGGACGATGGCCGACAGGCGCTCCGTCGAAGGGCCGGGGATCGATTCGGCGATGGAAAACAGGGCGTGGTCTTCACGCTGGCAGAAGTACTGGGCGCGGAAAAGCTCCGGCAGGCAGATCAGCTTGGCGCCTTCCCTGGCGGCTTCAACAACGAGCGAGGCTGCCTTCTCGAGGTTGGCATCGGTGGAGGCGACGCAGGACATCTGGATCAGTGCGGTACGGGTCGACTTCATAGCTCCCTCCAGTTTCTCAGATTCGAGCGAAAGGACTATAAATCGAGTCTTGATTTCTGATAGCTTTGAAGCGAGGACGGGCCACGACGCCCGGCCTTCAGGGTTCTCCCAACACAATCCACGCTTTACCAGCGGCGGCCCGTGTGCCGTTGGCGCAGGAGACTAGAAGGAGTCGTATGTCCGGCGAATACCGTGATTTTCTGGAGCTCAGCTACGCGGAGCTCGAAGACCTGAACCTCGCAGCCAAGGAGCAGCGCAAGAAGCGCGTGGCGGCCGACGTTATTCAGGAAGAGCGTCTGAAGTATCTGACCGATGAAAAGCGCATTAAGGCTGTCACCGTGGTCTTCAGCGACCTGGAAGGCCGCCTGCACACGCTGGATTATGACAAGAAGTTCCTGGTCAAGAGCTACGACAACCTGACCTTCGACGGTTCGTCGATCCGCGGCTTTACCGCGCAGCGTGAGTCCGATCTCCGCCTTGGCATTGACTGGAGCGCCTTTTACTGGACCCCGGCCGACATCTTCGGGCCTGGCAAGGTCATCGTTTTCGGCGAAGTGATCGACAAGAATGGCGGCACCTACTCCGCTGACCTGCGCGGCGTGCTGAAGGCCTACGCGAAGGAGCAGTTCCAGAAGAACGGCTACACCCTGAATGCCGCCAACGAGATCGAGGGCTTCCTCTTCGAGGGCGTGGACGCAGAGCGCACCTTCCACCAGACCGGCAAATTCGAGTACGTCAACCAGGGCGGCTACTACCACTCGCTGCCTGGCGATCCGCTGCGCGAGTTCATCGATACCACCGCCGAGATTCAGCGCGCGATGGGCTTTGAGAACGAGAAGGATCACCCCGAGGTCGCTCCTTCACAGTTCGAGATCAACTACAGCTACGGCGAAGTTGTTGCAGCCGCAGACCAGATCCAGCTCTACAAGCTGATCTGCCGCCAGGTCGCCACCCAGATGGGTATGACGGCCTGCTTCCTGCCCAAGCCGGTGACCGGCGTCAACGGCAGCGGCATGCACACCAACATCTCCATCACCAAGGGCGGCAAGAACCTGTTCTGGGATCCGAAGGGGCAGGAGAAGATCTCTGCCATGGCATGGAAGTTCGTTGACCGCATCCTCACCCACGGCAACGACATCTGCCTGCTGCTGAATGCCAGCGTGAACTCCTACCGCCGTCTGGATCCCCACTTCGAAGCTCCGAACCAGATCAAGGCTTCGGCGACCGACCGTGGATCGATGGTTCGTATCCCGATCGGCAACGAGAAGTCGGCCCGCGTTGAGGTTCGTTCGGTAGGTCCGGATGCCAACCCCTACGCCGTACTGTTGGCCTGCTTCAAGACCGGCCTCGATGGCGAGATCTCCAAGATCAAGAACCTTCGTCAGGCCGAGCGTTACCTGCCGGACAACATCTACACGGCGCTCGACAACTTCCGCAATGCGGAGTGGACCAGCACCCTGCTGGGCGAGGACGTGAAGGCCCGTTATGCGGACCTGAAGCAGGCCTCGGCCGATCGTTGCCCGCGCCTGCTGGGCACCATCGTTAAGAGCAGCGAAGTGCAGTTCCACCACGACGTGTACAACCAGCTTCTGTGGGGCCAGTTCTAAGAGCCAGCCGAACGCGAAAGCACGAATGCCCCGGCCTTGTCCGGGGCATTCTTTTTGTCATTTCGTAGGGACCGAAGGGAGCGGAGAAATCTGCTTTTCGTCCCATCGTTTTCGGTAGGCTCGCTGGCTTTGTCGGGCTGCGCGATAATCGAATCCTTTGTGCGAATTTTGCATGGTGCTCTTGTCGGGTGATACCTTGGAAGTGCAAAAAATTTACCGGAGAATCCTGATCATGCAAGAGAGCTACAACGGTATTGCGGTCCCCAAGGACGGCGAGGCGATTCAGT
>JABFXN010000337.1 GCA_013361705.1 Acidobacteriaceae bacterium
GAAATAACTCTCTCGAAGTCATCGATCTTCGAGAGTAGAAACGGCTTCATACCATCTCTGGATTAGCTGAGCCCCAAGGTGTCGCCTTCGTTCCCGCAACGAACCGGGTCTTCGTAGCCAACGGCAAAGATGGATCGGTGCGGGCATTCGATGCTGCATCCTGGAAGCCGCTCACTTCGATCTCGTATGGAGACGATGCTGATAATCTTCGCTATGACTCAGAGAGTGGGCATCTATGGGTTGGCTACGGTTCCGGAGCATTGGGTGAATTCGACCAGAACGGCGCCAAACTCGCTGATATTTCGCTCGGCGCTCATCCAGAATCGTTCCAGCTTGAGAAAGGTGGGTCACGGATCTTCGTCAACCTGCCGCGTTCCCGAAAGATCACGGTCGTCGATCGCAAATCGAGGTCAGTACTGGGTTCCTGGGGAACGGGAGGTCCGCTTGCTAACTATCCCATGGCTCTGGATGAAGCGAACCACCGGCTCTTCGTTGTGACGCGTTTTCCTGCAAGGTTGATCGTCCTTGATAGCGACCATGGGCAAAGGATCGCGAGCCTCTCGGTTGTCGGCGACTGCGACGACGTTTTCCTAGACCAGCGCCGTCACCGCATCTACGCAATTGGAGGGGACGGCGAGATTTCGGTATTCCATCAGAAAGATCCCGATCATTACGAAGAGCTCGGGCGTGTGAAAACCGTCAGCGGCGCGCGAACGGGCCTCTATTCCCCCGAATTGGACCGGCTCTATCTCGCCATCCGCAAGCAGGGATCGCAAGCCGCGGAAATTCGAGTATTCGCTCCAACGCTGTAGGGACGGCGCTGCCCTAGCGCCTGGGTAATTGGGCGATCAGTTCCTGAACGTGTTTTCTGAGAGATTCCCGTGCTGCCTCAAAATCAACGCTGGCCGGAGGAACATCGTTCCACTGTTCAATCCGGACTTTTGAGCTCGCGTGCAGATTGGCAGGTAATGATGTTCCGATCAGAATGATACGGACGGGGGAAGCAATGTCGGACGTGCTCACTTTCATAGGCTGAAAGGAGCTCACATCAATGCCATCGTGCCCCAGGCCCTGCACAATGGCGGCGGGCACGGTCGTCGAATCGGGAGCACTCCCACGCGCCACCGCCCGGTATGGGAGATTGAACTCGCGGATATTTTGATTGAAGTAGGAGGCCGCCATAAGGCTCTTCACGTTCCCGTGTTCGCAGACGAACAGAATCTGGCGCTCGGCAGCAGTTTGTTGGGCAAAACATGAGATGGTGACACAACCGAAGGCAAGTACAGAAGCAGCAATCGCAGCCGCCCGCATCCAGGCACGACGCATATACAACCTCCCTGTTTGATCGTTGTCGATGAGTGTACAACGTACGATACACAGCCACACCCTGCAGCTCGCGAGACAATAAATCGAGCCGATGATCATTTTTCTTGCCGCTGTCTGCTGCGCCGCGTGGCTGTACCTGCTTGCACTCCATGGCCGTTTCTGGAACTCCGGTCCTGTCCTGCGAGAGATCAAGACGCCCTCCGCTGGTGCGAAGGTCACGGTGGTTGTACCGGCCCGCAATGAAGCCGAAAACATCGGACGAAGTCTTAGCTCGCTTCTCGCGCAGGAGTATCCAGGAGCGCTTTCCGTCATCCTCGTCGATGACAACAGTACCGACGGCACTGCGGAGATCGCCGCGTCCCTGTTGCACCAGCGACGGCTGACAATCGTCTCCGGCCAGCCTCTTCCGGCTGGATGGAGCGGCAAGCTATGGGCAGTTCACCAGGGGCTGCTGCAGCCGGAGGCTCAAAGTGCAGACTATATCCTGCTGACTGACGCGGACATCGAGCATGCATCTACGCACGTAGCAACGCTGGTGCACGAAGCCGAAGCAAGCGGCCGGGACCTCGTCTCGGAGATGGTGCACCTTCATTGCAGCACGCCGGCGGAACGGGCTCTAATTCCGGCCTTTATCTTCTTCTTCCAGATGCTGTACCCCTTTGCGTGGGTGGCGGACCCACGGCGCACCATTGCCGGCGCAGCCGGCGGCACGATGCTGGTTCGCCGCACGGCTCTTGAGCGAATCGACGGCGTACGACGCGTTCGGCATCATCTGATCGACGACTGCGCTCTGGCTCGCCAGATCAAGTCTTCAGGCGGAAAGATCTGGCTGGGGCACGCAGAACTGGCCCGGTCGTTGCGTGTCTACGCGGACTGGCGCGAGATATGGAACATGATTGCGCGCACTGCCTATGTGCAGCTTGGCCATTCTCCACTTGTGCTGCTTGGCTGCATTACGGGCATGGGATTACTGTACGTGGCGCCGGTGCTGTTGACCCTGTTCGGGCACGATCTCACCAAAATGCTTGCCGCAGCTGCGTGGATCATGATGGCGATCGCCTTTCAGCCGACGCTTCGCCGCTACGGCAGGTCTCCTCTGTGGGGAGTCGCACTTCCGGGCGTTGCAATGTTCTACCTGAGCGCTACCGTTGCCTCTGCATTTCGTCACCATATGGGGCGCGGCGGCGGATGGAAGAACCGCACCTACCCAGACGCACCTTCGACATAGCCCGGCCACATCCTTCTTATGGGGTTTTGACAGCGACGCGCCGGTCCCAGGGCGCAACGCTCTCCTCGTACTCCATGGGATCACCAAAACCCTCGGTCTGAACACCGAGTTGGCGTAGAGCATCCAGGGCCATCAAGCGGCGATGCGCGTTGAAGGTCATGATGTGGGCGAAGACGCCGCCGAACGTAAAGGTCTCTGCCGGCTCACACAGAGCATCGACGAACGTATCGTCCCATGCGGAGCGGTTTCGCACATCACACAAAATGCGATGCAGCTCAACATCGGTCTTTTCAAGCCGTCGCAACATCGCCTGCGGAGAGCGCTGAGACATGGGAGGCCCCTTCGTATCCATCTCGGATCCGGAGAGAGCTGCGGTCCACACCTCCTTGGTGAAGATAATGTTCTCCAACAGTTGTCTCAGCGTCTTATTCGACTCACGCCACGGCAGCAGTTCTACGACTGTGGGCAGCGGCCGGTCCAGTTGTTCCTCTGTTAAGTTGCTCGCATACTCCAGCAAACGCCGCGTGTGCCAGGAATCATTGCCTGCGAAGCGATCGAATAGATCCATATTTCCTCCTCTTTTTGTCGGGGATCCCGGTGCAAGAAAGTGAATTTTGTTGGATGACGGCAGGTGAAAGTGTGGATCGCGCATGCGGCGGTAAAGACTTGGAGAGATCCGAAAAGCCCTCCGGAAAGCTCGAGAGAATGCCTCCAGCGAACCGAAATTAGCGTCCAGGGCGACCTCCGTAACCGACATCCCCGTATACGCCAACTGGTAGGCTGCCCTTTCCAACAGGAGCCGCCGCCGCATAGCTCCGGGAGTCTCCTCCGCTACTGCCCGGAAGAGCCTGTGGAACTGCGTGCGGCTATGGTAGTCCAAACGCGCCAGATCCTACTTC
>JABFXN010000025.1 GCA_013361705.1 Acidobacteriaceae bacterium
TCTTCCGATCTAGCAGCCGGATCAAATCGAGGCCGCCCGCCTGATAGGCAGCGCGGCTTATGTTGGAGATTTGAACGGCTTCTTCGCGTAGGGGACGAAAGACATTTACGTATTGGTCGCGTCGCAGGTCATACTCTTTTCGCGCAATTGCAAGTTCTGCCAGCAGACGGTTCCTCGTCGCGCGGAAGTTAGCCTCGGCAACGTTTGTCTCCGCCGTGGCGGCAGCGATAGCGCCCTGATTGCGATTGAAGAATGGCAGATCGAATTGCACCCCGGCGATAGGGGTATCGATCTCTACATCCCGCTTATATCCGCCGGTGAAGAGAAGGTCCGGGCGGCCGTTCGCCCGTTCCAGCTTCGTTTGTGCCTGCGCCTGGGTGATGGTCTGATGTGCAAGTTGTCCTTCCAGGCGCAACATGGCTGGATCAGCACCTGCCGGAATGTTCCATGGTTCTTCCATGTTTTCGAGGTCGTCGGTGAGCTGCCACCCATCCGATCCGAAGGAGTTCATCTCGCGTGCCAGAACCAGCACAGCTTTTTCCGCATCCAGATGCGCGTTGGCCGCGGCGGCGCGCACCTGCTGCGCTTGCACGCGAACGCGCAACAAATCCACCTCGGCGATCTTGCCTTCCTGGAAACGGGCTTGATGGTACCCAATAAGCTCTTGGGAGTAGCGGGCATCCTCCTCGTAGAGCGCGGCGAGTAACTGCGCAGCTCTCGCTTTCCAATAGGCATCATGGACGGCCAGGACAATCTGCCTTCTCTGGAGCTCACGCTCAAGGCGCGCCTTCTCGACACCGGCGCTGGCAATTGCGATGCGGCCACCGCGCTTTCCAGAAGTTTCAAGCAGTTGGTTCGCTTCCCAATACGTCTGGGAATTGGCCCCGAACGGGGAGGTCTCCGGACGCAGATCTTCCTTCCGGAAAGTAAAGCGCGGATTCGAGATCAGCCTGGCCTGCTGCCGCATCTTCTCCGATGCGGAGACCCTGGCGTCACTGCTGACTAGTTCGGAGCGGTGGGTGAGCGCATAAGCGACAGCCTCACTCACTGAGAGCTTGCTTTGAGCCAAGCAAAGCGCGCACTGGGAAAGCAATCCCAGAAGAAGCGCAGGACGAATGGGGATTTTCATGAAATGCCTGTACGTTCGCTGTGCCGTCGAATTTCGACGTGAGGGGTGTTTAGCCACGGTTGCCTGAGAAATCAGGGCTCAAAGATACATTCGTGGCAAGACAGCGAGTCAGGCTTGGGGAGGAGAACGTGGTGAGGAGCGGGTGATACGAGGTGGGTCGTGCCCGCCTTCAATCGGAGTCGGTACAACTGCTCCGGCTTCTGCCGCTACAGCGAGCACGAAGATTCGTTCAGGGAGTGCCATCTTCAGTGAGAGGTGATCAACAGTTGCAGCAAACCAGGGTTGATCTACCGCATCGTCATCAGGCTCGAGGGGGCGTACCTGCGGCCCGGTGCCTGGACTATCGAGATGAGAGTGAGAAAAATGTGCGTGGAATGGAGTCGAAGCATGGGCTGCATTCTTCTCGTGCTCATGCACATGGGAAAACGGCGCCTGGATAAAAGCCAACGCAATGGCCAAACACACCAGAATGGAAGTCCGTTTCCGCACGTGTAAATGTTACATCTTTACCCTTTACTATCTCTGCCCCGGCTTATTAAGCCCAACGTCGGTATATCTTGGCCGTCGTTATAGGGGGAAGAGCAAATAGCGGCTCTATGAGCTCGTATTTAAGCCTATCGACGCGGCCTTAATTCTTCCTGAAGACGCCAAAAAGCCGCGCATTTGCATGCGCGGCTTTGGTTGGATCTCGTCTACTTCGCCTGATAGGTTTTTGCGAAGCCATTACGCCCATTGGTCACAGTGAAGCGCCCATTTGCATAGGCCTCAACAGTGATGCTGTGGCCCGCATCGTTGGCGGGCGGTGCAGGCGGAGGCAGCGGCTTTCCCTCTGCCAGTTCCTTGGCCGCCGCCTCACCCTCAGGCGACAGCAGATTCGCGATCATCGCCTTACCGGTGTTGTGCTGATCGCCGCCCTCCAGTGCATAGTGCAACTGCCAGAGATCAGGCTTGCTTGGAGTTGCGCGGATGGTATCCAGCACTGGCACATAGCCGCCCTTGCGTTCGCCGTTGTCCATGATCGCTACCTGCGGGGTGATGCCATCGATCAACGCCGGGCTCGAGCTGGGCTTCGAGCCATGGTGCGAGACAACCAGCAGGTTGATATGGCCGATCTTGTTGGCAGGACACATGAGCAGGCGCTCCTTATCCCAGGTCAGGTCCCCGAGATCGAGAATGCGAAGCTTGCCGAAGTTCATCTCAAAGCCCGCGGACTGTGCGTTCTCCGCCTGGTCCGGCGTATTGATCCCTTCAGGCATGTTGTCTGGAGCGGAGCAGGTTGCATTCGCCTGTCCTGCGCCTGGAAGGGGTTTGTCCAGAACCTCGCCTGCCGCGCTTAGGAAGGTCAGGTCAACGCCCGGAATCGGCAGCTTGTCGCCCGGCTTGACGATGATGTGCTTGTACTTCCCGGACTGCAGCATCGCCTGGTAGTTCTCATAGTTGCGGACGGTGCCCCGAACGACGGTCTCGCGATTCTCGCCGTGGTCGATGAAGGTGCCAACCGGGATCTTCGCTACCAGATCTGGTACACCGCCCAGATGATCAAGGTGATAGTGCGTGAGCAACACGTAGTCGATCCGAGAGATCCCTGCTTTTTTCGCTGCGTCTGCGATGCGCTGTGAGTCGCGTCCGCCATTGCCAGGGAAGCCGGTGTCTACCAGCAGCGAGGTATGGTCCGGCATGACGAACAGCGTCGACTGGCCGCCTTCTACGTCGATGACGTAGATGCGCATCGGCGCAGCCTTCTGTGCATGCAATGTCGCTCCGGTTGTCATAGTTCCGGCCAGCAGGACACAGGCCGTGCTGGCAAGAGTACGTTGCATACAGACGCGGAGATTGGAGAACAGGGTCATCGAGGCTCTCTTTTCAGAGTGGAGATTAAAGGACGTCAAACGCGTTACCTAGATACTAGAACCTCCTCCGGCCTGTCAAAAGATTGTGTGGGCAGACAATGTCGCTTGCTGGACGCATTCATCTGTTCTCGTTATCATCAGCACATGCGACTTTCTTCCGTAGAACTGGCTCGTCTGTTCCGGCAGGATTGTTGTCTTTGTTGTTGTCGTTGATCGCTGCCGCACTCGCCTTGCAGGAAACACGTTTCGTGTCCCTCTCGCGGTTACGCTTCTTCCTTACAACTGAATCAACACAATGAGACGCGTGTAAGAGCTCCAGTCTCGGCACGTGCCTGCTCATGCCATAGGAGCATCTGTGTCTATGTCCCCCTGCACGCCCGCTTCGCGCGGATATCGTCTGCTTGCGATTCTTTTTCTCTTACTGACCGGGGTTTTTCTTCTGCCGGATGGCCT
>JABFXN010000237.1 GCA_013361705.1 Acidobacteriaceae bacterium
TCCGTGCGCGTGAGCGTCACACCGCGCGCCGCGGCAAACTGCTTGAACGCGATGTCGATGTCGTAGAGCACCTCGACGTGGTCGCAGACGAAGCCGATGGGGTGCAGCACGACCTCGTCATAGCCACGATCTTTCAGCGAGCGCAGCGAGTCTTCGACCGTGGGCCCAAGCCAGGGGCCTCCGCTGGCGCCCTGTGACTGAAAGGCGAAGTACCTGTCTGGAACTTCGGCCTTCTCTGCAACCAGGGCGGCTGTGTCCTTAGCCTCGTCGGCATAGGGATCTGGGTTATCGCCCTGGACCGTGCGAGAGGGAACGGAGTGCGCCGTGAACAGGACTGCCTGCTTGCCGTCGGCCTTGATCGATACCTGAGGAACACGCGAATGCAGCAGGCGATCGGCGAAGGCCTCAATCAGCTTCGGGTGGTTATGCCAGCCTTCGACGAAGTCGATCTGGATGGCGGGAGTTTCACCCAGGGCCTTCATCAGATCGCGTTTGTAAAGACCGATGGAGGTGCGCGAGTTCTGCGGGGCCAGGCAGATGACGCGTGCCGAAGTGATGCCGTCTACCTTCATCTGCTCGATCACGGGAGCGATCAACGGCTTCCAGTTGCGCATGGCAACGTAAACCGGCTCGCTGATCTTTGTGCGCAGTAGTTCCGCCTGTTTCATCGTCCAGCGGGTCAGGTGCGGCAGTTCAGGGCCGGGCTCTTCGCGAAGGCCGATCTCGGCATAGCGGTGTTGCAGCTCTTCGACGACGTAATCGGGAACCCCGCGACCAGAGGTTACGAGGTCTAGGTAGGCTTTCATCTCGCCGAGAGTATCCGGCGTGCCGTGAGCGAGCAGAAGAATCGCGTGCATCGCTTTCTATTTTAGTGCGCTGCCCATTTAGAGCTGGAATTGCTTGACCCACTCGGCGACGGCGATGACATTTTCGACCGGTGTACCAGGGACGATGCCGTGTCCGAGGTTGAAGATATGGCCGGGTTGGCCCGCGTTGCGGCGAAGAATCTCTTCAGTGCGCTGCTTGAGAACATCCTGCGGCGCGAACAGGGTGATGGGATCCAGGTTCCCCTGCACAGCAACGTTGTCGCCTAACAGCGTGCGGGCTTCGTCGACGGGAATACGCCAGTCGAGACCGAGGACATCGGCTCCCGTCTGCTTCATGTGCGGCAGCAGCGAGGCTGAATCAACGCCGAAGTAGATGACGGGAACACCCATAGCCTGAACGGCCTGTACCAGGCGCGTGGTGGACGGGAGTACATACTCGCGATAGTCGGAGACGGAGAGAGCTCCCGCCCAGGAGTCGAAGATCTGGATGACGTCCGCGCCTGCCTCCACCTGCTGTTTCGCATAGGGGATGAGGATAGTGACGAGCTTGTCCATCAGCAGGTCCCATGCGCCGCGATCGCCGTACATCAGCTTTTTGGCCTCGATGTAGTTCCGGGAACCGCCACCCTCGATCATGTAGCTGGCCAGGGTAAAGGGTGCGCCGATAAAGCCGATGATGCCGAGCTCATCGCCATCCGGACGGGGAGCCGCGAAGTGGGTGCAGACCTTCTCGATGGCGCGGGCGACATATTGGAGCTCTTCCGCACGGTCGGTACGCAGGGCTGCAATCTGCTCAGCGGAGCGGATAGGCGTGTGCACGACGGGGCCTTCGCCATTGACGAACTCGAAGTCCAGGCCCATGGGGGTAAGCGGCAGCAGCAGGTCCGCGAAGATGATGGCGGCATCGACACCCAGGCGCTCGGCCGCTGTGATGGTGACCTCGGCGGCGATCTCCGGTGTGCGGCAGATCTCAAGCAGCGAGTGGTGCTTGCGCACGGCCATGTACTCCGGCATATAGCGGCCGGCCTGACGAAGGAACCAGACGGGTGTGCGATCAACGGACTGACGGAGGCAGGCTCTTACAAAACGGCTGGACATGCAGCTTTGATTCTACGTGGAAGGGGAGCTCTGAGTTGAATGGTGGAATGGTGGAATAGTGGAATAGTTGAATAGGTCGGAAACAACATAGACGGGGCTACCGGTTAGAGCAGGTTTTCTGTTCCGGGATACCCAGTAACCGGAAAGACTTGCCCAGTGGATCTTTAGTGAGCTGGAACGAGGATGAGGACACCGTCACGTTGCATCACCGGTGTGTAGTGCTTGCGAATGATCTCAAGCATCTCCGGAGTGAACCGATTGGCATCGGTATCGGCTTTGGTGAGATCGATCGATTTGTTCAGTTGTACGGCGGCAAATTGGCGGTTTGCGAGTTGGCTGTAGAGCGGTGACAGATCGAGTTTGCCCAGCTGGATGAAGCGTGTTGCGTTGAACGGGTCGTAGATGTAGGGCATTCCGGCTTCGGCGCAGAGCAGCAGCGACTCGCAGATAGCGGGTCCGGGAGTTTGCTGCAACAGCGCAAGTGATTCGCGATACGTCTGTTGTTGTTGCCGAAGATGTCTGAGATCGCGAATCGGAAGACTGGTTTCGTTGGTAATGAAGAGCGGCAGCAACGGCCAAACAGCGATGGCTATCGGCAGATACGTCAATGGCGGCGCAGCCTCGCGCACTTCATCGAGGAAGATGCCAACCAGCAGCACCATGGCGAGCAGTGTGTCGAAGAGGGAGTTGGTCGCGACGCCGACTCCTCCGGCAAAGAAGAGATTCAATACAAACGCGCACGCGAGCCAGATTCCGGTGATGCGAAGTGCAGGGTATCGGCGCGAGCGCCATGCTGTGATGCCGGCGAGCACGAGGAGAGGAATCAGCGGACCAAGGGTGCCGATGCCGTTGTCGAAGGCATGATGCAGGGAGTATCCGCGGCCTGCGAGCAGGTTAGTAAGGGATGCCGAACCTGCGAAGTGCTGGTTGATCCACAGCGAAAACACAGTGGCTGGTATTGCCGTGCCGAGGAAGAGACTTAGTCCACGCCAACGGCGTGCCAGCAAAAGATCCAGCGTAACCGCCAGCGGAATGTCGATGAGGTTGTGCTTAATGTTCCCCGCGAAGACAAAGAGCAACGCGATGAAGACAATCGCCGCTGGACGTTCGCGAAAACGCAGATAGAGATAGAGTGCTGCGAGAAAGAATGGCGTGGCAAAGAGCTGGGGATCATACTGCCCGATGTAGCTGGGGGCAGAGGCGCAGACGACGCTGACGGTGAGCAGCGCGGTGAAGACGGCGGCATAGCGCGATCCTGCGAGATGCCGGACCATTGCAGCCAGAAGCAGCGCGGAGCAGACCAGGCCAACGATAGATAAGGTACGGCCGGTATGGAGCAGATCGCCGGTCAGGTGCGAGAGCCAGGCAGAGATATAAAACGACAGCGCGGGATAGTTAACCGTGTGCCACCCGAAACGCTCGGCGTAGAGCGGCTGGTGCAGCAGGACGGTACGGGCGATATAGAGGTTCCAACCCTCGTTGTAGCCGACTTCAAGC
>JABFXN010000006.1 GCA_013361705.1 Acidobacteriaceae bacterium
CGTGATCGCTGCCGTCAGCGTCGTCTTACCGTGATCGATATGTCCAATCGTTCCCACGTTTACGTGCGGCTTCGACCGGTCAAATTTCTCCTTCGCCATCTTCTTCTCCGTCCTTAGCTTCTAAGAATTCTTGAATCTGTCTTTGACTGCAGGCTTACTGCTTGCCCTGTACCTTGGCGATAATCTCTTCCGATACCGAGCGCGGAGCCTCTTCGTAGTGTGCAAACTGCATCGAGAAGTTGCCGCGTCCCTGTGTCGATCCACGCAGGTTGTTCGAGTAAGCGAACATGGTCGACAGAGGAACCGTCGCCTTGATCACCTGCTGGCCGCCCTGCATCTCCATACCCTCGATACGTCCGCGGCGGGAGTTCAGGTCGCCGATCACAGTACCCATATAGTCCTCGGGCACCGTCACTTCGACAGCCATCATCGGCTCCAGAAGTACCGGCTTAGCCTTCTTGGCGGCTTCCTTGAAGGCCATGGAACCGGCGATCTTGAAGGCCATTTCGTTCGAGTCGACGTCGTGGTAGCTGCCGTCGTAGAGCGAGACCTTGATGTCGACCATCTCGAAGCCGGCAAGCACACCGCCCTGCAGCGCTTCCTGGATACCCTGGTCGATCGGCTTGATGTATTCCTTCGGAATCACACCGCCCTTGATGTCGTTCGAGAACTCATAGCCCTTACCAGGCTCATTCGGCGCGATACGGATCTTGGCGTGGCCGTAGTTACCCGAGCCACCGGTCTGACGGATATACTTACCTTCCGCTTCAGCCGGCTGACGGATCGTTTCACGATACGCAACCTGCGGCTTACCGACGTTCGCTTCGACCTTGTACTCACGCATCATGCGGTCGACGATGATCTCGAGGTGAAGCTCGCCCATACCTGAGATGATGGTCTGACCGGAATCAGGATCGGTGTGAACCTTGAAGGTAGGATCTTCCTGCGCCAGCTTGGCCAGCGCCAGGCCCATCTTCTCCTGGTCGCTTTTGGTCTTCGGCTCAACGGCGACTGAGATAACCGGATCCGGGAAGTCGATGGACTCGAGGACGATCGGGCTCTTTTCTGTGCAGATAGTGTCGCCGGTGACGAGATTCTTCAGGCCCACGGCGGCGCAGATATCGCCGGCCAGGATCTCCGTAATCTCTTCACGCTTGTTGGCGTGCATCTTCAGCAGACGGCCGATACGCTCGGTCTTGCCGGTACGCGGATTCAGCACCGTGTCGCCGGCCTTCAGACCGCCCGAGTACACACGGATGAAGATCAGCTGACCAACAAACGGGTCGGTCATAATCTTGAAGCCCAGGGCAGCCAGCGGCTCATTGTCATCCGACTTGCGAACCAGCTTCTTCTCTGGATTATCGGGATCAATACCCTCAATCGGAGGAATATCGAGCGGGCTCGGCAGGTAGTCGACAACCGCATCCAGCAGCGTCTGCACACCCTTGTTCTTGAAGGATGAACCCATCAGAACCGGGAAGATATGCATACCGATGGTGGCTTTACGGATGGCAGACTTCAGTTCGTCGACCGTCGGCTCCTGACCTTCCAGGAACTTCTCCAGAAGAGCGTCATCGCTCTCGGCAACCGTTTCGATCAGCTGATTGCGGAAGGCAGTCGCCTTCTCCTTCAGGTTCTCGGGAATCTCTTCGACCGAGTACTTGGCGCCCATGGTCTCGTCGTGCCACAGAATGGCGCGCATCTCAACCAGGTCAATCACACCCTTGAAGTTCGCCTCGGCTCCGACGGCAATCTGCAGCATCACGGCCTTGGCTCCCAGACGGTCTTTGATGGTCTGGGTTGCATGCTCGGCGTCGCCGCCGTTCTTGTCCATCTTGTTGATGAAGAAAATACGCGGAACGCGGTACTTGGTAGACTGACGCCACACCGTCTCAGACTGTGGCTGGACACCGGCAACAGCATCGAAGCAGGCGACGGCGCCGTCCAGCACGCGCAGCGAACGCTCTACCTCAGCCGTAAAGTCCACGTGGCCGGGGGTATCGATGATATTGATGCGGTACTTATTCCAGAAGCAGGTCGTCGCAGCCGAGGTAATCGTGATGCCGCGCTCCTGCTCCTGCTCCATCCAGTCCATGGTCGCAGTGCCTTCGTGCACCTCACCGATGCGATGGTTCACACCCGTATAAAACAGGATGCGCTCCGTCGTTGTCGTTTTACCGGCGTCGATGTGGGCCATGATGCCGATGTTGCGGCATTTGTCCAGCGAAATCGTGCGTGCCACTTTAGTTCTTCTCTTCTGCGAGCTTTCGCTCGCGGTTGCTTCCTAGTTGACTCCGGCGCATTGCTGCACCGGTACGACTCTTACTTCTTGGCTGCGGCGGGTATTACCCCGCCGCAGACGAAAACTACCAACGATAGTGAGCGAAGGCCTTGTTCGCCTCAGCCATGCGATGAACGTCTTCCTTCTTCTTCATCGCGGCGCCGCGACCATTAGCCGCATCCAGCAGCTCGGCGGTCAGCTTATCGACCATGCCTTTTTCACCACGCGAACGGCTATAGGTCACCAGCCAGCGGATTGCGAGCGAAGTACGACGCTCCGGGTTCACTTCGATCGGCACCTGATAGTTGGCGCCGCCCACGCGGCGGCTCTTCACTTCCAGCAGGGGCTTCACGTTCTCCACGGCCTTCTTGAACAGCTTGATCGCCTCATCGCCACCCTTGGCCTCGAGGTTCTTCATGCTCTCGTAGAAGATGTTCTGGGCAGTCGACTTCTTGCCGCCCCACATCATGCTGTTCACAAACTTCGTTACCAGGGTGGAGCTGTACACCGGATCCGGAGCAACTTCCCGCTTCGAGATATGACCTTTACGTGGCATTCCTTCTCTTCCTCTTCTTCCCCTGGAGCCGTCAACTTCTCAAGCAGCCAGGCTTTTGCCTCAGGCCACATCCGCAGCCCTTGGCGGTTAAAACTCAACGACTACTTCGCAGCGGCCTTCGGACGCTTGGCGCCGTACTTCGAACGGCTTTGCTTACGATTGGCAACGCCAACCGAATCCAGCGTGCCGCGCACGACGTGGTAACGAACACCCGGTAGATCCTTCACACGGCCACCGCGGATCAGCACAATCGAGTGCTCCTGCAGGTTGTGGCCAATGCCCGGGATATACGTCGTCACTTCGATTCCGTTCGTCAGGCGGACACGAGCCACCTTACGCAGAGCCGAGTTCGGCTTCTTCGGGGTCTGGGTGTACACACGGGTGCAGACTCCACGACGCTGGGGCGAACCCTGCAGCGCGGGGCTGGCCGTCTTGTAGCGGGGCGCCGTGCGGCCCTTCTTCACGAGCTGATGAAACGTAGGCACTCTAAAACTCCTTGCAAATCGCTTCCAAACTACTTAACCGGCAAGTCCGGAGCCCGCAATAAGCCCCAGAACCGCCGTCCAACCAAAACCTTGCGCACTCGCGCAAAATCTCCAGACACCGTTCCCGGCATCCAGACGAAGCCCACAGCTTCGCATTCCTATTACCCACGGCCCATCCCGCAGCCAAGGGGCACCACCAAACCAACCAAGCGAATAACAGTCGACGGTGGCCAGGTCTCTCCGCCCGCAAACACACCCTGAGCTTTCACTCAAAGCATTCCGCAGACCAGCCCGACTCCGTTTCGCTGTTCCGGCCCACATAGCCCATCCAGGGAGGAGGGTGTCGCAGGCTCGATCGAGGGGTTCGCATCCGTCAAGGCTATCCACCTCGACATTGCGATATCTCTATTCTATCCGGAATTTCGCACAGGGTTTTCCACCGGTTATCCCCAGTGATCCCTCCCCGCACAGAGCTTTTTCTGCCCTACCCGCCGCCGGGGGCTCACTTCTGCCCACACACGGACGAGTTCCGGAAATACGCGGAACCTCCAAACAATACCAAGAAGTGCAAAAAGAGTCAATTTTGTTGGGGCCGGACGGCCGACCGCCATCACACAGTTTTCAGTGGGAGTGAAAGAGCCTGTGGTTGACGTCGGGCCAGAACTCCTTGATTAAATCGCTCACGCCATCCAGGGCGACGGAAGTAACCCAGTGCTGGCCGGTCTTGGTCCAGGTCCGTTCCCGGCTGGGATAATACAGATCGGCGATCCCCGCCGCGGCGCCATTGCCGACCACCTCTCCAAAATTAAATCTGCGGTGGTCACTATCCGTACGCGTCACAACCAGCCGTGAGAGCGAATAACCTGTCCGCTTTACCAGCCCACCATGTCCCAGGGTGTAGTAACGCGGGTCCTGCCGCGCAATCGCCGGGACCACCGCCTCTGACATCAGGTTGCCGCCTACATTATCGGCAAAGCTATGCCAGTAGTAGCGTCCGTATCCTGCAGTGCCCTGGTGAAACTCCGGATAGGAGTTCTGGGCCAAGCCAACCCCGGCCATGATGCCGACATAGGCGAATGCCGAATAGTCGAAGCTGTCCTGTGCCATCAGCTTGAACTTCTCCTGCGGCGAGAGCGGCAGCAACACCTGATCCGCCGACACCGAGCGGAAGTTGGGCAAAACGCCGAGAATCCGCTTGGTTTGCTGACCGTTATCAGGATGGACCATTGCCTGCGATTGCGGCTGGGGCGAATCCGGAAGCGAAGAAGAAGCCGCTTCCTCTCCATATATCGCCGGTGAAAGGACTATACCGCCCGCAAGCACGAGGGAACCGACGAACCGCGTACAACGCGCCAGAGTTGTTTTCAAAAAGGAGTTCCTCTTTCTCAAGAGACGCTGGGAGCGTCTAACTGATTCTCTTCCATAAACGGAATATGAACCATTTCCACTCGCGGTTCCCAGCCACTATTCTGAGACGTATGCGTACGATCGCCGCCGCTATCCTGTTCTCCGCCGCACTTCTGCCGGCGCTGGAGAGCTCTCGTATCGCGGAACTGCTTGCGGACCTTGCCCGGGTCCGGACGCCTTCAGCCTCCATGCTCTCCCCCGACGGGAACTATGTTGCGTGGGTTGCGCCTAGCACGGCCGGTGATCAGTTGCACCTCTCCGCCTCCAATGGCGGAGGGGAAGACCGTATTCTGTCGCCCGGTGGCAATGAACTGAAACCCGCCTGCGCCAGCAAGAGCCCAACCTGGGGTCCGGACTCGAAGACCCTGGCCTTTCTCTCTAACTGTTCCCCGGACGGTAAACGCCAGAAGCAGTGGGAGCTCTACCTCTGGACTGCATCCGACAACCGATTCCAACAGCTCACGACCTTAAAGGGAGCGCTTGCCAAACCGGCTTTCTCTCCTGACGGACACTCCGTCGCTTTTCTCTTTGTCGAGAATGCCACCCGTACGGCGGGAGCGACCTCGGCCATGAAACCTCCAGCCGGCGTGATCGGCGAAGATGGCATCGAGATCCAGCGGGTCGAGAAGGTTGATCTTGTCGACCGCAGCCTGCAGTACGCCGTCACACCTGCCAATCTGCATGTCTATGAGTTCTCCTGGTCATCCGATTCGCAGAACATCGTCTTTATCGCGGCCAATCCTCCGGGAGAAAACAACTGGTGGGTAGCCAAGCTCTATAACCTGTCTCTCAAAAAGGCAGGAGAAGCCTGCGATGGGCTGGGATGCAGAGCCTACTACACCGCTCCTTCGGTCGTGGTCGACCCTCAAAAGGCTCCGGGACCGCTCCATGGACTCCAGATCGCAGTTCCCCGCTTCTCACCCGACGGTAAGACGATCGCCTTTATCGGCGGCCTGATGTCTGACGAAGGTTCGAACGGCGGCGATGTCTACCTCGTTCCCTCAACGGGTGGGGACGCCCGGAACATCACCGAAGGGCGCAAATCGACTCCCTCCTGGATCGACTGGGCTGACAACACCCACCTCGTGGTGAGCGAACACCAGCGCGGACAGGCTCATCTTGGCATTCTCTCCACCTCCGGCTCGGATATGCCGATCTATCACCTCACGCTGCCGGAATCGATCGCCTCCGGCCAGTCGGCCATGTCGGTCTCTGTCTCCATACCAAGCAAGAAGATGGCGCTCATTCGCCAGTCTTTGAATATGGCTCCGGAAGTCTGGGCGGGCGAAATGAAGAACCTGAAGCAGATCTCGCACCTCAATGACACATTGAAGCCGCTGAACGGTAGGGCCGAGTCCATCGAGTGGAAGAACGACAACTTCGACGTGCAGGGCTGGCTGACCCTGCCTGCCAACTACGATCCGGGTAAGAAGTATCCCCTTATCGTCTCCGTCCACGGCGGCCCCTCCTCTGAGATCACCTCCCGTTATGGCGGCGAGCCGGCGCTCTTCTCAGCCTTGGGCTACTTTGTTTTCCAACCCAACCCACGTGGTTCCTATGGCCAGGGAGAGTCATTCACCCAGGCCAACCGCAAGGACTTCGGATATGGCGATCTGCGCGATATCCTGGCAGGCCTTGATGCAGTCGAAAAGCGATTTCCCGTCGACACGGAGCGCGTCGGTGTTATGGGCTGGAGCTATGGCGGATTTATGACCATGTTCTCCATCACCCAGACCAATCGCTTCAAGGCAGCAGTCTCCGGGGCTGGCATCTCCAACTGGCAGAGCTACTATGGAGAAAACTCGATCGACCAGTGGATGATTCCCTTCTTTGGATCGTCGGTCTACGACGATCCGGCGGTGTACGCCAAATCTTCGGCGATCAACTACATCAAAAATGTAAAGACTCCCACTCTGATCATTGTGGGTGACTCTGATGGCGAGTGCCCCATGCCGCAGTCATTTGAGATGTGGCACGCGTTGCGCGACCTCGGAGTGACCACGCAACTCATCGTCTATCCCGGAGAAGGTCATCATTTCGCCGATTCGGGGCATAATACCGACCGGCTGGAGCGGACTCTGCGCTGGTTTGAAGAAAAGATGCCCGCAAAAACTGATTCGAGCAGCGCGATGCAATAGCGAGCAAGTTCAAGATCGACACACGGGTGTGACGGAGTTGCGACGAATGACTCGTGGTGGCAATGTTTTCAAGAGGAAGACCTGCTGCTTACCATTTGCCGCTCTACCCGTCACCTTTTACACTGAAGCTTAGGAATTCCAAGCAATGGCGGTATGGACCGTTCGGCGCAGATTCCTGCCGAACGGGGAGGTTGAATGCGGCGGTTTGTTCTTCTTGCTTTTCTGGTGATGTTCTTTATTCCTGTCAGTGTCTCGATCACGGGATGCTCGCGCAATAAGAGCAGTGCCGTCTACTGTAACGGCGGCGATTCCGGTATGTTGACCGGCCAGATCACCACCATTAACCTTGAACCCCGCCTGACCGGCGTTTCTTTGTCCAGTGGACAGATGGGTAGCGTTGGCACCGCCAGCGCCACTGATTGCAAGGGCAACAGTGTCAGCGTCAGCAACTTCACCTATGCAAGCTCGGATACGACCCACACGCTGGTTGATGTGAATCCGTCCACCGGACGCCTCTGCGCCGGAAGCTGGAACCGTAACAGCGCCGGCGGCATTGCAGATTACACCTACTGCAACAGCACCAGCCTCACGGGAACCGCGACCGTCACCGCCAGCGCCGGTGGCGCGACCAGTAATTCGGTTACTGTTTATGTGCATCCCATCATCGGCAGTGTTGCCCTGACTGGGATATCTCAGACGGATTGCGTATCCCAAGGGAAAGCAATCACCCTCGCGGCTGATGCATTTGACACGTCTGGCAATGCGATCAGCTCGAGCATCGTTGGTAAATTTACCTTTGCCGCACAAACCTCCGGCATCGTGACCATTGATGAAAATGGTGTAGCAACCGCCGCTCAGCCTGGATCGACTCTCATTACGGCCAGTATCTCGAATGCGACCTCGACGGCGGGCTACTTCTCCACCTGCCCGCCGACCAGCATCGCCCTGAACATCCCGGGCAGCAGCTCCACGAGCGTCAATGTCAACCCGAACACCACGCAGCCGATCACGGCAACGGTGCTCGACAAGAACAACACGACGCTCACCAATCTGACGCTGACCTACGTCTCCACGACACCCCGCACCATT
The DNA here is from genome assembly GCA_013361705.1 of Acidobacteriaceae bacterium. Lineage (GTDB taxonomy): Bacteria > Acidobacteriota > Terriglobia > Terriglobales > Acidobacteriaceae > Terriglobus. The sequence continues at coordinate 7,957 of JABFXN010000006.1, forward strand.
CCGGCGGCCACCGGTTCCGTTACCCCGACCTTTCCCGGCGCTGCGGCGATTACGGCGTTCTGCTTGCCGCCGACATGTAATCCGTCCCCGACGGACCGCGTGGGCCTCTTCGGCAATGGAAAACCGGTCGCGTCGAATAACATCAGCGTCACCACAACCGGTCTGAGCAGCAACTATCTGTACCTGGCCAGCACGCAGTCGCAATACGTCACGCAGATCGACATGACGACCGGCAACCTCGGCGCCACTCTCCGTCTGCCGTACGTGCCGAACTCGATGCAGCTCTCGACTGATGGAGCGGCCCTGTACCTGGGCACCAGCAACGAGATCATTACGCTGAATGCGACCTCGAATGCCATCACCAAGGAAGACACCTCCATCTCCGGCCGAGTGATCTCGGTCTCGCCGGACTCAGGTACGGTCGTCATCACCGATCCAAGCCGTAAGCTCATCTACCTATACACTTCTGCCGGTGTCGTCAGCTCCACCTATGGCGGTGTAGCGACCCTCGCTGCATGGTCAACCGACAGCACGACCGTGTACATCACGACGGCGGATAACCAGCTCATCACCTATTCCACGCCTGCCGGCTGGCACGTTATCGACAACTCCGGTCTCACGGCCGTAAACGATGTTGCTGTTACCGTACCGTCGGTTGGCGCTTACTTCGCCGGCTCGACAGCCACGGTCGGCCACACGTACTGCCATAAGACCACCTACTCCGGCACCGCCGTAAGCTCCATCGAGTACTTTCCCATCGCGGGAGGCACGGCAAGCACGGTCGCAGCTCCTCTGGATCGCATCGCCGCAACGAACGATGGCGCTCATATCCTTGGCGCACGGATGCTCTCGGGCGTTCCCCAGATCACCGACATCGGCGTCTCCATGCCGATCGGAGGCTCGACGCAAGGAGGAGCCTGCCCCACGGCCAGTGGTGCTGTTCCCAACTTCACGCAGAACAGCCTGAACACCTATGCCACGACCGCTAGCGGAACGGCGGTTACAAGCATCGTTCCGGCCTCAAATTCAACGGTTGCTTTTGTGACCTACTCTGCGGGGGCAACGGCATCTCCCGTAGTCCCGGCCTACTTTCCTTCGACGGGAACGGTCTCCAACATTGCTCTGGCAACCACCTCCGGCAAATCGGCACCCACCGCCCCGGTAAGTGGTGTGTTCAGCGCCGATGACGCAACCTTCTTCGTCAGCACGGCAGGCGACAACCAGGTCCACCTCCTTACCAAGGGAACGGCGGCTTACAGCGATACCCGTCAGCTCGATCCCAAGCTTCCGGCCTTCAGCGGCAGCGGGTACTCCGTGCCTGACCTGATCGCTGCCAAGCCGCGTACCTTCCAATAACCAGGGAACATGCTCCAAAGAGAAACGCCCGGAAGGTTCCGGGCGTTTCTTATTTACGATCGATTCCCAGCACCACTTCTCTATTGCAAACGCTTCTCCAGAACTTCTTTTGCGATCGCGTCCAGCACTCCGTTCAGAAAGTTGATGCTCTCCGGGGCCGAGTACTTGCGTCCGATCTCGAGTGCCTCATTGATGATGATTGGCGCGGGCGTTGCACGAAAGGCTAACAGTTCACCGGTAGCCATCCGCAGAAGGTTGCGATCGACGACGGCCATGCGTTCCAGCTTCCACCGCTCCGAATGGCTCTCAATCAGCTTGTCGATCTCGTCCTGCCGTTCCGTGGCAACGCGAAAGAGATCTTCGGCGAATCCGCGGGCCTCCTCATCGACTTCCTTCTCTTCCCGCGAGCTCCAGAAGACCTTGCGGACTTGTTCCGGAGTCTGCTTGCCTAGATCGCTCTGGTAGAGCATCTGCATCGCCATTTCGCGGCCTTTACGACGTGTTCCTGCTGCCATCAGGCACCTACCTTCTTACGGATCGACGCCATTTCAATGGCAGCAATCGCTGCTTCAAATCCCTTATTGCCCGCCTTCACGCCAGCACGGTCCAGAGCCTGCTCCAGTGTCTCGCAGGTCAGCACGCCGAAAGCGTGCGGAATCCCGGTCTCCTGCTGACTCTGCCCGATTCCCCGCGCCACCTCGTTGTAGATGGCCTCGTAGTGTGCGGTCTCGCCGCGCAGCAGCAGCCCCAGCGTAATGATGCCGTCAAAACGCTTCTGTTCTGCGAGCGTACGTGCCGCCGAAGGGATCTCCCAGCATCCCGGCACGCGAACGATCTCGATATCGCTACGGCTAACGCCACTGCGCAGCAGCCCATCGAGCGAGCCCTGCAGCAGGCGATCGGTAATGACGGCATTCCAGCGAGCCACGACAATGGCGAACTTCATGCCGGTAGCAATCAGGTCGCCTTCGATAGCAACCGGCTTGCCCTTGACCGGGTCGTCCCACTCCCAAAAGCCGATTGTCATGCCGCCAACCGGCTCGGCGGTAAACAGGCGCGACTTCCAGGGTTGCAGAGCAATCTCGGTCGGCGCGGGCGCTTCATTTGCCGCAGCCCATGCCTTAACGGCCTCGTAGACACCGTCAAGCTGGGTTACTTCTACCAGCAGCGGCGGAGCTTTGGGCTCCCTGCCGGTCACAAACTCGATATTCCCCAGCGGCGCACGGAACGGAGCACCCTTGCCTCCGTCCAGCTCCCAGCCTTTTCCGGGCTCGAACCCAAGCGCCTCAAAAAGACTCGTCAACCGCTCAAAATCCTTGGCGGAAGGCACGCTCCGCACCAGCGTCAACCCCTTGATCATAAGGCTCTATTGTACGGCCTTGCTATTCTAGATATTGTGTTGAAGCTCTTCGTTGCCCTTCTCGCCGTCTCCCTCTCCCTGCCTCTCCTTAATGGCTGCCGCAGTAGTGCATCGGCCGCCAGTCTTGGCATGGGCAGCACCCTCGACCGTCAGCAGATGGAAGAGATCCGTGTTGAGCTCGACCGCGAGATTCCTCCTCCTTCGAAGAACCGCTACCTCACCATCCAGGATCTTTCTAACTGGGAGAACCCGGCGATCACCGTGCAGGAGAACATGGTCTCGCTTCACGTACTGATGGCGGACGCGAACCCCTCCGAGTACGGTAAGGGCACGATGATCCGGCCGGTGGCCGCGCGCAAGCAGGAGCTCACCATCCGCGTTGCCGATCTTCCCGCGGCGCTCAATGCCATTCCTCGCGCTGCCTGGCCTTATGGCCGCGTCATCGCAATCGAGGAGGCACATGACGCCCCACTCGCCGTGCGACCGACCATCCGCCGCAATATGGAAAAGGCCATGCAGACGCTCAACGAGCTAGGCATCGTCATCAACGAGTGGAATACACCGAGCAGCTCATCCCGCTGACAACCATGACCAATCGATCTGCTCCGCCCACTTCGGTGATTCCAGTCCTTCGCTTTCCAGACATCGTGGCGGTAGCAGCGTGGCTGAAGACGGCATTTGGATTTCGGGAACGTCTGCGTGTCGGTGGCAACCATCGCATCCAGATGCATGCTTCGGGTGGACATATCATCCTGCATCAGGCGGAAGTTGAGCCAGCGCGGAGCGTCTCGATCATGGTGCGTACTGACCGGATCGATGAACTCTTTGCAAACGCTATCGCGCATGGAGCGATTGCGTTAAGAGATCCTCAGACCCACATGTATGGCGAACGCCAATGTACATTGCAGGATCCCTTCGGGCAGGTCTGGGACTTCACTCAGACGATTGAAGATATCGATCCGGCAAGCTGGGGTGGCGAAGCAATCGAGCTCTAGGATGTACCTAAGCTTGCACCGCCGGGCATGCACCTTGTACCCTCACCCTGAACCCTGTGCCCATGCCTGCGACTATCCATACGACCGCCCTGGCCGTCTTCTGCGCCTTCTTCGTCCTTGTCACGCTCGCTGGATTTTGGGCCGCCCGTTGGCGGCGTCCGGACGGCGGCATTCATTCGCTGGAAGAGTGGGGCCTGGCCGGCCGCAGCTTCGGCACATGGATCACCTGGGTCCTCATCGGTGGCGATCTCTATACCGCGTATACCGTCATCGCCGTTCCTTCGGCGTTGTATGGTGGTGGCGCCATGGCCTTCTTCGCGGTGCCCTACGCCATCATCGCTTATCCGTACATGATGATGGTCCTGCCCCGGCTGTGGGCTGTGAGCCATCGCCATGGTTATGTCACCTTCGCTGACTTCGTCCGCGGACGCTTTGGAAACCGTGCGCTGACCATCGCCATCGGCGTTACCGGAATTCTGGCGCTGATGCCATATATCGCGCTGCAGCTCGTCGGTATGCAGGCGGTGATCGCTGCTATGGGCGTACATGGCGAGTGGCCATTGGTAGCGGCATTCATTATCCTTGCCGCCTACACTTATTCCTCGGGGCTGCGCGCGCCCGCAATCATCGCCATCGTGAAGGACATCATGCTGTACGTGATGGTCTTTACCGCCATCATTGTTCTTCCGCTCAAGCTCGGTGGCTACGGACATATCTTCTCTACGGCTGCGGCGGCGCTTGCAACCCATAAGCCTGCAGGCTCTCTGCTGTTGAAGCCGCCGCAATACCTGGCTTACTCCTCGCTGGCAATCGGATCGGCCATTGCGCTGATGCTTTACCCGCACACTGCCACGGGTGTGCTTTCAGCGAAGAGCGCCAACGTCGTACGCCGTAACGCCGCGCTGCTGCCTGCATACAGCTTCCTTCTCGGGCTGATCGCGCTGCTTGGATATGTCGCACTGACTGCGGGCATTGCACCGAAGACCGCTGCCGGCACGCTGGATAGCAGCGCCGTTGTCCCGACGCTCTTCGTGTCGATGTTTCCTGGCTGGTTCTCAGGCTTCTGCCTTGCTGCCATCGGCATCGGCGCCCTCGTACCTGCAGCCATCATGTCGATCGCTGCAGCCAATCTCTTTACCCGTAATCTGCTGGCGGAGGTCATTGGCCGTCATCTGACTCCTGCGCAGGAGTCCAATACGGCCAAGATCGTCTCTCTGGTCATCAAGTTCGGAGCGCTGATCTTTGTGCTTCTGGCCTCCTCTTCGTATGCGATCGAGATGCAGTTGCTTGGCGGTATCTGGATCGGACAGATCTTCCCTGCCGTGGTGCTCGGCTGCTTCACCCGCAAGCTGCATCCATGGGCTCTCTTCTCCGGCTGGGGAGCTGGCATGATTACGGGCACGTGGATGGCATGGTCGCTGCAACTCAAGAGCTCGGCGTATCCGCTACATCTCTTTGGGCAGACGTATACGATCTATGCTGCGATTCCGGCGCTGCTGGTGAATCTTGCGCTTGCCCTGGCTCTCACGCCGCTCTTCAACGCGTTAGGACTGTGCAAGGGAACGGATCAGACGCGACCGGAAGACTACATCGCGTAATGTTTCTGTCGTAAGAACAAACGAAAAGAGATCGAGCTTCACTCGATCTCTTTTTTGTTTCTAATACCCGGCTTCGCCAACTACGTTTTCCAGTGGTTCGCCCTTGAGATATCGTTCAATCTGTTTCCCGATAAAACCGAAGCCGCGTTCCATGAAGTTCGGCGTTAGACCAGCGATATGCGGTGTAATCAGGCAATTCGGCGCACTCCAGAGAGGATGCCCCTCGGGCAGAGGTTCCGGATCCGTCACATCCACCGCCGCGCGGATCTTGCCTTCCTCCAGCACTGCAACCAGATCATCAGTGACCACGATCGGTCCGCGGGCGGCGTTGATCAGGAGCGCCCCCTTCTTCAAACGTTCCAGACGTTCCCGTCCGAACATGCCCTGAGTCTCCGCAGTCAGGGGCAGCAACAGCACGACCACATCCGCCTGCGGCAGCAGTGCGTCCAGTTCGCCGATAGCGTGCACTTCCACCGGCTCTGTCCGCGCCGAACGTGCGACACGGATCACATTCTTCACACCAAAGACCTTCAACTTTTCTTCGGTTGCCGCTCCAATCGATCCGTAGCCGACGATCAATACCGTCCGGCCCCAAAGTTCTTCGCTGAGCACGCGATAGCGTCCGCGGGTGTGGGTTCCCTCAGAAACGAAGGGATTGCGCAACTTCGAGTCTCCGATCCACCTTCTCTCTTCCTGGCCTTTGACATATACCGGCAGCCACTTCAGTGAGGCCAGGATGGCCGTCATCACCCACTCGCTGGTCGACACATCATGGATGCCGCGTCCGTCGCACAAGGTCATGCCATCGCGCCGCCAGGGCAGAACCCAATCGACACCGGCCATGGGGGATTGCATAACCTTCACCCCCTGCACAAACGGCATCTGGCCCTCCGCTTCGACGCGATTGAAAGGCAGCACCCAGAATTCGACCTTGATCGCCTCCCGCAGGTCCTTCGGCAGCCTAACCAGCTCAATACCATTCTTCGGAAAAAACTCCAGTAACTCCTCCGGAAGATCCGCCTGCACCCCGACACGCACCATTTGCGATTCCCTCTCTCTACGAATCACCCTAGTCCTTGCACCTTATATCAAATTCCCGTATTCTTAAGCCTCGTAGGGAATGTGGCGCGTGAGTAGCCGCAGCCTCTCCCAAATCCCCGACAATCGGGTTGAAAGAAAAGGTTTATCGATGGCGAATCACGTCTCCTCTCTCAAGCGCGCACGTCAGACGGAGCGCAAGACTGCGGTCAACCGCGCTAACAAATCCAAGCTGCGCGGTTCGCTCCGCGAGCTTCGCGAGTCCCTCGCCGCTGGCGACGCGACTGCATCAGCTGAGCAGTTCAAGGCCACCGTTTCGGTGCTCGACAAGTCCGTCCAGAAGGGCGTGCTGCACAAGAACACGGCTTCCCGTTACAAGAGCCGTCTGGCTGCCCGCCTGAAGACTGCGGCCACCACGACTCCCGTCGCTGCTACCGCCACCAAGGCCAAGCCGGCGAAGAAGGCTGCCAAGAAGGCCTAAGCTGTTTCGATCTCTCTGCAAGCCCGCTCTTTGGAGCGGGCTTTTGCGTTTCCCTAGAGCATTTTTCCTGCAGGTGTAGTGCAGGGCTCGTGCATCAATGGGCGTTTTCCGCAATGAAAACGCCGCTGCACGCTCCCCCGGGATACCCAGCAACAGGGAAAATGCTCTATCTATCTTCATCGCCCCCGGTAAGGTGGATTCTCGTCTCTCCCGGGCGGGGTGCCGCAGACAGGGCATGCTGGAGCTCCTTCTTCTCCTGTGCCGTCGGCTGAGGCAGGTTGAAGATCTCAATCGTTCGTCCCTCTGCGACAGCCAGGTGCGAGCCATCGGGTGACAGGTCAAAGTTCAGGCCCGCTTGCTGCGGAGGAACGGCGAGAATCTTCGCCAGCGGACGTCCGCTGCTGGTCTGGTAGACCTGAATCTCCTGCCCCTGCACCGTCTCAGGCGTGTTGGAGCTGGGACCGCTTCCCATGATGCTCAGAAGGCGGCTATAGGCAAAACGTCCCGCCTGAGCGGCGGTTTTCATGGACGGCGAATTGGATTCCCCCGCCAGCACCATCAACCATAGAGCCTTTCCTTCGAGATCAAACGCCCCGATCTCGGAGTGCGCCACATCGCCGCGACAACCTAGCCCAATAAACTCGAAGCTGCTCACAAACGCTGCCAAAGGAGGGCAACTGGTCTCCAGCCCCGCGAGGTCCACTGCCTGCCCGCCACCATACGGCTTCCACTCAAATCCCCAGTGCTGGCTGTCCTCCCGCACCAGATCCAACAGTCCGGCAGAAAGCATGGGAACCGCAGCGGCGCCGGCAAAGTCCGCGTCTCCTCGAACCTGATAGACGATCGATCCATCCCTCTCTACCTGCTCCACAAAAATGGCCTTCGTCTTCAGCCGCTGTTTCAACTTGCCTGGATCCCCTTTCAGAGAATCAGGCTGTTCCTGCATCTCAATCTGCAGGAAGGTCCCATCCGGACTGACACCAATCCCTTTGAATGCCCCTTCTGCAATCAGGAGCTCTTTGTCTACGAACGGCTTGTCCGCCTTCAGCGCTTCAAGAGGAGAGAAAGTGGAAAGCCGTCCGCGAATTCGCAGCAGAAACTGTCCTCTGCCCAACCGCCAGAGATAGCGCCATCCATCGTGCAGACGCCACTTCGTCTCACCGACAACCGTCCCCGAGGGAAGCTCGATGAGCTGTGCCTTCACCATCCGATCTTCATCGGTCTCCGGGTCGTCGACGATACGCGGCAGCAGCTCCTTGACCGGGGAGGTCACCAGCAGGTGGCTCTCATCGACGAAGTCGATGGTCTGGTACACGGTGCGATCCAGAAGGAATCTGGGTTGCGGCAGTATCAATCCCAGATCGATGCGAAGATCAGCCTTTTGCGTCTTTGGGACCGGAGGCTGGTTGGGCGATGTTTTCTGCTGTCTTGGCGGTTGCAATGGAATCTGAGCCTGCGCAAACAGAACCGTATGCATACAGAGCACGGCTAGAGCATTTTTCCTGTTGATGGGTACCCCGGAAGAGGCGCGCGGCGGCGTTTTCATTGCGGAAAACGCCAATAGATGCCGAATCCCTACACCACACCTACGGGAAAAATGTTCTATTCCCGAGATCGCATTGGCCCATCGTATCTGCATCGTTGCGTGTGACTCCCACTCTTTCATAACGACGCTCTCACCCGCCACTCCCCTCAGGTGTGCGACATTGAAGAGATGGCCCGTTCACACAGCCGAGCATCAGGATTTCTGGCCTGCGCCGCCGCGGGCACCTTCTGGGGCATGGGTTTTTACTTTGGCAAGATCGCCCTGGCCGAGATGGCCGTAGGGCACATGGTCTTCTATCGCTTCCTGTTCGCCACCCTGGCCATGATTCCCGTCGTGCTGACACGGCGGCCAGGGCTCTCGCGCTCCGGATGGGGGACGCTGCTACTGGGCACTTTCCTCGGAATTCCGCTGCAATTCCTCCTGCAGTTCAAGGGACTCTCACTTACGACCGTTTCCCATGCCGCCCTGATGGTGGGCACGATGCCAGTCATTCTGGCCGTTGGGGCTACTCTCTTTGCGCACGAGCGCCTTGACTGGGTCGGTTGGTCTTCTTTAGCCGTCTCCACTACCGGTGCGGCACTGATCGCCACGGGAGGACGCCACAGCCATGCCGTAGGCGATCCTACGCTTGCCGGAGACCTCCTGGTGGTTCTTTCCCTGCTGATCGCTCTCTTCTGGGTTCTCTGTAACAAACGACTCATGGGGAGCCATTCCGCACTGGTGGTCACCGCCTACGGCCTCGTGAGCGGCATGCTGATGCTCTGCCTGATTGTGCCCGCGATCTATGGCATGCCTCCGGTGCATGGCATCTCCCTGAAAGCCTGGCTCGCTCTCGCCGCCAGCGGCCTTTTGTGCACGGCTGCCTCCACCTTCCTGTGGAACTACGGTATTGCCCATATTCCCGCATCTCAGGCCGGCGTCTTTCTCAACATGGAGCCGCTCATGGGATCTATCCTCGGCGTTACTCTTTTGAGAGAGACGCTAGGACCTACCGGCATCACAGGCGGCGTGCTGATCCTCATGGCCGCTATCACCCTTACCACCAAGTCCAGAGCTCGCGTCAAAGAGCCGGACTGTATCCCTACTTAGTACCTAGAGAGTTCGCTTGCAGCAATCACCACGCCTCATCGCCATCGATATTGACGGCACCCTGCTTCCGCCGGAGGGCAAAGTCACGCAACGCGCCATCGATGCATTGCTGCGTACCCAGGAAGCCGGCATTCACATCGCCATTGCCACAGGCCGGCGGCACTGCTATGCGTTGCGCGTACTGCGAGAGATTGGCCTGGCGCCACACAATACGCTTATCTCTTCCAACGGAGCGGTACTGCGCAACTTCAACCACGAGTTGCTGCACCGGTCGACACTCTCGCGCGATACGTCACTCTGGCTCGCACAGCATCTCGCTGATTTCCGCAACACGCTGGTTCTCACCTTCGACCTTGTCGGACCCGATGGCGAAGATGCCCGCGGAGCCCTCGTGGTTGAGCATCTCGACCATCTGCATCAATCCATCAGCCGCTGGATGATCGCCAACGAGCCTTATATCTCCCATGTCAACCCGATCGAAGATGCCCTTACCGGCGATTCGCCAATCCAGGCGATGCTCTGCGGCACCATCGATCACATGCAGCAGGCCGAAGCTCACCTGCTCGCGCATGAGCATGTTTACTCCGCCAATCACGATGCCCACGAACGGCTGCACACAGCTCGCGTCGCCATCCACCGCACGGAGTATCCGGAGCGCGATCTCTGCATCGTCGACATTCTTCCTGCCGGATGCTCCAAAGGCATTGCCCTGGAGCGGCTCGCCCGCAGCCTGAATCTTCCAATGGGGCAGACACTCGCTGTCGGCGATAACTGGAACGATCTTTCGATGCTGCAGACCGCGGGGAGCGCGGCTCTAATGTCCAACGCTCCACCGGATCTGCTCGCTCTTGCTCGCCGGCACAAATGGCGTGTTCTGCCACCTCATACTGAGGATGGCGTCGCGCAGCTTCTGGAAGGTTTGCTCGGTACGGCAAAATAAAGTATGGACACGAATTCTCTCGCTCTCCCAGCCGGAAACTTCAAAGCCTACCTCTTCGATATGGACGGCACCATCGCCGATACCATGCCGCTGCATTTCGTCTCCTGGACGCAGGCCGTGGAAGAGGCCGGCGGCACCTTTCCGGAAGACCTTTTTTATGCGTGGGGCGGCGTTCCCCTCATCGGGGTGGTGGAGAATCTGAATCGGCATTTCGGCTATAAGCTCGATCCAGCCGCGGTTGCCCATCGCAAGGAGGACCTGTATCTCAGCATGCTGGACCAGGTCACACCTGTAGCCTCGGTGCTCGAACATGTCCATGCGCAGTACGGCAAAATCCCCTTCGCCATCGTCTCCGGATCTCCGCGCGATTCCATTCGCCGGACGCTCACTGCGCTTAATCTGCTGAGCTACTTCCCTGTCATCGTCGGCGCTGAAGACTACAAGCAGGGGAAACCCAATCCCGAACCCTTCCTGACGGCCGCCGCGCGGCTAAACGTCGAGCCGGTAGATTGTCTCGTGTTCGAGGATGCCGATGCCGGTATCCGGGCCGCCGAGGCCGCCGGAATGCAATGGATCCACGTCCCTACCTACCGCCCCACCCTGCAATCCTGAACTTGTTCAAAATTTTGCAACTCTAGCATTCCCCGGCTGCATCTACTAAACTGAACGCGTTCAGTAAGGCGCGCCGAAAGGAGAACCACACCATGTATCTCGTCGGTTGCTATATCGCCTATCTGCTGCTCAGCCTTGTCACTGTCGTCTGGGTCGCACGAACCCTTCATAAGAACGGCCGCGTCTTTCTGCTCGATGCCTTTCACGGCAACACCGGGTTGGCCGATTCTGTAAATCATCTCCTCGTCGTGGGCTTCTATCTCATCAACATCGGCTATGTGACGCTGGCTCTTCGTGAAGGCAATCCGGTCACAAATGTGCAGCAGGCCATTGAGTTGATCAGCACCAAGATCGGAACCGTTCTGCTGATTCTGGGCCTGATGCACTTCTTCTATATCTTTCTCTTCAACCGCGCGCGGAAAGCCGCGCGTCACCCCAAGACTCCGGCGGAGCAGGCATACTACACTCAACGCTTTGCACCGCAGCAGGCAGAACCGCAGACCAACACACAATGACCACCAAGACGCAGAAAGCCGAAGAGACGCGGGCGCTGATCCTCTCCACGGCGCTCGCTCTTTTTCGTGAGCAGGGCTTTGAGAAAACCACCATGCGTGAGATCGCTGCCGAGGCCGGTGTCGCTCTGGGAGCAACGTATTACTACTTCGCCTCAAAGGACGCGCTTGTTCTTGCTTTCTATGCTCAATCACAGATGGAGCTTGAGCCGCTGCTTGCCGAAGTGCTTGCCCGCAAACATAAAAACCTTCAGGCCCGCCTGCATGCCCTCATCACCACCAAGCTCGAGTACTTCCGGCCGAACCGTTCGCTACTTTCGGCCTTAGCAGCCCATACCAACCCCGGCCATTCGCTCTCGCCTTTCAGTGAAGACTCCCGCGCTATCCGGGAGCGTGATATTCAAAGCTTCCAGCAAGCCCTCGATGCCGATAAGGTGAAATACCCAGCCGACCTCGCGCCCCACCTTCCGGCTGTGCTTTGGATCTACCAGATGGGCATCATCCTTTACTGGGTCTACGATCAAAGCCCTTCGCAGCGCCGCACGTTCAAGTTGCTGGAGAAATCGTTGCCCATTGTCACCAGACTCATTCAGGTCTCTACACTTCCGCTCATGAAGCCGCTCCGCAAACTCACGGTTGAGCTGCTTGAGACTATCTATGGTCCCGACTAGCGTGCCATGGCACACTCTAGCAACCCGGCACGCAATTCCGCCCTCTCATCTCCCGCAGGAGATGGAATATGTCGAATCGACCTAACCTTGCCCGAGGGCTTCTGATTGGCGCGACTGCCGGGATTGCCGCAACCCTCGTCATGGATCAGTTTCAGAAATTTGCGACGGCCGGACAGAGGGCCATCGAAAAGCAAAAGAAACTTGCCGAAGGCGAGTCAAAATGGGCAATCGCGCATGAGCGGGTAGCGCAAGAACAACAGGAACAGCATCAGGAAGACTCCACAGAAAAAGTAGCCCGCCATATCTCGGAGGCTGTAGGAACCCGGCTTCCGGATGATCAGAAGAGGCATGCGGGACAGGCGGTGCACTACGCCTTCGGCACCCTTATGGGAGCGGTATACGGTGTAGCAGCAGAGCTTGCTCCGGAGGTCACCACCGGCGGCGGAACGGCCTTTGGCACCCTGCTCTTTCTCGGTGCAGATGAGGTCGCCGTACCTGCCTTCAAGCTTTCCCCTCCTCCGAACATGACTCCCGCAGGCGCCCACCTGCAACACTGGGCTGCTCACGTTGTTTATGGAGGCACCCTGGAATTGACACGCAATCTGCTCCGCCGTCTTGCATGAAGCACAATGGAAGGTATGGCACAGGACCTCGCTGGAACCTTCCTCTCTTTTTCAGAACGCCGCATGGGCCTTGCGGTGAAGAACATTCACGACTGCATCGCCCGGCTCACCGACGATCAGCTTTGGCAGCGTGGCGGCGACTATGAAAACTCAGTCGCCAATCTCCTGCTGCATCTGGCCGGAAACATTCGCCAGTGGATCATGCACGGCGTCGCAGGAAATCCTGATATCCGTCAGCGCGACGAAGAGTTTTCGCTCACGATTCGTATGCCGCGTGAGGCAGTATTACGCATCTTCGACACGACTCTGGAGGAAGCGCGGAGGGTCATCGCCGGTCTGCCTCACGATGACCTGATGACAGTCACCGACCCGCAGCCAGGCGCCAGTTGGGGAGCGGTCACAAAGATGGAAGCCATCTACCAGGTCGTAGGTCATCTGCAGCAACACACCGGTCAGATCATTCTGCTTACCAAGCAGATGACCGCCACAGATCTGGATCTCACGATGCCGAGAAAGCGCTAAGAAATTGAATAAATGGATGATTGAATAATTGAATGATGATAGTCGGAAGGGCCAGATGTGGATGACTCACCGAAGAGATTCAATTATTCAATCCTTCAATTATTCGATTCTCCTCTGTTATTCAACTTCTCTCCGTGCCGTATAACCATCACGCGCAATGATGGAGTACTTGAGCTGCTTGCCCTTTTCATCCACCATCTTCAGTGGCTGACCCTCGTTATCGACCAGCGTCACCTTGATCTTGCGATAGGTGCCGTCCTGGTTGGGGTTGGAGGGCTTGTAGCTCAGCACGTACTGGTTGCGGATGGAATCGTTGATCGACGCGAAAATATCCGGCAACGCTCCCTGGAACTGCGGGAAGAACGACAGGCCGCCTGTCATCGAGGCAAAGGTCTTCATCTGATTGTCGGCCTGTAGGTAGTCCAACCGCTGGATGCCGCCCATACCGGGCTCAGCCATCGTACGCACTAGCTGGCCGGTGCCGATGGCGAAGATAGTGACATTGGGCGTGGCCTTGATCTTCTTCAGAATGGTGTCGAGGTTGATCTTGGAGAAAGTATCTCGTCCGCTGCCCACCAGGACGATGTACTTACGGCCCTCGATCCGGCTCACGCGGTCCAGCGTCTCATACAGCGCGTCAAAGAGGTTGGTATCACTGAATCCTGGAATCGTCAGGGTCTCCAGCGCCTGCATCGTCATCATCTTGTCTTTGGTGAAGTCAGTCAGGATGCGGGTACGGAGGTCGTAGGTGATGACGGCGATGTAGTCGTCCTCTTTCAAAGAACGGAAGAAGGCCGCAGCCGTGTTTTGCATGTCCTGGATGAAGTACCAGTTGTTCGAGGCAAACTCCAGCAGCATCACCGCCGTGATGGGAGCCTTCATCGTCCGTAGATCGCTCACCGGCTGCGGTACACCGTCCTCGGTCACGCGGAAGTTCCCTGCCTTCAGCCCAGGGACGAACTGCCGATTCTTGTCGAGCAGTACGCTAACATCCACGGTCACTACTGGCACATTGACGCGGATTACCGGTAGATCCAGTCCTTTGGGATTCTTGATCTTCTCCTCAGCAGGAGCGGGCGGAGGCGGCGCCGCATCGTCCTTCGGTTGCTTCTTTTTCAGCACGATGCCGTCGTTCTGCTGGACCGGGCCGCTGTCATCTCCTGTAGGTGCCGGCGTTGTCGGCGGCTGTTGCGCCACGACTGTACCTGCAGACAAAACAATTCCCAGAACTGCAGCAACTGCCAAACGAATAAGGTCTCGCATGTTCATCGATATCGACTCTACTCCACTCACGGCTCAAAGGTGTACCGCGGGCAGATGGAGTATCCCATCCATGTAGACGAGCTTTAAACGGAAATGTTCTGCTTGCGACAGGTGCAGTCGATGCAGCCATGCTCGGAGCAGGCGCCACAGGTTCTGGTCAGCTGCTTCCGCAGCGATGCCCTTGCCCGATGAGCCCTAACGGCGGCATTCCCGGCAGAGATTCCCTGTTCTGCAGCAAACTGCTGCAATGGCTGCTCCCCAAGATCGACGGATTTCAATAGATCAGCGTAATTCGCTGGGAGCTGATCCAGAACTTTGCTTAGGCACGCACAGATTTCATTTCGAAGATCGGGAGCTGGAATCACCTCGGCTTCCAGCTCTTTTCCCCAGGCCGAAAGCGCCTTGCTCTCCGTCGTCTTACGACGGTACTGGTCGATGACAGCATTGCGGAGAATCCGATAAAACCATGCCACCACAGACTCTTCATCCTGCGGTGTCCCCTCGGACTTCAGAGCGCGCAGGTAAGCGCCCTGCAGCAGGTCCTCGGCAAGCCCCTGGTCCTGGACGCGGCGACGCACAAACCCCAGGAATTGCTGCCTATGCGACAAAAGCGTATTCAGATTTGTCTCAGTCATCACAAATATTGGATTAGAACCGCGGAGGAACGAATCACGCCCCTCCGCGGACGGTTCAAGGTCTAACGGCGGCTGACACAGTTGCAAATCGGGCAGGTGCAGGTGCTTCCGCAGGGGCAATTGTCACATTTCAGACGCATTGGACTCTCCTTTCGACCGGGGCCATCCCGGTTTCTGTCCGTAAAGACGCAGAGAACCGTTACCGATTACACTTCCTCGTCAAGTTACCTGTGACACTTCTTCGCTAACTGGCCGAAAAACGATCCGTCGAATCTCGTACACTGCTCTTTAAGTTAAACCGATGTTCCGAGCCGCCCTAGCTTTCGTCCTGGTCACCCTCCCGCTGACGGCAATTGGCCAATCAGCGGCCACGGTCCCTCCTGCGTCCGCGAGTTTCTATCCGCTGAAAGATGTCCATCGGGGGCAGCATGCCACTGCATGGACGGTCTTCGAGGGCATCGCTCCTGAACCAATGGATGTTGAGATCCTCGGCCTGCTCCGCAACGCCATCGGGCCGGGACAGGACATGATTCTCGCGCGTCTGCATGGAGCAAAGCCGGAGTACACCGGCGTAGTTGCCGGAATGTCCGGATCCCCGGTATACATCGATGGCAAACTGCTGGGTGCGCTCAGCTACCGGATCGGCCAGTTCAGTAAGGAACCCATCGCCGGCATCACGCCCATTGAGCAGATGTGGCAGGTGCGCAATTCCGCTCTCCCCGTGATTCCTGCCACCCCGGCCGCCACCCCAGGAGCCTCGGATCCTACGCCTCGTCCAACATCCACCTCAGGTGAGATTGTCCCGATGGAGACCTCACTTGTTTTCACTGGCTTCTCACAAGACACGGTGGCTCTGTTCCGGGATCGCTTTACCGCGCTGGGTCTAAACCCTGTGGCCGGCATCGGTTCGGCGTCGCCTGGGGAGAAACAGCCTGAGCCGATCGTGCCCGGCTCGGCCGTCTCCGCCATTCTGGTCGACGGCGATCTCTCGATCGCCGGCACATGCACAGTCACGTATGTCGACCCGAAGCAGTTGCTCGCCTGTGGCCACCCGATCACGCAGTACGGCAACATCTCCATGCCGATGACCAAGGCCCAGGTACTGGCCACGCTTTCGTCACCCCTGAACTCCTTCAAGATCGTGAATACGACGGAGACCGTCGGCGCCTTCACTCAGGATCGGGCATCGGCCATCCTTGGCCAGTTCGGCCAGACTGCGGAGATGATTCCCGTCACGGTTGCACTCAATGGCGGCAAGCCGATGCACTTCCGGGTCCTCAACAACCGGGAGCTTACTCCTCAGGCTCTGCTGGCCTCGGTTTATCAGGCGATTCATGGAACCAATACCTACGCGTCGGAGCTGTCCTATCGGGTGAGTGGAACGATGAACCTCGCCGGTTATCCGCCGGTAAGCTTCTCTACGGTGGCTGCGCAGACAGAACTCGCTCCTGCCGCGATTGTTGCGGCTCTCGCCGTCAATGACCGCTTCCAACCCATCTATAACTCTCCGGCCGAACAGCCAACGATCACCGCTCTGAACCTGAAGGTGGAGACGCTTCCAGGCCGCCGCACAGCCCAGCTTGAAGCAGCGCGCCTCAGCGTCGTCGAAGCCTCCGCCGGTGACGAGATCACCATCGAGACAACGGTCACTCCCTATCAGAGCGCCGCGAGGATCATTCGTATCCCGGTAAAGCTGCCCTCCACGCTCGACCCCGGGCCGGTGCGCATTCTGGTCTCAGATGGAGCTACCCTCGACCGTCTGCTTGCCCAGCAACTGCCCTCGTCGCTTCCCCTGCGCGACACCATCACGCAACTCAATGAGCGGCATCCGAACGATCGGGTTTATGTGACAGTGCTGGACCACGCGGCTCAAGCGGTCGTCAACGCGCAGGCGCTACCCCAGGTCCCACTCTCTATCGCCAATATCTACCAGCCGCTTCAGGACTCGCGGCGTATGAACCTCAACGGAGAAAGCCTGCGCGAAGCCGGCTCAGCCCCCACCGATAACGCCCTGACCGGTTCCCAGGTTCTGACTCTGAATATCCGCTAAATGAAGCTAAAGATTCTATCTCTCCTACAAATTGCTGCTGTTACTACACTTAGCGCACAAGGAACACGTCAGTGGACACAGTCTCGCTATGACGAGTTCGAACGCGGCAAACCGAACGGAGTCGCGATCCGCTCTGATGGCAGCTTGTTGCCGGCACCGTCTACTCGCCTCGTCTTTACCAGTGATGGCAACTACCTGTGGACCACTGCGGTAGATGCCGCCGGCAATACCTACCTGGGAAGCGGAGCTCTTTCTGGCGGAACCGCAGCCGTCCTGAAAATAGACGGCCAAGGAAAATCCGAAAAGATATTCGAAACAAAAGAGATGGCTATCCAGGCAGTGCGCGTCGCCGCAAATGGAAAGCTTTATGCCGCTACCTCTCCGGATGGCAAGATCTATCGGATTGATGGGCCCGGCCAATCGTCGGTGGTCCTGGACACAACAACCCTTCCCGAGAAACCTAAGTACCTGTGGGATATCGGGTTGTCCCCCAAGGGCGAGATTTATGTCGCTACTGGAGCTCCAGCAGCCGTTTATAAGCTGACTCCCGGCGGGAAACCCGAGCTCCTGCTCAGGTCGGGCGACCAGCATATTCGTTGCCTGCTGCTCGGTCCTGACGGAACGCTCTATGCGGGCTCCGATGGCGCGGGTGTGATCTACCGCATCAAGCCGGGTGAGAAGCCATTTGCAATTTATGACGCACCGCGGCACGAGATTACAGCCCTGGCTCTGGGTGCTGATGGCATGCTCTATGCGGCAGGCGTCGGCGACAAGCGCACCCCAAACCTTCCTCCCCTTCCTGTACAGGGGAATCAAGCGGTCTCGGTCACCATTCTTCCCGGCTCGGCTAACGCCGCATCCTCCAACACCCTGATCCCCGAGGGATCAGAGATCTACCAGATCGCTCCGGATGGAACGCCACGCCGCTTGCTAACGCTGCGCGAAGATGTGATCTATGCCCTCACGATGCGCAGCGGCCAGCTACTCATCGCCACCGGCAATCGCGGACGCATCTACGCCACGGATCCTGCAGTTCCTGGTGTCTTCACGGATATCGCCCACCTTGACGCCTCTCAGGGAATGGCTTTCGCTCCAACGGCAACTGGAGTCTACATCGCGACCAGCAACTCGGGCCGGCTGTTCCGCCTGGAAGACAAACCGGCGGTGAGTAATACGTACCTATCCGATGTTTTTGACGCCGGCATCTTTTCGCAATGGGGCCGGATCGAGCTGCGGGGGTCCCAGACGGCGGAGCTCTACCTCCGTTCCGGAAACGTCGAGAACCCTGAAATCAACTGGACCGATTGGACAAAGGTCACCCCAAATACAAAACCTTCTACTTTAACGAACGCTCGCTATGCTCAATGGAAAGCGGTACTTAGCCCCGATTCCAAAATCGACTCGGTGACGTTGAACTACCTTCCTAAAAACCTGGCTCCAATGGTCGACGACCTGGTAGTGCAGGGGGGAGCCCGAATGAATCCGCAACCTGCGGCACAAGGGCAGACGGTACAGATCACATTCCCGCGCGCGAGTGCGAATCCCGGATTCGTCATCCCCCAGGACCCGAACCCTCCCTTGATCGCACAGAAGGACAAGAACTCGATCACCGCCCGGTGGACGTCCCATGACGATAACGGGGACAACCTGATGTATTCGATCTATTACCGGGGAGACAACGAGACAACCTGGCGATTGCTGAAAGACCAGATCAACGAAAAGTATTACTCATGGGACGCGGCGCAGCTTCCGGATGGAGGCTATACGCTGCGGGTTGTCGCATCTGACGCGCCTAGCCATAATCCCGGTGAGACTCTCACGGGAGAACGGGTCAGTGAACGTTTCGAAGTCGACACCACGCCTCCTGTTCCAGGCCAGTTGACGGCAACGATGGCGAATAACCAGATTCACGCTTTGCTGGAAGCGACCGACGCCACTTCAGCCATTGATCACGCCGAGTATTCTCTCGATGCGGGACCGTGGCAGTATCTGGAACCCGCAGGCAAACTGTCGGACTCGCCCACGGAGCACTACGACTTTACCCTGCCGGTAACCGGATCGGCGGCTGAACACACCCTGGCGGTGCGGATCTACGACCGGTTTGAAAACGTAGCAACCGCGAAGACGGTTATTCGGTCCGCCGGTCGATAAGGTGAGCGCCTCGGCGCTCGCCTACCGCGATTGCACTGGCCGTCCAAACGCGTTCGCCTGAGATGACAAAAAGGAAGTCTGTGCCTTCATTGATTCCGGTGCGCACAATGGCGCCCGGCTCCAGCCCGACGATCTCCTGGGCGGTGACTTTGAAGGGAAGGGTTTCCAAGGCCCCCTCGATGTTCATGTTCGAAAGGCGCGTGCGTAGAATCTGCCGTGTCGCCGGATTCTGCACCCTCTTACTGTCCTGCCGCACCAGTTCGCGCAGCACTGTCTCGCTGACCGCGGTCGCCAGAGCAATCTGCATCACACCGCTCATGTTGCCGATGTGCATCCGGTAGGTGACGCACAGCATGTCTTCGGTGCGGGGAAAAAGTCTGCCCAGGGTGGCGGGAAGAATGCGCTGGCCATACTCGCTGCGCAAACCGCACTGGGCCCAGAGCTGATTCAACTCTCCGCATAGACGAGTCATCAGAATGTCCATGATGGCGACATCAATATCGGTCAGCTCGCGGGGCTCTTCAATATCATCCGTGTCCACCCCTCCAAGTCCGAGATGAATCACGGGGGCAATCAGCTTTAGCTCCATTGAAATGATGGCTGCGCCTTCCACAGGGGAGAAATGGCAGAACGAAAAATAGGTGTTGTCTACATCGATGTTCTCGAGCAGCGTCGTAAAGACCTGGCGCTCGGCACCCATCATGCTGATCTGGACGTTGGCCCCCAACCAGGCGGAGAGACTCAGACTGAACGTTCGTGAAAACGCCTGGTTCAGCTCCTGAAGGGCCTGCATCTGCGCCTTCGTAATCGTCTTCCGGGTTGCCAGGTTAAGTGTTGTTGGGGAGTTTGTCGTGCCCATGCCCATATCGATACACATGAAGGGCCATGCCCGGACCGGGAATTTGAGAGATCTCTTATTAACGTTACCTAAGACCCGAATCGGCCAAATGGCACCGGACATGCTCCACTACCAGGCATGGAAAGTGTAGTCGAGACCGAAAACCCCAGCTCCCCCGAACTTGGAGCAAGTGAGCAGAACCCGGCTCCGGAAGAGTGGACTTCCCTGGCGCACCTGTCGGTCCCACTCTCGGTCTCGATCCCTCTCCCTCATATTTCTCTCGGGGGGTTGATGGCACTGGCCCCAGGTCAGATCCTGGTGAGCCACTGGCCCACTAACCACGATGTACCCCTGAGTGCCGGGGATGTATTTGTGGCAATGGTCGACTTTGAACGGGTCGGGGACCAGCTTGGTGTTCGTCTTTCCGGTTTCCAGATGAAAGCGCAGACGACATGAGCGAAAAATTCCATGATCTGCGTCTGCCGTTGACCCTATGCTTCGGCACACGAAACATGCCGCTGGGAGACGTGCTGGAACTTACCCAAGGCGATGTATTTTCTCTGGAACGGACGCTCGACGAACCTGTCCGCATCCTTGCCGGAGGAAAAGAGATCGCAAAAGCAGAGGTTGTGGCGGTGGACGGCAATTACGCCGTCCGCATCCTGTCCACTACTGCATCAGAGACTCTTCAGACGAGCGCGAACGAATAACCTGATCCACGGCATACGGCGCGCGATGCTGCGTCGAATGGAAGTGGCGCACCTGCAACTCGCCCAGCAGACCGATTCCGATCATCTGAATACCGGCCAGGACAAGTACACCGGCGAATCCCATCGCTGGGCCATGTGCGGCCATGATGTGCTGGTGCAGAAAAAGCTTAAGCACAGCGAGCCAGAGCGTAATCGCTCCGCCGGTGACAAATCCCGCCAGACCGATGCGGCCAAAGAAGTGCAGCGGCCGCGTCATGTACTTCAACAGGAAGCGGATCGTCAGCAGATCAAAGAAGACGCGGATGGTGCGTGAGATGCCGTAGTGACTCTTGCCATGCTCACGATTGCTGATCTTAATCGGCAACTCGCAGATGCTGGCGCCATACCAGCTTGCTAGTGCGGGGATAAAGCGGTGCATCTCGCCATAGAGCGGGATGGACTGAATCAACTCGCGGCGGTACGCCTTGAAGGTCGTGCCAAAGTCGTGGATCTCTACACCGCTGAGGCGCGCCATCGCCCAATTAGCGATACGTGACGGAATCTGGCGCATGACAACATTGTCGAGACGGCGTGCGCGCCATCCGCTGACCACGTCGTATCCCTCCTCCAGCTTGGCGAGGAAGAGCGGGATCTCCGCGGGATCGTGCTGCAGATCGCCGTCCATGGAGAGGATGAAGTCTCCCTGGGAATGATCAAACCCGGCAGCCAACGCCGACGTCTGGCCGAAGTTGCGTCGCAGCTTGATTACGACGACGCGACTATCGACTGCGGCTACCTCACGCAGCAGACGGTAAGTGCGGTCGCGCGAACCATCGTCCACGAAGACAAGCTCAAAGCTGTCACCGACCTGCTCCATCACCGCTTTCAGACGGTCATACAGCGCGGTGACGCTCTCTTCTTCATTGTGAAACGGCACGACGACGGAGTATTTAGGCACGGTTGTTAGTTTACCCCTTTGAGGCTTGCTTTGCTGGGAGTTAGGCGTTTCATCAAGGGCAGGTTTTCCCGCGCCCATCGTCTCGCGTCATTCCTGCCAGCCGGTTAAAGCTCTCTCCTCGGTCTGAAGAAACCCACTCCCCTGCCCTGAGTGGCAGCGGTTTAAGACATAAGTCACAGAAAAGAGGTCCTCAACTAGGTTCCACCCCGTGGACAAAGGCTACCTGCCCTCTGGCATGATGGAGACAGATATCCTATGGCCCGCAAATTGATCGCCGCGGCGGTTGCAATTGTTCTTCTGTGGTTTGGCTACGTCAGCTATACCAATTGGCGCAAATCCCATTCCATGGCAAACGGCGAAATCACCTCCGTCAATGACGGAAGTACGCAGACACCGACTCCTGCCGCAAGCGAGCCTGAAAAACCGAAGACGACGATCACCCCAGCTCCACCTTCCTCCTCGACTCAGCCGATCGTCATTCAGCCGTCAGCGCCTGTGACGGACTCTCAGCAGCCCAATGCTGTAAACGGCGCTCGTTTTGGGGGTTCCGGCAAATATCAGGTCTACCGTCAGGGCAATATCACTTACCGCATCGACACGGAGACAGGCCAGGAGTGCATCCTGCTCGCCACCAACGAAGAGTGGAAGAAACCGCAAGTCTACCAGCGCGGTTGCAAGACAAGATAAGAGCTACTCAAGAGCTTTTCCCGGTTACTGGGTATTCCGGAAGAGCATACAGCGGCGATTTCATTGCGGAAAATGCCCATAGACGCAGAAACCCTACATCCCACCCACAGGAAAAATACTCTTTCCGCCTTACAGCCTTGAGCTCAGTGGAAAGGGATTATCAGGCCATGTGATCGGTTGCCAATCGCTGGAGCCGGCAACAGCCGCATGCAATAAAGCGCTTCCGATTCCGGCGGCACCAAACGAATATCCCGTCTCCCACGTATCGAACGGCGCAGGAACGTGGCTATAGCTGTCATACCAACGGCTGCGGTGACCGTAGAAGTCCATCATCTGGATAATCTCCTGCCCGATACGATCCACCGCTTCCCTGTACCGCGTATCCCGTGTCACCTTCCCCATGCCCAGCAGGAATTCCATTACGCCCGCCTTGCCCGAGTGCTGGCAGAGCGAATTCTCTTCTGGCGCCATCGTCGTCAACGGGCGCTGTAGTGCACTCAGAATGCCGTCAGCCAGCTTCTCCGACATCTGGAAGAAGGCATTATCGGCGGTAACTTTGTGCAGCTGATAAAACAGGCGCGCAGTTCCGGCTGCTCCCTCGCTGAAGCCGATTTGAAACGCGGCCGGCTGCGCAGGAACGCAATACGGAATCAGAACGCCTTCCTTCTGCCGGCAGGCAACACGTTCAATACGAAGTGCGCCTTCGCGGGCCGCCTGCAGATAGTCAGCCTGTTCGGTATCCTCATACGCCCGAGCCAGTGTGTAGGCAATGCCCGCGGCGCCGTACTCAAAGTTGGGGACATAAGTTCCATCTGTCTGCTGAATCCGGCGGGATGGCAGTTCACTCGGGTGGACGCCGGTGCCCGAATCCTGCAAAGCAACTAATCGGTCGGCACCCTGCGCTGCTACATGACGGTAGCCGGAGGCATTCAGGATCTGCGCGGCATACAGCAGATAGAGGATGACGCTGCTATCGCCCGCGATGCTCGATGTCTCAGACCAGCTAACACCGTCACTGTCGCGGATTGCTGACTCGCTCAGATAACCGGTGATGGCGTCTGCCGCATGTTTAATGGATGTGTCTCGACTGATGCGCCAAGTCTCCGTCAGCGCAAACCCCACGCCGGCCAGTCCATCGTAGAACGAGTGCCTGGTCCCGGGAGTTGCCTCCGGAGCCCGCAGCATCTGCGGCCAGGTAGCGGAGAGAAAGCGGGCGCCACTTACCGCATCTTCAAGGTAAGTGGCGTCTCCGGTAGCTGTATACATTTCAAGAAGGAAGAGGAGAATTCCCGCGCTTCCCCGGCGAATGTTTCTGCTTTGCACCGCGGAGAGCTCGCGGCTGGGATGAATCGGCTCGGGCAGCCAATACTTCCCCTGCGATGTCTTCATCTCTCCGGCACGGATCCACCGCGCAGCTTCCCTGGCGCCATGTAACAAATCGTTACGCGCATGTGCAGACGGCATCTTTGCCGGAACCGCCAACGCCGGCAGCGAGCAGCCCACAACCGCGGAAGCAAATGCGCTCTTGAGAAACGAACGCCTCGATCGATCCTGCTGCAGCAGATGTAACCGGTACACGGTTCTCTCCTTGCCCTGCTACTTCCTCAACTCGACTTGTCCGGTTATTCCTTGACGACTTGGCCGCGAATTTCCCCACCTGGATTCGCAGCGGTATGGAGGTTAAAGTACCACTTACCGTCCAACAGGTCTTTCGCTTGTTCCTGCGATAAGGTCGCCGTACCTTCCAATGGACTCTCAATCGGGTTTGCCTTGACTGGAACCTGTGGCTTTGCGTTGACGCCTTCGGCTGCCGGTCCGTGGAAGTGTGCTGCGGTGACCGGTCCAGTCAGGTCCTTGAAGGTCACACGATATTTCAGCTCGCCTGTGTCCGTGTCCAGCGTTGCGGTCAATGTGCCAGTACCGGTGACATCGTTTGCCGGCACTTCATGGGAGCCTGCTAAATCAGCTTTCAGTGAGATCTGCGCTGCGAAAGCACCCACCGAACCAAGGGACAAAACGGCGGCTGCGACAACGAAACGCATCTGGGTTCGAATCTCTAGAAAAGACATACGGTTTCCTCTCTCAACTGCAACAAGTTAGAGGGCCTGAACGGCCGGAATGATGCTTCCAGGCAGCGTTGCGCTCGGCATCGCTCGAGAAACACAAAGATTCAAATGTCGGGAAGAAGTGCCGCTCAAAAATGCGCGCGCTCAACCTGCCGGAAGCCAAAAGGGCTTAGCGGGAGCAACAACAACGCCTATCGGAACGACGCATCATGATCGTGCTAGTAGAGTCCGGACTGCTCGACGTCAAGCGAATGGACCTCTCCGATAAAAAGGGCGGAGTTCGAACGAAGTACGTTGCTTTTCTTCTGGCCTCGAACTTTGGTAAGACCTTAGATCGTCACCCGACACAACGCTGGTCATGCCTTTTCAAATCTGAGAAAGTTCAGCAGGTACAGCAGATTTCTGCTCCCGATCTCCTGCTGTTTCAAATTCATTCAGCCTTTTAGGAAAGCCCTGTTTCCTTTGTGTTTCATCAACGGAAAAAATCCAATAGAGGGACAAAATTTTCATTGACCCTTGTCTGTCGAGACCCCTATAGTTCCCTCCGAATTTTGGCAGCGATCAATCATGTTCCCCAAATTGGTCTGACCAAAATATCGTGAAGGAGCTTTGTATGACTTTTGGCCAACGACGTAAGATAACGTGTGTTTTTGCGTTCCTTCTTCTCTTCGTGACTGCACTAACACTCTCTGCACAGACAGGCGGGACCGCCAGTCTTCAGGGAGCCGTAACCGACCCCACAGGTGCCGCCATCTCTGGCGCGAATGTCACAATCACCAATACCGATACCAAAGTTGCGCGCAATACCGTCACCGATACCGAAGGCCGCTATTCCCTTCCCAATATTCCTCCGGGGCCTTACAGTCTGACGGTCTCCGCAACATCGTTCAAGGGCTACTCCCAGACAGGCCTTGTTCTTGAAGTTGGCAGCAGCATCACCATCAACCCCTCCCTCAGTGTCGGTACCTCTACCGAAACGGTGGAAGTGGCGGCATCCGGCGTCGCCATCGAAACAGAATCGGCAACCTACAAACAGGTCATCGATCAGAAGCGCATCACAGAGCTTCCGTTGAACGGACGCCAGGCAACGCAGTTGGTTCTGCTCACAGGCGGATCCGTGGTTGCACCCAGCAGTGACATGGTCGGTTCGAAAAACTACATCACTTCGGTCGTGATCTCAGTCGCTGGATCGCAGGGTAACTACAATAACTATCTGCTCGACGGCGGTGGTTATACCGACAACTTCACGAACGTGAACCTTCCGTTCCCCTTCCCGGACGCGTTGCAGGAATTTTCGGTCGAATCGAACTCACTGCCGGCGCGTAATGGACTTCACCCTGGCGCTCTGATAAACGCCGTCACTCGGTCCGGCACCAATCAGTGGCATGGTTCAGCCTTTGAGTTCATCCGCAATAAC
>JABFXN010000218.1 GCA_013361705.1 Acidobacteriaceae bacterium
TTCAGCGCATCGGTTACATAGGTTCCCGCACCGCGGCGGCCGGCGACGTATCCCTCCGCCAGCAGTTGATCGTAAGCAAGCAGCACGACCGTGCGCGAGACATGAAGCTGCTCTGCCAGCTCACGCGTCGACGGCAATCGTTCGCCAGAACGCAACTTACCCGCCAGCACGGCATCGCGGAGGCCATGGTAGATTTGCCGGGAGAGCGGCTCGCCTGTCGAAGAAATTGGTATTACCAGATTCATAAAAAGTGGACCTTTGAGATTACCACGCTGTCTGGCACGATGAAATCCATGACAGATCAGGTACAAAGGCCCATGACCGAGCGTTCCCAGGTAAGGCGTGTTCCCAAGCGCGCCGCCTACGACGCCGCCACCATTCACGCCATCCTGGATGCCGCGTTCCTGGCCCACGTCGGCTTCGTCGTCGAAGGACAGCCGTTCGTCATT
Organism: Acidobacteriaceae bacterium; assembly: GCA_013361705.1. GTDB lineage: Bacteria > Acidobacteriota > Terriglobia > Terriglobales > Acidobacteriaceae > Terriglobus. The sequence goes on from JABFXN010000218.1 coordinate 450, forward strand.
CCCACGCTCTACGGCCGTAAGGATGACAAGCTGTATCTCCACGGCTCATCCGTCAGCCGCATGCTCCGCGAGTCGAGCAAGGGCATCCCGCTCTGTATCACCGTCACACTGGTCGATGCCCTGGTGCTGGCTCGTTCTGCCTTTCATCACTCGATGAACTACCGTTCGATCGTCGCCTTCGGCAACGCGCGTCTGATCGATGACGCGGAGCAGAAGAATGAGGCGCTCCGCCTGATCTCTGACCATATCCTCGCCGGCCGGTGGGATGAGGTGCGGCCGCCTACCGCGCAGGAGCTGAAGGCGACGGCGGTGCTGGAGTTCACCATCGAAGAGGCCTCCGCCAAAACCAGAAGCGGCTTTCCGGTAGACGATGAGGAAGACTACGCCCTGCCGGTTTGGGCGGGCATTCTGCCTCTGCCGGTCGTACCGCAGGCGCCCGCCGCCGACCCGCAACTGTCTGCCGATATTGCTGTATCGGCAAGCGTTAGAGCATTTTCTCTGTAGGTGTAATGCAGGGCTTCCGGACCTATGGGCGTTTTCCGCAATGAAAACGCCTCTGCACTCCTCTTCCGGGATACCCAGAAACAGGGAAAATGCTCTAGCAACCGATTTCCCCAGTGACCGGCGACAAACTAACCCGGGCGGCGGCCTGCCGGTCTAATATGGTGACGACATTTTCGGTCTGGAAGAAGAGGTCCTATGCGCCGCTATTACCTTCTCGCCCTTGCCGCACTGCTTTCCGCGACAGCCTACCCGCAACAGCCCTCGCCAGTCGTTCAGTATCGGCTTCCCGAGCTTCAGGCTCCGCCTGCTGCCTGTCCCATTGGCTTCACCGCACGCGCCAGCGGAACACCAGTGATGGTGCAGACAAAGGATGGAAAGGGCAAAGAGCCCGCCCACTCCGTCTCGCTTCAGTTCAAGAGCAACGATACGCGGCGCGTCGAAAGCGCAACGGTGACGATCCACGGTATCCGCCAGACAAACCTCTATCTCAAGACGCGTGGTGCGACGGAAGTAAATACCTCCCGCACGTTCTCTCTGCATCCCAATGCAGGATCGGATGGAATCGTGCAGGATCAGGTCTCGGTCGCGGGAGTCACCACACTGCGATCTGCCGAGATAGCGGAGATGCGCTATACCGACGGAACTGTCTGGCATCCTTCCAAGCTCTCGGCCTGCCAGGCAGCAATCAGCGGTCTCCGGCTTATCAATACGCCTTCTCATTGAGGAGCGTGTTGGTGGAACGGATCGCGTTTTGAATCGCCGCAGAACGTTTCTCTCAAGAGCACGAGGATCATATGGAAGCATCACGAGCCTCGGATGATTTTGAATGAGTGGGTGGGAGCAGCGGGCTTCAGCCCGCTGATTTCGGTCACAAAAAACGTCGGGCTTTAGCCCTGGCCTTTTGCTTCCCGCGAAGAGAACCCAGGGCTAAAGCCCGTTCATTTTAGGGCCTATAAACCGTGGGCTGAAGCCCACGGCTCCCACCCAATTCGAGCTGGCTGTGACCTCGCCGGTTCACCCGACTTATGTTGCCTAGAAGATTGCGAACCCTAATCCATGAAATGGGACGGCATGGCATCGACCGGATAACTGCTATTTGCTGAAGACCACAGAAAGCTAGCCGCATCGTCCACAAACCGGGCACGGACAGGATTGAGCTCGATATAACGCTTTGCCATTGCGAATTGCTCTCCGTCACGAATGCGTGTTTCGTTATAACCCCTTTGCCAAACCGCTGTATGGTCAGGCAATCGATGAGAGACATTTCCTTTGATGTATTGGATTGCCTTCTCAAGCGCGATGTCTTCCGCGGGAGTGATGAGCAGATGAACATGGTTCGGCATGATGACAAACGCATGCAGCTTCAAACGACGAAGATCCCGTTGTTCCAGAAGTATATCCAGGAAGAGATGGATATTCGATTCGGCTTGAAAGATGCGGCGACGCTCTGCGGCAACTAAGGTTACATGAAAGGTTCGAACCTCTTGAGGCGCCACGCGCATGCAAACGATTTTAGCGAAGAGAAAGCGAGATTCTCAAAGGAGTGGCCCGTCTTCTCCCTCGCAAGGATGGGTGGGAGCAGCGGGCTTCAGCCCGCTGATTTCGGTCACAAAAAATGTCGGGCTTTAGCCTTGGGCTTTTTGCTTCCCGCGAAGAGAACCCAGGGCTAAAGCCCGTTCATTTTTAGGGCCTGTAAACCGTGGGCTGAAGCCCACGGCTCCCACCCAATTCGAGTTGGAGTCGAATATCCCACCTGATTTCGGTGAAGGGGCCTGGCAGGAACGTCGCTGCATTGATTCAGGCACACCCCTATACGACCTAATGAAATCTGCACCGACCCATTAACATAAAACCATGCAGGAGTTCGTGATCGGCAACAAGCAGAAGGTAGACCTCGAAACCTGGGAGCGACGCTCCATCTTTAACTTCTTCAAAAACTTCAGCGAGCCTTATCACGGCGTATGTCTACGCGTGGACTGCACTGCGACCTTTCGCTACGCCAAAGAGCATCGTCTGTCCGTCTTCCTCTCCCTGGTGCATCGTTCACTGGTCGCCTCTCACCTGGTGGAGAACTTCAAGACCCGCATTGTCGACGGCGAGGTGTGGCGCTATGACCAGATCCACGGCGGCAGCGCGATCGGCAGGTCGAACGGCACCATCGGCTTCGGTCACTATCAGTTCCGTGAAGGAATCCAGCAGTTCGTACGCGAAGCCTCTCTCAAGGTCGATGAAGTCAAGCAGCGCGATGACATCGAGCGCTTTCCGGAAGACAACCTGATCCGCTTCTCCGTGCTTCCCTGGTTCGACTTCACCTCCATCTCCCATGCACGCGAGTTCGCACGAGTCGACTCTGCACCAAGGATCACCTTCGGCAAGATCACTGATGCGGATGGACGCTGCACCATGCCCGTCTCCATCCACGCGCATCACGCCCTCGCGGACGGCCTGCACGTCGCCCAGTTTGTCGAACGCCTTCAGGAGCTGCTGCACGCACCTGAGGCTCAACCGGTTGTAATTCAAACCGGATCGGCGATGAGATAACGAGCCATACGATCCGCGGCCTTGGTAAGGCCGATGCGTGTCGTTGTGATGATCTCGCCGGTCTTGTAACCATCGTCGAAGATACGGAGCGCGGCATCGGGTTCTGTCATATCGATGCCGTCTTCCGTCTTTCGCGCAATACCGAGAGCCTGACACAGACGTCCAGGTCCTCCCGTAAGCTGCTTTGCAGATGCCTTGGGCGTCAGCTTCCGAAGCCTCGCCATGGTCTCCAGACCCTGCAGCGGATAGAGCGCTCGAAAGAGAACTCCGCCCGCCTGCCCGTCAGGCATGCACGACACGTTCAGGCAGTAATACATGCCATAGATGAAGTAGACATACGCCACTCCCGGCGGACCGAAGAGCACTGCGTTGCGTGACGTGCGTCCGATATATGCGTGCGAAGCCGGATCTTCGAGGCCGAAGTACGCTTCCACCTCGGTGATCCTGCCGCTTAGCTCTTCATCCCCCAGACGGCGCACCAGCACCTTGCCCAGCAGCGCCTTCGCTACAACATCGGGAGTTCGCTCATAGAAGCGGCTTTCAAGCTGGATCGGACGTTTTGCTCTCATCGTTCTTATCTGATTCTCAACCCTTCCTCTCCATATCGAGAAGCCGAGCCTTTACGTCCAGACCTCCGGCGAAGCCTGTCAACTTCCCGGACGAGCCGATCCCCCGATGACAGGGGACACCGATAGTGATCGGATTACGTCCGTTCGCCGCCCCCACGGCACGGCTTGCGGAAGGCCGTCCCAGTTGCTTCGCCAGTTGTCCGTAGCTCCTTGTCTCTCCGTAGGGGATCGCGAGCAGAGCCTCCCACACATCTTTCTGAAATGTGGTTCCCCGCATGTCCAGCGGCAGATCGAAGGCCTGGCGCGAACCGGCGAAGTACTCTTCAAGCTGGCGCTCTGCCTTCAACAGGACCGGATGCCTGCCGTTCTCGACCAGTCCTGTCAGAGGAACGCGGCGAGGACTATCGTTCTCCCACAGGATGGCTGCCAATCCCTTATCACTCGCAACCAGCTTCAGTGCCCCGACCGGGCTCTCGACAAATTTATAGGCGAGGTTCATTGCATGCTCCTTGCTGATACCTGTTATTCCGAATCGCCATCGGCGGCCCAGAGATGTTGTGCGGCGTAGGCTCGCCAGGGTCTCCATGTCTCGGCCCTGGTGTGGAGCTGCTTCGCCGTCAGCACATCGCCTGTCACCTTCTTCGCTCCACGCAGCAGACCGATATCCGATGCAGGAAAAGCGTCTACCTCCCGAAGAGCCCGCAGTGCGATGTACTGTGCCGTCCACTCCCCTATTCCGGGAATAGCTTTCAAAGAGGCGATGGCCTGCTCCATCGAGCTCGCCGATTGAAAGATCTCAGGCGACTTCGCCGCGGCACGTGTCACCGATCTCAAGGTCTCAAGCCGGGCTGCCGGCATACCGAGACCGAGTGATGATGCCTTTTGAAGATGCTTCGCGGAAGGAAAGGCATGAGTAAGCGCCGGATGCATGCCAGCGCCGGATGGGAGAGCCTTGCCGTGCAGCTCAACCAGCTTCCCTGCCAAACGCCTCGCTGCGACAACACTTATCTGCTGCCCCAGCACAGCGCGGATCGCGAGCTCAAATCCATCCCATCCCCCTGGTGCACGCAGCCCGGGCCTGCGGGCGACAAATGGACCAAGCTGCGCATCGCGGGAAAGATGCTCATCGATGGTGCCGATATCGACATTCAGATCGAACTGCCTGCGCACTCGATGCACAATCGCGGGCAGCGCCTTCACGCTGGGAAATTGAATGGTGACGCACAGGCTCTCGCGTTTGGCCAGATGCTTTACCGCAATCGCGCCCAGCTCACCATCAAGCTCGATGACACGGTGATAGACGCGATTGGCAACCACCTCCACGCCGGGAATCGCGCGTGCCTCGAGAAAGCGCAGCATCGCATCCCAATCGTAAGGAGGCCGGTAGCGCAGCCGAAGCATCGTGCCGGCCTCTGTTGCCACAACACTCGATCTGCGACGCAGGGCGCTGGGAGGGCGCTTGAAGAGATTGTGGAATACCTCATTGAATCGGCGCAGACTACTGAAGCCCGAGGCCAGCGCCACTTCCGTCATCGGGAGATCTGTATCGTGAATCAACTGCTTCGCAAACAGGACACGACGGGTCTGCGCCACAGCGATGGGCGACGCTCCAAGATGCTGTAGAAACAGCCGACGTAGCTGGCGCTCGCCGACGCCAAGTTTCTCGGCCAGGGTTTCAACCGTCTGCTCTTCACCATCCAGCGCGCCTTCTTCGATCAGCGCCAGCGCGCGAGAGACCGTACTGCTTGTTCCCTGCCATGCTGCAAGCTGAGGCGCTGTCTCAGGGCGGCAACGCAGGCACGGACGGTAGCCGGCCTCCTGCGCTGCAGCGGCCGAGCTGTAAAATGTGCAGTTCTCAAACTTCGCCGTGCGTGCCGGACATACAGGCCGGCAGTAAATTCCGGTGGATTTGACGCCCACAAAGATCTGACCGTCGAAACGCGCATCACGACTCTGCAGTGCCCTGTAAGCAGACGCCTTATCGGGGACAATCATGCATCAAGTGTCTCTTCTCAGACGCCAGAATACTCGCGGAATTCGGACATCAATGGAAAGAAGGATACTCGTGCGTCATGTCATCCCAGACAACCAAGGCTTTCGACTGGCACGGCTAAGCTAGCCTTGCCGGTTATAGCGAAGATAGGCGGCGTAGAGGTTGACACAGGCTGTGTAACCGATGAGGGGGAGCACGACAATCGGACCTTTGTCCAGAGACCGTAAGTAGCCTGCAGCAATCAAGGCCATTAAAAATCCAAGACAGATGATTGCGATCTGAACCCGAGCTTTGAAAGGGATCCTGGACCTTGCCATCTTCTTCCTCGCCGTCTGGCAAGTGTAGGGTACACGACTCAGGAAAATTTTCAGACGTGGCGACTAACTATGCCCCATTCAATCACTTAGCCGGTCCGCACGGTATAAGGTACTTCCCCGCACGAAGAAACATAGATCTTTCCGCAACTTCGCGGCTCGCTTCAAACAACACGAACGGCTTTTATGTGTCTCTAAACATGAGTCGGTGCCAGATCTCTCAGGGTCTATGCGCAGGTAGAAGGAGTGTGTTTTAAGAGTGTTGCAGCCACTACAGCTCGAAGAGGTGAAGAGTCGTTACGCAAATGAGATCGCTGAATTGCGAGACTTCCTCCGGAAAGCTGGTTGTACCCCCGGAGCGCCCGAATCGCTGCATGCCATCGTCAACCGGCTACAGCGGGACCGCTCGTTTCATCGCGATCTGACCTCGTACATCTGGGTCGCCATTCACAGCGGCAATCGACATATCAGCTACGCCGACCTACTTGGCGTACTGGCCGTTGCCGCCGCCGGCGGCCGGTATGCGGCCGAATCAGAGGGAGACGACGCGCATGCCCTGCTTCGCTTTGTCATCGAAGCGCGAGAATCGCTCGATGGAACAAGCCGGCAGAAGAGTCCACGTGCTGCCGATCCTCTGCCGCCAGTCGTCCCGGCGTCTGTAGCCCCACCGCCGCCGGTCGAGCCAAAAGCGGTCCGTCCGCGACCTGCTGTGCCAGAACCGGCCCCGCAACAGTCTGTAGAGGGCCAGCCTGTCCCGTCACAACCCGTGCAGTCACGACGTGGCCGCTCACGGCACGTCCGGTCGCATCAGGACGAACCACAGCAAGCCGAACCACAGCAAGCCGGGCCGCAGCACGCTGAGCCACGGCGGACCGAGCCGCCGCAGACTGAGCCACAGCGGGCCGAGTCACAGCCCGTTGGGCCACAACCCGGCGAGCCGGAGCCGGTTGAGCCAAAGACCGTCTACGAGCATGAGCCGCATTATCCGCACGCACGTCCTTTTCCCGAGTTCTCTCCTCTGAAAGACGAAGAAGAGGAAGGCACTGGCACGCGGAAACGTTTGATCTGGCTCACAGTATTCTTTTTGGCAGCTGGTTTGATCGCCAGGGTCGCGTTCCACAATCGCACCGTTCTGGATGAGACAGCCTCGCCAGCGACAACCGCTCCGGCGGAGAGTCCTGCTCGCTCTACTCCTCCCAATCCAAGCTCTACCGCTCCCAGCCCTAGTATCGACACGGCGCCGGCACCTGCACTCGAACCCGAGGTAGCCGCACCTGCTCCTTCTACAACGGAGCAACCCAGTGATCGGACGCCCCGCGCCGGCTCCCAGACACGGGGTGCCCATAGGCCTTCGTCAGCGGACTCTCCGGCCTCCGCGTATCCCTCAACGCCCTCAGCGTCACCGCCGTCTCGTGTCACGACGCCATCCGGCCCTGCTCCAAAGATCCCACCTCCAATTGAATCTCGCCCGGCGCCGACTCCGGCTCCCGCGACGCCCCCGGCTGCGCGCCCTGCCTCTCCGTCTGGGCCGGATCTTACGAACACTGACCGAGGCCGTGCGGTCCCCCACCTTTTACGCCGTACTCCGGAAGATCAAGCAGAGCTGGCCGACGCATCGCCACCCGCAAACATGCCGGCGCCCACCAATGCGGCCACGACTGCATCCACCAATGCATCAACGACCGCGGCGTCCAGACCAGCCCCCGTCGCCACTCCAGCAACACCTCACGGTAGCGTCCGGGCCATCTCGCTGGGGGTGAATGCGTCCAATGTTCTCTACAGCCCCACACCGGCTTATCCCCAAGCTGCTTCCGAAGCGCACGTACAGGGAGACGTGAAGGTAGAAACCAATGTCGACCGCAACGGCAACGTCGCGTCCGTTCGCGTCGTGAGTGGACCTCCACTCCTGCGGGATGCCGCACTCGATGCGGCGCAGCGCTGGCGTTACCGCCCCCACTTCATCGGAGGCGAGCAGGCTGCCATGAGTGCTATCACGGTCTTCGAGTTCCAGTTGCCGTAGATGGATCGAATGCCGAGGACATATCGACAGACGTTCTATGCTTTGTTGGAAATTTGGGTACTCCCGCTCACCCTAACTTCGTGAGGGTGGGCAAGGGTTCCCCAAATTCCAAAACGAATGTTGCCGCAGAAACGACCTACTCCTCCGACCCCAACGGCGCCAGCACTTCGACCGTCGCCATCGTCTCTGCCTCCTCACCCGTATCCGGCTTATGGATATCCGGCAGAAACCCGGTAAGCAGACCAAGCGCAGGCAGGACCGAGCAGACCTTGTAAACGAAGTCGATGCTGGTGTGGTCTGCAAGCGCGCCCAGCACCGCCGCACCTAATCCACCCAATCCAAACGCAAGCCCGAAGAACAGGCCGGAGACCATGCCGACCCGGCCGGGCAAGAGCTCCTGCGCATACACCAGAATCGCCGAGAAAGCGGAAGCGATCACCAACCCGATCACAACGCTGAGCGCGACCGTAACAGGCAGAGCAACGTAAGGCAACAACAGCGTGAGCGGCAGCACACCCAGGATCGAGATCCAGATCACCTTCTTACGCCCGATGCGATCGCCCACCGGGCCGCCGATCACAGTACCTGCAGCCACCGCCGCAAGAAACAGGAACAGATAAAGCTGCGCATCGCGCTCACCGGTGTGGAAGTGCTGCATCAGATAGAAGACGTAATAACTGGTAATGCTGGCCAGATAGAAGTACTTTGACAGCGTCAGCAGAATCAGAACCGTAAGTGCGCCGCCGATCCGCTTCCGGCTCAGGTGTAGCGTGTGCTTCACTGCGGCATGCTTCTTTTGGATCGCCTGGCCGTGCTGCTTGTACCAATATCCAAGACCTGTCAGCAGAACAATCCCGAAGAGCGCTGCCAACGTAAACCATGCCAGACTCTTCTGGCCCCGCGGGAGCACTACGAAGGCAATCAGCAGCGGCCCAAGCGAAGAACCGAAGTTCCCTCCCACCTGGAAGACGGACTGCGCCATGCCATGAGCTCCGCCCGATGCCAGGCGCGCAAGACGCGATGACTCTGGGTGAAAGATCGATGAGCCGACGCCCAGCAGTGCACCACCAACCAGCAGCATTCCGTAGTTTTGCGCAAAGGCCAGGACCAGCAGTCCGCTCATCGAGATCGTCATGCCGACCGGCAGCGAATACGGCTGCGGCCTGCGATCGGTATAAAGCCCCACCAGCGGCTGCAGCAGCGATGCCGTGATCTGGAACACCAGCGTCAGCGCGCCGATCTGCCCGAACGACAGATGGAAGTTCCCTTTGAAGATGGGATATGCCGCAACAAAGAGCGACTGCAACATGTCGTTGAGCATGTGGCAGAGGCTCGCCCCTCCCAGCACGCGATAGGTTGCGGAGTTTTCTTTCGGATTTCGTATCGCTTCGCTCATGACCATTTCCGTATTTCTCTTCACCTCGAACGATACAATCTCTTCAACGCGGCCCACAAATTCTTATGCGATTGGGCCGTCGGTTCAGACCAAAAGGTGTCACAATCCCAAGCGCTGAAGGCGCGTTCTATACCAGCCTGGGGCAACGCCCCAGGTATTCGATAGGTCAAAAGAGAGGGCTGAAGGCCCGACCTATAGTTCGGCTAAGTCCAGGCAAATCTAGTTCGGCTAAGTCCAGGCAAATCTATCGATACGCCTTCGCAATGGCGTGCAACTACCATCGAATAAACTCGCTTCCCATAGAAGTTCGAGTGGTGTACTATTCTCTCCCATAGAAGTCCGAGTGGAGTCCGCTGGTCCGCAATCAAAGGAGGCGTCCCCGATGACCTGGTTCCGTTTTTTCCGCCGCCAACGTTCAGACTCCGAGTTACAGCAGGAGATTCGCGCCTACGTCGAAGCCGAAACGGAAGAGAACATCGCGAAGGGCATGCCGCCGGAAGAGGCACGACGACGGGCTCACATTAAATTCGGCAATCCGCAACATATTCGCGAAAAGCTTTGGCAGCAGAACACTGTGGCCGCGATCGACCATCTGTGGCGAGACCTGGCGTATGCAGGCAGAACGCTAAAACGGACTCCTGGATTTACAGCGATCGCTGTTCTTGTGATGGCGTTGGGTATCGGAGCCAATGTGGCTCTGTTTACCGTGGTGCGCCATGTCCTGCTCAATCCCCTGCCATTTCCCAACCCGAACCAACTGATTGCGTTGGATGAAACCAATGGTCAGGGCAAGAAAGACAGTGTGGCCGGTGGAGATTTCTACGACTGGCAGAGCGCATCGCACGGCTTTCAACAGATGGCAGCCTGGCGGTGGAGTGGTTACAACATCTCGGGCGATCGCAATGAGCTTCCCGAGTTCCTTCCGGCGATGACATGTTCCTGGAATCTGTTTTCCACTCTTGGCGTGCAACCGGCGCTAGGGCGCCTGTTCGTCGATGCGGACGATACCGACCCGGCAGGTCTCACCGTTGTCCTTTCGTGGAGTCTCTTCAAACGCCGCTTCAATGCAGACCCCTCCATCATTGGGAAGACGATCCGGCTTAATACATTTCCCTATACCGTCATCGGGGTACTTCCGCAGAGCTTCAGCTTTCCCGATCCAAAGGTCCAGTTGTGGGTTCCCTATCACAAAGGGACTCCCAGCATCATCCTGCATAGCCATTACAGCCATAACGGTCATGTGATTGCGCGGCTCAAACCTGGCTATTCGGCTCAGCAAGCGGTTCAGGAAGTTCAGGCGATCCAGCAGGGAATCTTCATACGTTTCTCCGGCACCGGTCCGGTCAGCTCCCAGGTCGTCTCACAGCCACTGATCGATGACGTTGTCGGAGACACCAAAGCTCCGCTGTATCTCCTGATGGCTGCCGTAAGCTGTCTTCTGCTGATCGCCTGCCTGAATCTGTCGAACCTGCTGGTTGCCCGCGCCGTTGCCCGCCGTAAGGAGATGGCGGTGCGATCGGCACTGGGTGGAAGCCGTGTCCGCTTGATCTGCCAGCAGATTACGGAGTGCGTGGTGATCTGTGTCTCGGGCGGCATCCTTGGCGTCGGTCTTGCTCATCTGGCTGTTCGTTGGCTGACCAAATACTGGCTCAATTTGCCACGGGCGGAAGCGATTCACATTGATGCGACGGTTCTCGCCTTCGCCCTGGGAGTGACTGCTTTCGCTGGAGCCGTGTCAGGAATCCTTCCGGCCCTGCTGTTCACCGACACCAATGTCTCCACCGCACTGCAGGACAGCGCCAGAACAGCCGGCAGCTCCGCATCCAAAGTATCGCTGCGCAAAGGACTCATGACGATTGAGTTCGGAATCACCGTCGTTCTGTTGATCTGCGCCGGCCTCTTGTTCAAGAGCTTTCTCCAGCTCGGCGCCGTCGATCTCGGCTGCACCACACGCAATGTCCTCACGATGCATTACTTTCTACGAGGACAAACTTATTCAAAGCCGGATCAGGTTGTTTCGTTCCAGGAGCAGCTTCTCGAACGTGTCCGCCACCTGCCTGGTGTGACCGCGGTGGGGCTCACCAATGCAGCCCCCGGCGATGGGCCGTACGGCGAGATGACCTTCACCATTCCCGAACATCCACCGCAGCCTCCGGAGAAACATAATTCGGCGCTCTTTCGCACAGCGGATCCGGGCTATTTCCAGGCCCTGCAGATTCCGCTGCTCGCGGGCCGCTTCTTCACATCAGCCGAACGGCTAGGCAACAGCAGCTTTGTCATCATCAACCAGAAACTCGCGCATGAGTTCTTTCCCAATGAAGATCCGTTGGGAAAGCATCTGGCCGTAAGCTGGCGTAACCCATCTGCTGAAAAGCTGGAGATCGTCGGCGTCGTCGGCGATACGCGTCATCGGCTGAATGAGCCTGTCCAGAGCATGATGTGGTTCCCCATCCTCTCTGGGGCCTCCGGCATCACCGCGGAGACAACGCTCGTTGTACGCTCCACCGCCGATCCTGCACCGCTCTCCATCCCCATTCAGAAGGCCATCGCTGCGATTGATCCAGATCTCCCCGTATCGAATGTCCTCACCATGCAGGAGCTCCTCGGCAGATCCATCGCCAACTCCAGCTTTGAGACCAGCCTGCTGGGAGCATTCGCCGCGCTGTCTCTTCTGCTTGCTTCCGTGGGATTGTTTGGAGTGCTCTCCTACCTTGTCGCCCAACGGACAAGCGAGATCGGCATCCGCATCGCATTGGGTGCACAGCGGGAACAGGTGCTTCGGCTGATCCTGACCG
>JABFXN010000144.1 GCA_013361705.1 Acidobacteriaceae bacterium
GAGAGCGAAGTCCTGGACCGCGATACCCATCAGACCCGGAATATCGGTGCCTGTCGGTACCTGGTTTACCTTCGATGCCCATGCGTTCAGAATCTTCTTCGCCCCCTCCGCATAAGTCGTATCGCCGGATATGCGCCAGCGCAGAGCATTCAGATACGCGGCATGGGCATCCAGGTCCGCGTTCTGACGGCTGCTGCCCATATTCGCCGTGGCGTGGTTTGCGTAGGTGCTCTGCGCCTGTGAATCGGTGACGAGCAGATTCCAGTCGTCGATCCAGGGATGTGCACCGGCTGCCACCTGCGCCGCCATACGGTCGAAGTCGGCCTGCGTGTGCAGCCCGCCGGGATGCACAAAGGCGCGGCCTGAGACGGTCACGGTAATCGCCGGAGACGTACCGCTGGTGTAGTTGCTGTCTCCGCTATAGGTTGCCGTCAGAACATCGGACCCATCGGGGAGTGCGGTTGTCGCAAGCGTCGCGATACCGCCGGTCAATGTTCCAGTGCCAAGGACCGTGCTTCCGAAGTAGAAGGTCACCGTACCGGTTGGCGTAGCGCCCGCTCCTGATACTGTGGCTGTCAGCGTCTCTTTCACACCGAGATTCAACGAAGCCGACGATGGCGTAAGAACTACGGTCGGTACTCCATATACCTGGACAGAGACAGTGGACGACGAGGCGGCATAAGTGGCATCGCCGGGATAGCTTGCCCGAACGCTGTTGAGGCCGACCGGTACTGCCGTTGTGGATAGAACCGCCGTTCCGGAAGAGTTCAGTACAGCGCTGCTAAGCAGGGTGGTGCCGTCGTAGAAAGCAACCGTTCCTGTCGGAACTGTTCCGCTACCCGATACGGTAGCGGTGAAGGTTACGTTCTGCCCTTGATTGATGCTTGCTGGGGAAGCCGCAACCGAAGTCGTCGACGATGCACTGCCGGTGACGTTCACCGAAACCGTATTCGATGTAGAGCCTGCGTTCGATGTATTTCCGGGATAGGTTGCCGTAATGGACAGTGCGCCTGTCGCCGATGGAGTGTAAGTCAACGTCGCTACTCCAGACGAGTTCAACGTTGCTGTACCCAGCAGCGAGCTGCCGTTGTTGTAGAACGAAATGGTGCCGCTTGGGCTTGCGCCGCCCGTGACCGTCGCTGTCAGGGTCATGGCGGTACCCGTAACTACGCTGCTGACGGATGCCTGCAGGGTAGTGGTTGTCACTGGCAGAGCCGCGGCCTGCAGCAGGATCTGTTGTGGCGACAGCGCTCCATCGGTCACAAAGGAGAGAGCCGCCGAGCTCGCGTTATTGTCCTGCGGCGAATAGGTGATGGCGAGTGTGCAGGTTGATCCCGGAGCCAGCGAGGTGAAGTTGCAGGCATTCGAGGAAGAAGTCGAAGCGATCGCAAAGCTGCTCGCGTTTGTACCGCTAATGCTCGGAGCGCCACCGGTAAAGTTCAACGTGGTATTCCCCACATTGTTGAGCGCCACTGACTGTGCCGCACTGGTTGTATTCGCAGCCTGTCCGGCAAAGACCAGCAGCCCCTGCGGTCCTACCTGACGCACTTTGAGATTGCCGGAGTCCGTAATATAGACTCGCCCGGCTGCGTCGACAGCGACACCGCGCGGCCCGCTTAACAGAGCGCTTGTGGCAACGCCGCCATCTCCGTTCGTCCCAGTCGCAGTTCCGGCCGTCCCATTGCCCGCAACCATGGAGATAACTCCCGTCGCCGCGTTCACTTCAAGGATCTCGTTATATCCATTGACGGCGAGATAGATGTTGCCGGCCGGGTCGGTTGCCAACCCTGTCGTGCCATTCAATTTCGCCGTGGTCGCTCGCACTCCATAAGGACTGAGTGTGCCGCCGCCTCCGGCGATGGTGTACAGATCACCCTGGACGGGAGACGTGATCGTCGGATTTTCGAGAGTGATAAGCGCAGCCGCAGCGCTACCGCCTACATAGATCATCCGGATGAGATTGTTGTTCTTATCCGAGATGTAGACGTTATTCGAGGCATCCACCGCTACCGCGTAGGGCTGGTTTAGTAGTGATGAAGATGCAACCGTTCCGTTCGGACTATTGCCTGATGCGCCTGAGGCCGTTCCGCCGCCACCCGCAATAGTGCTGATGAACCCGGTGGCGGCACTCACTTCACGGATCGAGTTATTCCCCTGGTCCGCCAGGTACATATTGCCAACCCCGTCGAACTTGATGTCGTCGATGCCATGGAGCCCGACGACGCTGGAGGTCGCCAGGGTTCCATCGCCGCCGTTCGCGCCGGTGCGGCTGCCCGCCACGCGATAGATAGCGCCCAGTGTTGGGTTGGTGACGCTCGCTTCGAGAGAGATAAAGTTGGTGCCGGCTGTATTCGTTCCTCCGGCATAGACCACCCACACCGTCGAGGAGGTACCCGCGACATAAATGTCGCCGGCGGAGTCAATCCCGAGTCCGCCGGTATTCGGGGTAATCTTTGCGCTTGTAGCGAGGGTGCCGTTCGATGGCGTGCCGCACTGATTTTCCATGCCGGCGATCACGTAGATGTTGCCGACAACCGGAGAGGTAACGCCTGTCTCAGCGGCGATCAGCTGCGCTGCCGTTGCCCCACCTTCATAGATGACGCGTACGGTGCAGTAGGTACCGTCGACAAAGAAGACATCGCCGGAAGCATCGGCAACAATCCCCTTAATACCGCCTGACATCAGAGCGCTGGTCGCGGGTCCGCCGTCCCCGGTATACCCGGCCGCTCCGGTACCCGCGATCGTCGTAATGATCTCGGGCTGAAAGGTCAGGGCCGGCTGCGCCAGCCCGGGCACCAGTGAAAGGGTAAAGAAGAACCACAGCCAGATCGCCAACCGTTTTTTCCCACTCATTGTCACGTTCGTCACTCCTTCATACGGTCCTACGTGTGCGCACAAAGACCTTCACTCCTGGGCTTCACCATGGAGCGCTTCCTAAAACTGCAGTGATTACCGGGAAAGACGTCCCCTGTATTGCGTGACGAGTCTTCCGATGACTCTGCCGAATCGTCAACGTTCCAAACAGTTCAGCCGGTGTACGGGAAAACGATTTCCCTTTGATTTCAAGCACTTAAAATCGCGTGCGGCTTCGTAACAGGACACGTTATGGACAACGTTATGGGTTGTTAAATGGGCTTTGGGAGCGCGTCGGGGATTCTGTAACCTTCTTGAAGCAAATGCGCAACTTACGAGAGTAGAGCCCGCCAGAGGCTCTGACCAGATGCAGATTTGCCCGCACCCATCCAAATGTCCGGAAGGGTGCGGCCCTTTGGCCCCCCTCCTAAAACAGCTCCATGGAACATCAGTCAGGTCAGATATCGTCGTTGGGTGAAGACTGGAAGAGCCGGCGGACGGCGTTGTTCAGCTTGCGGAACAGTGTCGGATGCTCGTAGCGGTAGACCACCGTGCCCGGGACAACGAGCGTGACTTCGGTTCCGGCGGTCGTGGAACTTACGGTCAGTTTGCTGCGGATTCGCAAAGCACGCTCTCGCATCCCCTGCAAGCCAAAGTGTCCCTCACGGCCTTCGGTAAGAAGTTCCGGATCAATCCCCTCGCCGTTATCCTTGACGCGAAGGGAGAAATCGTTTGCATACCGGAGTTCGATCTCCAGCCGGCTTCCTCCGGAATGAGCCGCCGCATTGCGAATCGCTTCATCGCCAATACGGTAGATCTCGTCACGCACGATTGGATGCATATCTCTGGCATCGCCAACCGCAGAAAAGACAACATTCATCGAAGCCGGCTGATGATGTTCCTCGGCGGCTCGCTGTAATGCTTCGGAGAGATGGTTCTTCTCCGTGGTGCTTCCCCGCAGAGAGTGCACCGCCGCCCGCGCCTCATCGACTGCCCTCCCCAGCCATATCGACAGCTTTTCGAGGGCCTGCCGCCGGCGTTTTTCATCCGTGTCGTCACGAAGGGCGTCCTCCGCAATCATCTTGCTGCTCTGCACTGTTTGCAGAAAGGTATCATGCAACTCGCGCGCGAGCCGTGTTCGTTCAGCCAGCCGATCGTCAAACCGGGCGCTCAAAGTTGCCGCAACCTGGCGCAAACGCCACCGGTAGAGCATCCAGACAATGAGGACGATCGCGAGTCCACATAGAACTGCAAACCAGGCCGTCTGGTACCAGGCGGGCAGAATCCTGAAGGAAAACGATGCTCCCGTCTCGTTCCAAATGCCGTGATCGTTGCTTGCGATGACCCGGAAGGTATAGTTGCCGGGCCGAAGTTTGGTGTAGTAGGCCTGACGCCTGGTCCCCGCGTCCGACCACTCCGTATCGACGGGATCGAGCCTGTAGCGAAACTGGACCCGCTCGGGAATTCTGAGGCTGAGCGCGGTATAACCGATCTCAATGTTTCCATTCCCTGGAGGAAGCGCGAGATTTTGAAAGCGCGAGTAGGTTTGTCCGGCGACAACCAGTGAGCTGATCAGAACGGTCGGAGGCACCAGGTTATAGGAACGCTCAAGCGACGCTGGATCGAGCCACGCGATGCCTTTGGTGGTAGCAAACCATAGACGGCCGTCCCCTGCCTCCACCATCGATGGTTCGGGAAACCGTTCGGCAGCAAGGCCGGGAAGGCCATCCAACGTATCGAAGCTCTCCGCGGATACAGAGTAGTCGGGATTAGCGAGCCACTTCGCCAGCTCGTCGGCTCTGACGTGGACGATGCCCGAAAATCCACTGATCCAAAGATCGCCTGTCTTGAGATCACCTGCTTGGGTCTCAACGATACCCGACACGCGTCCTGGCAGATTTGCATCTTTCCATCGCATGGTGCGGAATTCCCCGCGACTGAGCAGTTGCACGCCGGTCTCGGAGCCGAGCCAGACGTGTTCCCCTTTGACCGTAAGTGCATTTGGAAAACGGTTCTTCCCGGGGTAGGTGTACTTCTTGTAGCTGCTGCCGTCCCACTCAACAACATGATTGGAAAACGCGAACCAGACATTGCCTGCGGGATCGCTTTCCATAGTGCCCAGAATGCCCGGTTCCCGGCCGATAGCGACGTTCTGATTTACCCAGGTCTGGCCGACGCGCCGGTAGACGTTTTGGCCGAACGTCAGAAGCCAGAGCTCGTTGTTCTTGTCGAGCGCGATCGAGGCGACGACCTCGCGGTCATCATTCGGATAAGAGACCGGCTCAAGATGATCGGCGTAGACCTTCCAGAGCAGATGTTTCCCCAGGCCAGAAGACCAGATACCGCCTTTGAAATCACGGCGAATCGCAATAACCTGACCGGTCTCGGAGAGTGTCCTGTTTCTGCCATCGACGAAGACTTCGGTCAGCGGCATCGTCCGGCTACCAATCCAGACGTTCTGGTTGTCGCCAATCGCGATGGCGAACTGGTGTTCACTGGCTGGGGGTGTTGCCAACTGCGAGATCAGGTTTCGCCGAAGCTGATCCAGTCCCGAGTTGGTTGCGATCCAAAGACTGCCTTCGCGATCCGCCAGGAGCCTCCAAACAACGTCGGAGCTTAGTCCCTGAGTGACGGCGAAGCGTTGGCCGCTTGCCGGATCGACAGGCACATCGATTGGGCTCTTCTCCGCATCTGGAATACGCAGGACTCCGTTGCCGCTTGCGGCCCAGAGCGTGCCATTGCTATCGAAGGTAAAGTTACCGAATCGAGGCCGCTTGAATAATTGCGAAGGGCGCTGGGAAAGTAGGTTTGAAGTGGAACTATCCTCTGATACTCGCCGCAACCCCAACTCGTCAGAAAGCCACATGGAGCCGTTCGGCCCCTCATGAAGGTATGCAAAGTCTCCGACCGGCCCCTCTCCGTGCGGACTGATGATGAATTTGCTGCCTCGGCGCGGAAGATAAAAGACCTTCCCGGACGGCATCTTCAGCCAGATGGTACCGGCGCGGTCGATCGCGATGGCGGAAGGAAAGCCGCTTGGAAGACCATAGCGGCTGCCAACCAGCTCACATCGTTTATCCCTGACAAGAAAGAGGCCGGCCGAGCCGGCGACCCATAGCGTGCCATCGCGGTCCTCAACGGTGGAACCTGTCAGCAGTCCTGGCGTGCAGCCATTGCCGGGGAAAGCCGATAGCTTTCCATCTTTCCAAAGAAGAAGTCCAGGTGTGCGGGTCCTGAACCAGACATCGCCGGAAGAGCCTACGAACACCGAGTTTAATTCAGCGTTTTGCGCAGCTCCGGCGGTAATGGCATCGGCTGACTCAAAACGAACCCCGTCGAAACGAAAGACCCCCTTGGAGGTCGTCAACCATAAATAGCCATCCCGGCTCTGCTGAATATCAAAGACCGCGCCTAAACCACTTTCAGAGGACCACGTCGTGTGATGAAAGTTCCTCAGCTCCTGGCTGGGGTTTCCTGAGTGCAGTTCGCGGAAAGGCTGCGCCTGCAACAGGCAAACCGGAGATATTGCCATGAGGAAGATCAAGGCAAAAACATCTCGCAGAGACATCGGGAACGAACGACTATCTTTTCGTTTCACGGCTAGAGCATTTTTCCTGAGGGTGTGGTGCAGCGCTTGTGCATCTATGGGCGCTTTCCGTAATGAAAACGCCGCCGCACGCCCCTCACAGGATACCCAGCAACAGGAAAAATGCTCTACGCGACAGCGATCTGTTCTGGCCACAATCGCACTCTCGGTATTTCGAATTTGGTCTGTTGGGATTCGGGCGGCAACGCAGGATTAGACGGGTCAGGGGGTTCCACTTCTCAAATGATTTCAGACATGCACAGACAACACCACCATCGATGGTGATATCACATTGCGTGACGTTTTCGAAATTTGATCGGGATTTGGGCGTAACTGTCGCCCTGATGGCCCAGCCGGACGGTGATCTGCCGTCGCTAAAGACGAGCACACCTACCTTCCGGCTGGTCAGGTTCTTTTCGAGGGATATAGACGTTTTACTCTGGCAGCGGTTCTCCAGACTGTTCGCGGACCATATACAGGGCGTACCAGTCATACCAGTTCGCATCTGCCTGCCCGGTCCGCTCCTCATGCTTTCCGTGCGCTGCAGCGGCGCGGCGTAATGCACTGACCAGGTCAGCGACCGAGGCGTAGCTCGTGTCACCGGCGACGCGGCCTGGCAACCGCGTTGTTATCTCCTGGAAGAGCCATTCGTTCCCGTCCGGATCCTGGAACGAGGCGAAGGAACGGTAGCTGCTATGTGCTGGGTCTGGACCGGGGACTCGCTTGCTTCCAAAGAGATATGGCTCGTCGGATCCGGAGAAGCTATCTGACGCTCCGTGGAAGATCTCGCTGACCGTTACACCGCGAGCAAGCAGCTCGCTGCAGGCGGCCGCAACGTCGGAGACGATCAGGTACAGCCCCCTCGCCGACCCTGGCGCCGCGGCGGTCACGTTTTTACCAAAGATGATGGAGCAGCCAGACCCCGGCGGCGTGAATTGGATCACACGATAGTCGCTTCCCTTCGCGAAGTCAGCGTCGAGACGCCATCCGAGTTTGGTGTAGAACTCCTTTGCCCGACCGACGTCCGAGACCGGGATAACGACAATTTCGAACTTCATGTCGACCTGCTTGGCGCTCGCAGCGCTTATGGCCGCGCTGCTGGACACTTCCTGAACTGAGCTTGCCATATGCTTCTCCTTCAAAATCGGTGGATCATTACAGTGGCCCGGTGTTCGTACTTCCGTCTTACATCCGGTCAACGTCGATCACTGCCTGGGCAAAAGCCTGTGGGGCTTCCTGCGGAAGGTTGTGACCGATACCGCCCGTTATATTCCGGTGTTGATATTTCCCAGAGAATTTATGGGCATAGGCCGCAGGGTCCGGGTGCGGAGCTCCATTGGCGTCACCCTCCAACGTGATGGTTGGAACGCGAATCGAAGGGGCCTGTGCCAGTTGCTTTTCGGAATCATCGTACTTCTTTTCGCCTTCTGCAAGTCCAAGCCGCCAGCGGTAGTTATGGATGACGATGGCGACATGGTCGGGATTGTCGAAGGAGGCTGCGCTACGGTCAAAGGTCTGATCGTCGAAGTTCCATTTCGGTGAGGCGAGCTTCCAGATGAGGTTTGCGAACTCTTTCCTATATCGCTCATACCCTGCTCGGCCGCGCTCTGTCGCGAAGTAGAACTGGTACCACCATTCGAGCTCTGCCTTCGGAGGCAGCGGCATCTTGCCGGCTTCCTGGCTACCGATGAGATAGCCGCTCACGGAGACGAGCGCCTTGCAGCGTTCCGGCCACAGCGCCGCGACGATATCAGCCGTACGGGCGCCCCAATCGAATCCCGCGAGAACCGCCCTATCCAGGTGAAGCGCGTCCATCAAGGCCACCACGTCAAGAGCAAGAGCGGAAGGCTGACCGTTGCGAACCGTCTCCGCAGAGAGAAACCGCGTCGAACCATAGCCGCGCAGATACGGAACGATGACCCGATACCCTTCGGAGGCTAACCGCGGAGCAACATCCGCAAAACTGTGAATGTCATATGGCCAGCCGTGCAAAAGAAGGACCGGTTTTCCATTGGATGGCCCGGCTTCGGCATAACTCACGCGAAGAAGGCCTGCATCTATTTCTTTCAGCGAGTCAAACGTTGCGCTCTGGGCGGCAGCCGCGGATGGACTTGGCGCCGGCGGCATCTCATTTTCTTTGGCGAAGAGAGGCAGTTCTCCCAGCAGCGCTGCCCCGGCAGAGAGTCCCACTCCCAACATGCGTCTGCGAGACAGCTTGTTTACTTCCTGTTGCACGGTAAATCTCCTTTGATAAGCCTTGCAATATGGATGGATGCCGCCTGGAGCACTCCGTTGCAAGAGATTGTCGGCACGCACGGGCGGGAGACGCGGGCTTCAGCCCGCGTTTGTTGACGCTATAAGAAATGGGCTTTTAGCCCTGGGCCTCTTTTCCAGCACGAAAAGCCCAGGGCTTAAAGCCCATTTACTTTTACGCCGCTATCAGCGGGCTGGAGTCCGCTTCTCCCAAACAAAGCTGCGGTTCGAGGAAGCAATCAAATTTGATCGAGTGCATCAAACAGGTCGCGTACAAGATCCTTTGAACTTTCCAATCCAACGGAGAGACGAATCATGGAATTGGTTATTTTGCATCGTTCGAGGTCATCTTCGCTCATATCCGAGTGAGTCATGGTTCGCGGATGTTCTATCAGAGATTCCGTACCTCCAAGCGAGACGGCAAGATGACAGATTTTCACTGCATCCAGAAAACGCGAAGCTTCCTCGAAGCCCGCATCTTTAAGATAGAAAGTAATCATTGATCCAGGTCCCGTGCATTGCTTCTTGTACGTCGCGTAAGAAGGACCGTCGTTCTCGCTGAGCAATCCCGGGAACAGGACTCGCTCAACTTTGGGATGTTGCGTTAAGGCAGTCGCTACTTTGGTAGCCTTTTCCGCCTGTCGCTCCATTCGCAACCAGCATGTTTCCAAGGAACGAGTAAGCATCCATGCGGTGTCCGCGGCCAGAGTTCCGCCGAGAATTGTCCGGTAGTCGCGTATCGCTCCGATGAGATCTTTGCCACGCCCCTCGCCAGCCAGTACGATCCCTGCGATCAGATCGCTGTGTCCGCCAAGAAACTTGGTGGCCGAGTAAAAGACGAGATCAGCCCCTTGCAGAAATGGATGTTGAAACACGGGACCAAGAAAGGTATTGTCAACCGCGATCAGCGTCTTGTCGCCATTGCGGGCCCTAACCAATTCGACGATGGCTTGAATGTCAGTGATCGTCATACTCGGGTTAGAGGGAGTTTCGAGATAAACCAAATCGTACGGTTGGGGAGAGTTGTCTAATGCCGATTCGACGGCGGACAGGTCACTCGTGTCTACGGCCTGTGCCGAATAACCGAATCGCGCTCCAAAGTGTTCCAGGAAAAAATACGTCCCTCCATAGACCGGATCGGTATAGAGTATTCGCGCGCCGACAGGTAATAGCGCGAGCAGCGTTGTGCTGATGGCGCTCATGCCGGAAGGGAAGGCCGCGGCAAACGCAGCTCCATTCTCGATGGCAACCATCTTGTCCTCCCAAATCTCGACGTTAGGATTGTTGAGTCGCGAATAAATCAATCCGGGCTCTTTTCCATCGTCGTCGGGCAAATGGTAAGCACGTTGAAAAAACTGACGTCCCTCTTCAGCACTACTGAATTCAAAAGTCGAAGTTCTGAATAGCGGTGGCTTCACAGAGCGTTCAGAAAATTTAGAAGCGTATCCTGCCAGGATCGCGCGGGTGGACGGATGAAGTTCTCTCAGCCTGCTTTTGTAGGCTGGTTGTGGCTGATCATTACTTTCGGGCGAGCTCATTTAGGTTTCCCTCTTTTTGCGAAAGCCTTCTCATGGCAACGAACATGTTACGAGCGCAGCCCGGAAATGAGAAATGTCTTCACCATCGGGATGGAGTCGGATACTACGGCTCGACAATTGGGGCGGTGGATGAGTCGCGCGGAACGCGATACCCAACGCTCGTGTCCTGAGTCATTAATTCGTTAGAGCAAATGATTCGAGCAAAGCTCGAATCGGGCGGGAGACGCGGGCTTCAGCCCCGTTTGTTGGCTCCATAAGGAACGGGCTTTGGCCCTGGTTTTTTCTCCATCAGGAAAAATCCCAGGGCTAAAGCCCATTTACTTTATGTCTTTATCAGCGGGCTGGAGCCCACTGAGCACCCCAGCCAGCTAAGCTGGCCCGGGACCCCGCTGCTCCCACCATTCAGTCATGCGCTGTTCCTTGCACCATTCGTCGCGGGATGAACTTTAGAAGTGGTGCGCGATTCCCATGACAAGGGCGTAGTCCGCGAAGGCGGCGTCGCCGTGAGAATGAGTTGCAAGGTCAGGAACCGAGGCCCGGCGATTCCGCTGGATGGCCCAGGGCGCGTTGACCATCAGGGTGCTTCGACGGTACTGGTAGGTGATGCCGGGATCGATCGAGATAATGTAACCCGGACGACGGAATCCATTGCTCTTGCCGAAGGCATCACGAACGGGGATGCCTTCCATGCGTCCGCCAAAGGTGGCGGAGAGGCCGCGAACCTTTGGCACGTGGCGGCCAAGTCCAGCCCGGAAGAGATATTGGTCCGTGACCGACATGTACTTTTCCAACGGCTTGCTGCGGAAGGTCAGTACGTTGTTTGTGTCCCTCGGATTGAAGAGCCAGGATCCCTGGAAGTAGGCCGTGGTCTTGAAATACGTCTGCTTATACGCCTGCGACGACAACGTAAAACCCCAGCTACCGTCACCCGGCTGCATCGACTGATCGGCTACTGCCTTTCCATAAGTGCCGTTTGATAGCAGAGCTGTGCCTGTAGCATCACTTACGCCGGTCGGAAGCTTGAGGCCGAAGCCGATGGCGACGTTGCCTCCCCACTCGGTGGGTCCACGGAAGAGCCACGACTGCGCACCGACGATGATGTCACCCACACCCGCAATCTCATACACACCCTTGGGCGTATAGAGCTGATTGCGCGTTCCCTGCAGCACCGGCACGGAAACATTGAAGCTCCATCGGGGATTCAGGTCGTAGTTGACGGCGATGTTGTAGATGTTCTGGTGGTTCTTGATCTGGGTGCCGAGAACCGCGCGCTGCGTCTGCTCCACAGTGCCGACATAGTGCCGGAAGGAGCTGAAGCTGCGCCAGTCCACCTCTACTGAGACCTTATGCATAAAATCATGCGGACCGCCGTGCGTTTTGCTGCTACTTGTCTCTTCCTGCGGGCCCATTGCGCAGATTGACTGGTTGGTGTGCGCGGCGATACAACCTTGACCAAGCGCAAAAGTGGATGACGCAATGAGTGCGAATAGGGTAAACGTTTTCATGGAAGTTCTGAGAAAAGAGAATACGCGTTATTGGGCGGTTTTGAACATTGTTTTTGCGGTCCTTTTTCTGCTTGCTTCATCCGGCGCATTGGGACAGGGACAGACGTTGCGCGAGCCTTCTGCTGCACTTACCGACCTTCAGGGAAAACGTCATCTGATCAAGGAACTTCATGGCATGCCGGTCGTCATCAACTTCTGGGCAACCTGGTGCGTGCCTTGCAAAGACGAGATGCCGCGGCTGGTAAAGCTCCAGGAACGCTATCCAAAGGTTCGCTTTGTCGCCATCTCCATCGATAATGCCGACACACGTGCAAAGATTCCTGCCCTGATCGCAAAACGCAAGTTTTCCCTCACGGTGTGGCAAGGGGCATCCGCGGATACCTTGAAAGAACTTGCACTCGGCGAACTGGTTCCAGCAACGGTGATCCTCGATGCGGACGGCATGCTGGTAGGTCGTATCGAGGGCGAGGCGAGCGAAAAAGACATTGCGTCCCGGCTGGACTGGCTGCTCAATGGCCGCCAGGGCAAGCAACCCAAACTGGTCCAGAAAAACGACTGGTGAGACGCTTCAGATAATCTTTTCCAAGTAACCGGCTTACGCCTGTCATTGCGCTACGTACGAGACCTGGTTCCGGGGGCGCGCAAGAGGCCTCTATACCCTTCCCAACTCTAAGTGCCTTTCACTACAATCCGCAGGTAAACGCTTTACTCGAATTAGAGTCTCTGCGATCAGGATCCACTCCAACAACATCTCAGCGAAGTCCAGACATACCCCGCCGAAACGATGCGGGGAGCATCCCAACTACTGTATTTGGCGAATCAAGAAGGAGCACTGCATGAAGCATGTCACCTGGGCCATTCTCTTCCTCACACCGGTAGCAATTGCATTGCAGGCCTCCGGCGGAGGAGCAAAAGACGGACAGCGGGTCTTTCGGCTGAACGGCGGTGACGTGAGCTATGTGGTTGGAGTCAACGAGAACGGCCAACTGCAGACGGTCTATTGGGGAAAGCGGCTCCCGGACTCACAGGAGTTCCAGGCGCCGAAGCCGGGCCGGGAAGCAGCTTCGTTCGATATGTCCGTGAATACAACTCCGCAGGAGTTCACAGGCTGGGGCGGCGGACTCTATGTAGAACCCGACCTGAAGATCACCTTTCCTGACGGGAACCGCGATCTGGTTCTGAAATATGTCTCGCACACAGCGACGGCCGACGAATTGAACGTCGTAATGAAGGACATCTCACGTGAGGTCTACGTGAAGGTGCAATATCACATGGATTCCGCTACGGGCGTCGTCCGCCGGTCTGCCGAGGTCTCAAACCGCACCGGCGCGCCGCTCACAATCGAACAGGTCGCAAGCGGAACCTACAATCTGCCCCGCGGCACCGACTATCAACTGAACTACGTCACCGGCCGGTGGGCCGCGGAATGGAACCTGCAGCAGCAGCCGATCCATGGCGGGAAGACGCTTCTGGAGAGCCGCCGGGGAACCACCGGCGCTCAGAATAATCCGTGGGTCATGATCGATCGCACCGGAGATCACGACCAGGATCACGGAGATGTATGGTTCGCGGCATTAGGCTGGAGCGGATCATGGCAGATTGCCGTGGAGCAGGATCCGACCAAAGGAACGCGCGTAACCGGTGGTCCGAATGCCTTTGACTCCTCTTACTACTTGAAAAATGGGGAGACATTCCTGACGCCATATTTTTATGGTGGCTTCTCAAGCAACGGCACCGGCGGCGCGTCGCGCCTGCTGCATCGTTTCGAAGTCGATTCCCTGCTGCCGCATGCGCCGCATCCGAAGCTACGCCCTGTTCTGTACAACTCCTGGGAGGCGACTACCTTCAACGTTGACGAGGCCGGCCAGATGGCGCTGGCTGAAAAAGCCGCCGGCATTGGGATAGAGCGCTTCGTCATGGACGATGGCTGGTTCGGGGAACGCGCCAACGATCATGCTGGACTGGGAGACTGGTACGTCAATTCGAAGAAGTTTCCTCACGGCCTGAAGCCGCTGATCGACAAGGTGCATTCGCTGAAGATGGACTTCGGCCTGTGGGTCGAACCGGAGATGGTGAATCCGGACAGCGATCTCTACCGGAAGCATCCAGACTGGGTGTTGAACTTTACTAATCGCCCCCGTACCGAGTGCCGCAATCAGCTTGTGCTAAACCTTGCCCGGCCCGACGTCCATGACTACGTCCTTGGCTTCCTGGACAAACTGCTTAACGAGAACGACATCGCGTTTCTCAAGTGGGACTATAACCGCAACTGGTCGGAGCCCGGCTGGCCGGCTGTTCCTGTCGAACAACAAAAAAATGTATACGTAGACTTTATTCGCAACTACTACGACATTTTGCAGAAGCTGCGGCAAAAACATCCTGAGGTTGAGATTGAAAGCTGCTCCGGCGGCGGCGGCCGTGTCGACCTTGGTGTGATGCACCTAACGGACGAGGTCTGGACCTCTGACAACACCGACGCGTATGACCGGCTCTTCCTGCAGGAGGGCTTCAGCTACGCCTATACACCTGCGGTGATGATGGCCTGGGTTACAGATTCGCCCACGTGGGTGAATCAACGTTCTCTTTCGCTGGAGTACCGTTTCCTCTCCTCCATGCAGGGTTCTCTTGGGATTGGAGCCAACCTTAACAAGTGGACTCCGGAGGACTTTACAACGGCGCAAAAGATGGTTGCGGCCTATAAGACGGTTCGCCAGACCGTGCAACAGGGGGATCTGTATCGCCTTATGTCTCCTCGTGAGGGAGAGCAGACCGTGACCGAGAGCGTCTCACGTGATGGGAAGCAGGCGGTGGTCTTTGCATATCTGCATTCAAGTACGCAGATGTATCCCTTCCCTCGCTTGTATCTGCGGGGTCTCGATGAGAATGCTGTGTATGAGTTGCATTCCGTCGCGGGCAAGGTGAATGAAGGCACTCCGGCCAAAGCGACAGGAGCGTACTGGATGCATCATGGCGTCGATCTTGCTCTTCGGGGTGATTTTCAGGCGGCGATGTTTACGCTTGAGCGGCAGTGAGCGCCTGTGCAGCCCGGACTCTGGGTGCCCCATCCATCGCATCGCGATGGGTGGGATATCTGAACGTACCTCAGCGGCTAAAGCCGCTTCACTTCTGACGTCTGGTACGGCACGGCTAAAAGCCGTGCCCTTAAGCAAGACATTCGCGCGTTGCGCGAACAAAGAAGCAAGCTCTTGGCTTGCTTCTCTGGTTTTGCTTAAGGGCATGGCTTTAGCCATGCCGTATCCGGGCTGGAAAACACGCGGCTTTAGCCGCTGAGGTAAGGTGTTACCTACTTTGAAGCCTCTACCACCACAAAATGTTCATCAGGATAGTGGAGGCGAACAGGATGACCGCGAGAACGCAGAGCATCCGGTTTCTCGGGATCAGGTCTTCACTCTGCCATCGGAGCGTTGCGTGCTGCTGCGCAGCGTCCGGCGTCGCAGGCGGGCTTGAGAGCCAGCCTACGACCATCGCAATCGTAAACGCATAAATGGAGGCATAGAAATTTGCGGACATCGTGCTTCCGTAGTGCAGCCATCCGCGCATGACAGCAATGGAATGCAGCGAGGAGAGGATGGACCCGGCGAAGAAACCGATCATGGCGCCGCGTTCCGAAGTTCTGCGGGAGAAGATACCCAGAAGAAATACTGCCCAGAACGGCGCCGCAAAGACGGAAAAGATCAGTTGCACGTGCTCCATCAGGTTGGCGAAGAGGAAGTTGAGATACGACGCAAACAGGCTGACGATAACCGCAAAGAGCACGGCCACCCGTCCCATCGTCAGGTAGTGCTGGTCAGACTTTCCGGGCCGAAGCACCTGATGGTAGATATCTTCAGTCCACAGCGCGGCAAATGCCGAAACGTTCGATGCCAGCCCCGACATCAGACTGGCAGCGAGCGCCGTGATCCCCAGGTCAGTCAGCCACCGGCCGTAGAGCAAGGTCATCAGGGATGGCAGCGCCCGGTCATAGCGATTCAGGTTCGGCACCAGACCGTAGGCCACCAGGCCGGGCACGATCACGATCATGGAGAAGATGTGTTTGCCGAAACCCGCCCACAGCGGCACCTGTCTCGCCTCAAGTTCCGTACGAGCGGTGAAGGCACGCTGCATGAGCACAAAGTCAGTGCACCAGTATCCGAAGCTGAGAACGAGGCCAAGGCCGACAGCAACACCGAGCACATCCATCGGAGCGTGCGGGGCAACCAGCGGTAGACCACGCCAGAGATGCACACGATTACCGAGGGCCCAGGCGGGAAGTGTTCCGAAGCGGCGTGCGCTGAGGATCGCCAACGGAAGCAGGCCGGCGACGATGACGGCAAGCTGAAAGATCTCGTTATAGATGGTGGCCCGAATGCCGCCGAGCAACACATAGATCGTCAGTGCGATAGAGCAAAGCGCGATACCGTATTCGAATGGAAGCGACATGGTCGCCGCCAGAACCTGCGCGACAGCGTATTGGCTGATGCCGGCCAGAAGCAGGAGCATGATCGCGGTGATGCATGCGTTGATAAGGCGCATCCGCGGGCCATAGCGGAGCAGAAGATATCCCGGCACGCTGGTGATGTTGTTTCGCCGGTAGATGGGCATCATCCAGAGCGCGAGAAAGATCATGGCCGGGATGGCGCCCACCCAGTAGAAATGAAGCGCCTGGGCTCCATATTGAGCAGCCATGGCGCTAAGTCCAACAATCTCAAGAGCGCCGCAGTTGGTCGCGATATAGGCAGTAACCACCGCCCACAGAGGCATGACGTGGGTTGCGTTCAGATACTCGTTGACAGAGACATTCCGCCGTTTCGAGAACCATCCGATGACCATCGTGGCGACGAGATAGGCGGCAAAGAAAGCGAGATCGGCACCCAGAGGCCTTCCGGATTGCATGCTCAACGCTTGCTCTTTTTCTTCGGCGCACTCTTCGGTCTCGCGGTACTTTCGCGGACGATCAGTTGTGTGGGAACAGAGAACTCCGCACCGATTCGCTCGAGATTCTGTTTCGTATAGTTCATTGCCTGCAGACAGGCGGTCGCAAGCCGCTTGCGCGGAATGCGGATAGTGGTAAGCGGCGGCTGCACCACTTCACTCAGGAAAAGGTCATCGACACCGACGATCGAGAGGTCCCGCGGAACAACCAGGCCGAGCCGATGAATGCCGAGCGCAGCACCCAAGGCGGTAAGGTCGTTCGCGGTAATGATCGCGGTTGGGGGAGCAGAGGTCTTCATCAGCGACACAACCGCAGCTTCACCACCGGTGACCTGATAGTTCCCACGTCGTGTCAGCCCCGGATAGAAGGTCAAACCCGCGCCGCGTATTGCCTGTTCGAACGCATTGGCTCGCACTTCGGAGGTATGTGGGCCTTTGGTGCCGCCGATGTACCCGATCCGTTTATGCCCAAGCGTTTTCAGATGCTGCACGGCTTCGACGAAGCCGAGCTCGTAGTCAATGGAGACGTCGCTGCAGCCGATCTGTACCGTCCGGCGGTCCACGGTAACCAGCGGGATCTGGCGCAGAAGCAATGGTTCTACTGCACCGGTATCAAACTCGGAGGAGACCAGGACGGCGCCATCAACCTGCCGCATCAGCATGCGCCGGACAGATTTCACCAGTTTGTCGGAGGTCTGCACGCTGATGGGCAGCACTTCGTGATCGATGTCGATGAGCAGATCTTCGAAGGCGCCTACGAACTCGCCGAAGAACGGGTTTTGAAGATCCGGGAGGACTAATCCGTATGTTCGACTGCGGCCATACTTCAGCATTGCCGCACTGGGGTTGGGAATGAATCCGGCTTCGCTGACGACGTCTCTGACCTTTTTAGCGGTGTCCTCGCGGACCAGGGAGGAACCGCTCAGGACACGCGAAACCGTGGCACAAGACACGCCTGCGCGCCGAGCGATCTCGCGCATATTCACAGGTCCCAAAATACCCACCGTAACCCGTTCCTAGACAGGGCCCATCCTCTACATCCGAAACTTGTCGCACAGACACTTCTGGCGATCAATCAGGGCTTGTAAGAGCTAGTTTTTATACGATATCATCAGGCGCAAAGTTTCATTTCACAGTGGAAATATCTGTATTAATTCAATGAAGTACGATGCTTCATTCCAGGCGGTTTCAGCTTCACGACGTGCTTTCCTACGCGGCGCTGTCGGGATGGTTTCGGCAACTTCGTTCAGCAGCAGCCTGGCATTGACCGGTTCCGCCATACGCCCAGCCGACAAGACGATCGTCGTAACCTTCGGCGGCGGCGCGCGCGATGAGGAGACCTTCGCGGAAGAGGGTCAGGCAAATATCCCTAACCTGCTGCATACGCTGCTGCCTCAGGGCACCTTCTTCACGCAGGTTCGGAACGCCGGCATTCTTGGTCACTATGTCGCGACGGCGAGCATCGTCACCGGTGTTTATGAACGGTTCAACAATTTCATTGCTCAACCGCCGCCGAATCCTACCCTCTTTGAGTACTTCCGCCGGGAACTGCGGCGGCCGGAGACCGATGCATGGGTGATTGCCCCCAGCAACGGCTTCCAGAAGATCGGCAGCAGCAGTGCCCGAGGCTTCGGTCCTCAGTTCGGTGCAGGCGTCATTCTGCCGAAACGCCTGCTCAGCGCCGCTTCACGAAACACCCCCAATCTATTCGATAACGATCAGTTGCAGCATTTCCTGCAGGACAACTACGAGATGCCCTCGTACGACATCTCAGCGACCGCGCAGGATAACGAGATGCATCTGGATACGCTGGAATCGACCTTGCGGCTCTCGGTCCAGGACTTCGTACAGCACGCCAAAACTCTGGACAGCGCCGACGAGCTCTCCATCTTCATTGCCAGGCGGCTGATGGATCAGCAGGCTCCCTCGCTCATGATGTTGACCCTGCACGACATGGACGTTGCCCACTCCGGAGCCTTCTCGCTGTATATTGACGCGATTCAGCGTGCTGACCGTCTCTGCGCTGAGCTTTGGAAGGCTGTACAGTCTCATCCGGAATATAAGGACCGTACGACCGTCTACATCATGCCGGACTTTGGCCGCGATGCCGATGATGATCCAGCCGGCAATGGATTCCAGCATCACCGCACCGGGAGTGCAATGGCTCGCACCACCTGGCTGCTTGCTCTGGGACCTCATGTCCGTCAGAACACCGTCGTTGATCGCGCGATTGAGTCTATTGATCTGGTGCCGACCATCGGCTGCCATCTTGGCTTCAGCACCAACTCGCCGGGCCGGTGCATTGAGGAGCTGCGATGACACCGGATCAATTGCAGCCGTCGTCGTTCGACCGCTATCCGCCGCTGGCGCGCAGCTTCGCGGTGGAACACCTGGCCCTGCTGCGGCAGTTGCCGCTTACGATCTGCCCGTCGTTCCTGGCGCAGATCTCCGATCTCGATACTCGTTTTCCCATTGAACGAAAGACTCTGGCATGGCAATGCGATTCCCTTGCGGCTCTTCCGCAGGAAAAGCGCGATGCCCTGCTTGCTCCACTACGCGCCATTGCAATGGCGCCGGAGTTGGAGAAGCTGGACTGGGTTAACTCTCCGGCAGCTTTCGTAGAGCGTCTGAGCGCGCATCTGTGGTCTACAGGGCAGATCAACGGTTTCCATGATGCATCGCGCGACCTTTTTGCCGCCATTCCGGATCAGCCGAATGAGGCCACACGGCTCGCACTGATCGTCGTCGGGCAGAGTGCGGATACGTCCCGCGCATCGATTCTCAGCAAGCTGGCGCGGAAGGGTATCCGATTGAACGGGGTAAACCCAGCGACCGCGCAGCAGCAACTGCTGGAAGCATTTGCGAAACACGCGGCGAAAGGGCAAGAGGCCTACGCGCATTGGTATGTCGACGGCGGCCAGCCGTGGGTGCTGCCTGAGAGTGTGCGGGCTTCCGCCATCCAGGTCAGCTATCCCCAGCTCTCTCCTTTGCGGAAACGTGTGCTGGAGCGCATGCAATCGATCCTTAACACGAACCAGGCCAATGCTGAGAAGATGCGCAGCGATCTTGCAGCGATTGCTCCGACTGAACTGCGCAGCGGACAGGTCGCATCCGATCCAATTCTGCAGCGCTTCTATACCGAGCTGTTCACATCGGGCTCGGGCACACAGATCTTCAGCACCTCGTTCGTGCAGTGGGCCGGACGCGAGCTTGCGCGCCGTGCACAACCGCACACCGTTTTGCTGCGGTATACACCGCGCCAGCGTCATCGCGGCTTCAACGAGATGGTGAGCGATCCGGAATCGAAGGCGCTGGATCCGGAAGGCTCATTGGTCGACGCCGAGATGAACGCGTACTACAACTGGATCGAGATGGGCCGTATTGCAGCACCTGGCAAACTGACCGTGCTGGCCTGGGTAGAGGGCAGTTCCAAGGCTGTGATGGTCAGCCCGAAGACAAAGCCCAATACGATCTCCAATCAGGCTGTCACGATCGAACAGGCCCTGGCGTCGTTTGCAGTGGTTTGAGTTAGATCAAGCCTTACGCTCGGTCTCTAATTTGTTTGTCATTTCGTAGCGAAGCGGAGAAATCTACTTCTCTACCTATTCCTTCTCGGTGTCATCTCAGAACAAGTCTCTCCACCGCAAGCTATCTCGACACACCCTACTGACCGCGATAGACGCTCCACTCAAAGATCGCAAGATCGGATGCAGGCGTGCCTGCTGCAAAATTCAACCGTAGATAGCGCATACGCGGCAGGCGCAGAAACGCTGTCGGCGAGCCGCTGGTGCCTTCTCCTGTCTGATCAACGATCGGAAACCACTTCACCCCATCAAGAGAACCTTCCAGACGATAGCGGTAGCGCGTCCATGCGTATTCGAAGCTCACCTTCGCCGTTGTTCCCGCAATCGGTCGACCGAGGTCCAGAACAAGCCACGGAGCTCTATCATCCGCACTCGGCTGCCAGCGCGTCGCGTAGTTGTCGTCCAGAACTGCAGCTGCAGCGAAGTCTTTACTTACGGTACTGGAGGCAGTCGCCGTTACAGGAAGGTGATCGGCATCGCGCGCGCTGGTATGCAGCAGTGCTGGTCCTGTATGTGTCGGCCTCACCTTGTGCAGTGTATGAGCTGCATCATCGACAACCAGCTCATCCATGCAGAGCTGCCGCAGAACTGATGCCGTCTGGAATGGCAGGCTATGGCGGTGATAGACGATGTAAGTCTTTCCATTACGCTCGAAGACCGCATGGTGTCCAGGGCCAAGGATGTCATGCTCCTTATCGCTCACCAGAATCGGACTGGTAGCGCCTTCATGGAATGGGCCAAACGGATTGTCAGCGACGCTGTAACGCACGTTGTAGGTGTCATCCGTAGTCTTGCCCTCGGAGTACATCAGGTAGTACGCACTGCCGTGCTTGAACATGAACGGGCCTTCGAAGTAATGCCCGGGAGTTACATCCTTCGGTTCGCCGTCGAAGGTGACCATGTCGGCCTTCAGACGGACCACGAAGCAGTGTCCGTTCACCCAGTTCAATCCTGATCCCCAATACAGATAAGCCTGACCGTCGGTATCGACAAAGACCTCCGCATCGATCATGTGATATCTGCGATCGAAATCTGCACGTATGAGAGGGCGGTCGCCCAAAGCATTGCTCCATGGCCCAAGCGGCCGGTCTGCAACACCAACCCACACTTCACTGCCCACTGAGACATACATGTAGTAACGGCCATTGGGCGCATGAATCACTGACGGCGCCCACACCATGCTGCTTTTGGAGGTAGGGCTTGTCGCCGCTTCCTTGGTAGGCCAGTTCAAAGAACATGAAGACCAATGCACGATGTCGGCGGACATCCAACAGCTCAGCGTGCGGCCTCCCCATGGATCTTCTGTCGCGAAGACATACGTAATTCCGTTGTCCTGCAGAACCGTCGCATCAGCGTTGTATCCCGGAATGAATGGATTTCCGTTATGAGGCGTATTCCACTTCGTAGCCCCCGGCTGCTGGGCACTGGCGAATCCGGCAAGAGTGAGGCAGAACAAAAGGAGGGTTCGACGTATGCTCAATGCTTCTTTCCTGGACGCTGTTTTGCGTCTGTGTTCGTCTTTGCCGGTGCTTCTTTCATTTGAGAAAGATACTGCACCAGCATCTGAATCTCGTCGTTGGTCAAAGCCTCGCCAAAGGGCGGCATCGATTGGCCGCCGTTACGGATCTGACCTTCGATAAAAGTCTTATCGCGACGCAGACCGACGCCCCGTAGCGAGGGAGCTTTCCCCTCGGTTCCTTCCAGGTGCTCACCGTGGCAATAGACGCAGCCTTTCTGTTTCGTTAACGCTGCTCCGTCGAGCGGCTGGTCTGGTTGTTTTTCCTGCTGTGCTTCCTGAGCCCGGACACGGCATGCATCCGTGAGCCCCCAAAAGAGTCCCAAGAACAGCACGATGCAGCGAAGGCCCGTCAGCGAAAGACGTCTGTACACGCGTGTCCTCTAGTTCTGCGTCGCCGTAAAGTTCGTTGGAAGTGGGCCCTGGATATGATCCTGGTTCGAATCGAGCTCATGCGCGTGCCAGAACACGCTTTCATTTGCAATTTCAGGGTGCTGGTTAAGGAAGTTCAGAGCGAAGCTGTTGGCGGAGGGATCATCCTTCTGATCATTGAAGGTCGCCGACTCCTTTGCCGCCATCTCCTTATCGCCGAGCCTGCGGTAGAGGATCGAAAGGATATAGTGCGCTGCCAGATCATCGGGATCGATGCCCTGCACTTTCAGATACTCCTCCTTCGCCTCATCGTAGCGGTGCAGTTGGTAGAGCGAGAAGCCCAGTTCGCGATGCGCATCCCGCGAGCGCGGGAAGGTGACGATCACCTGCCGAAGAAGAGCAATCGCCTCTTCCAGGTCTCCAGTATTCCGTTGGACCAGCGCGAGATAATACTGCGCCCGCGCATTTCCGGGTGAGAGCTTCAGAGCTTCATGCAAGTGGTTGGCGGCTTCGCTGTAGCGCTGCCAGAAGAATTCCGCGATGGCCTGGTTCGTGTAGGCATCGGCATAGGTGGGCCGCAGCGCCGCAACATGTTTGAAGGCGTCGAGCGAGGCGGCGTACTGCTGCGCATCCAGTAGCGCGATCCCGTAGTTATTCCAACGCATCCAGTCTGGGTTCTCATTCGGAACCGGCTCCGTGCGGCCGTTCTTGCCGACCTGGATCGTGCGCGACGTAGACACCACCTCAACCACCGGCTGCGGATAATGATCGTTGCCGGTCTTCTTCATGCCGAAGTCC
Source organism: Acidobacteriaceae bacterium (assembly GCA_013361705.1). GTDB lineage: Bacteria > Acidobacteriota > Terriglobia > Terriglobales > Acidobacteriaceae > Terriglobus. Next base: position 22,938 of record JABFXN010000144.1, read on the forward strand.
ATGAAGTGTTGATTGAAGCGGCGATACCGCACGGTCGCTGTCAGCGTTACCGGCCCAGTGCTTGCAGCCGGCATATGGAAGGCGTAACGCACCAGTTGCGAGCGGCCTGACTGAATGGTGTTGTTGTAGGCAACGATCCTTGTGTTCCATACCTGATGCTCACGGTTCTGGACTGTATCCGGATCGATCAGGCGATTTGTGAACGAATGCGCCCGCGGATCAAGATCACCGTTCGGCTGCAGGAAACCGCTCTCGAACAGCACCTTGCCGGCCTTATCCTTGACCGTAAAGTCGACCCACGACTCATAGAAGTCGCGCTGCTCCGGGACCAGGGCATGCGCAATGCCCTTGTTCTGCAACACCACATCCGCCGTAATCAGTTCGCCGGGCTTCACTTCGAAGCTCTGCATTCCCAGCGGAGCAGAGACATCTTTCCCGTCACTGCCATGCTCCAGCGCAAAAAGATCGACATTGAGGTAGTTGCTGCGCAGGAACTCGACGATCTTCTTCGCCTGCTCGTCGTAGCCGTAGTACTGCGGAATGATGGTGTTTGCTCCCAACCAGCGATGTGAGGCCAGTTCCCCATTCTTCGCTCCGGGATCGGGAAGGCTGATCTTTTCGCGCACCATGTGGCAGGTCACGCAGGTGGAGACAGAGTCCTTGACATAAAACGGCAGCGGAGACTGCTTCGCAAACGAGGAGTTCTGCCACTCGTCGTACAACGAGATCGCACGCTGCCACTTATAGTCATTCAGGGATCGGGGAAGAGCCGCCTTGTGGCATGCAGCACAGAACTCCGATGTTTTATAGAGAGGCTGCATGACCGCTGCCTTATGACGGTCGAGATGCGTCAGGATCTCGAGATCCGAGACCTGGCGTGTAATACGGGCGCCGTTCTCATCCACAAGCACGGCCGGCACTGCAAGCACATACGAGCCGGTGCCGCGCGTGTCGGTCTTCTGGATGGAATGACACACAGAACACGTGACGCCATCGGCATCAAACGGGCGGCGCTTGTCAGCACCCTGGGTGAGGGTACCGGCTACCGTAGCCACGGGATCATGACAGCCTTCGCAGTGGCGCGTGTATTCCACGCCTTTTGAGTCTTTCAACAGGTCCACGTTGCGCAGATACCATGGCGCTCGATTGGAGTTGGAATGTGCCGACTCACGCCACTGATGCTGAGCTTCTTTATGGCAGCGTCCACAGTACTGTGCGGTTGGGAAGTCCTTGGGGTCGATAAACTGGCCCGTGTCCGTCGTCATCAGTGAAGGCAGGAAGTGCTTTTCCGGGCTGAAACGGTCGTTGTAGTTCGCGTTGACCTTCTCGTTGTACGCCGCTCGCTTTGCGGCAGCGGTCTCCGCCTCGGTCGCAGCGGAAACCTTGCCGCTGCTGCCGCGCAACGCGACCGCAATTCCCAACGGGAGAACGGCTGCCGCGGTCAGCAGCAGGCCAATACCTTGCGAGGAGAAAAGGCGCTGCTTCATGCTAGCCACCACCTTTCAGAGGCTGTCATACGCGTACTTGTCCAGTGTGTTATCAAAACCGGGATACCTGTGTCGAGATCAATTCCAAAATCTCCGAAGTAATTGTTTCCATTGGGCATTCAGAAGGTGCCCATTTCAAAACGTGCTTAGACGAATTCGGACTACGGTGTTCTGGCTGCGGTGGAAGTTCAGGCCACGATCGGTCTGATCGCCGTTCCACAACCGTTTCGCCTTCCAGGTGCCATTAACGTACTCGCCTTCTTCGGCACTGAGTATCTGCATCCGGAGCCCCGGAAGCCGATCGGGAACGTGGAACGCAACGCTGGACTCGACGCCCGTTACCAGGAATTCGTTGGGACCAAGTTGTGCGACGAGCGCTCGGCCGGAGTGATCAGGAGTGCCAGGTGCATGGCGGCCGTCCTGCTGCGGGAATCCAAAGCGGACGGAGGCCTTCCAGGGACCGAAATCGAGCTCCTGCTCAGCCTGTCCTGGAAGTTCCACCGAGGTCTTCAGCTTTCCTTCAAAGTTGAGTTTGGCGAGTTCATCCGCCATCGGTCCCAGCAGAGCATAGTTCCGGGTGTGAGCCTTCGGTCCGTCATCTTTGCCGAAGGTCCAGCCGGTCTCGTCCACACCGAACGGCGAGAAACCGATAGCTCCATGGCCTAAAGCCTGGAACAGATAAGGCGCGTAGCTGTCGCCATTGCCAGTCTCAGGAATCCACAGTGCATTGTCCGGGCGAGCATAGGCGTCGAGCACACTTTTGTAGAAACCAGGATCGTCGGAGTAGATGTCCGGACCGATGACATCGATCGACGGTGCAAGAGCCTTCCAGAGTGGAAGCATCGCTACGGTTGGCCCGCCGGAGGGATAACCGATGCCTGGATTGCGTACCTGGCGTTCGGGAAGCTCTCCGATGGGATAGGCCAGCCAGACATTGCAGTACATGGGAATGTTGAACTCGTGCTTCCCGGCTGCGGCGATCTCATTGACGTAACGAGCCTGGTAGTAGGCCTGGAAGGTTTCGTCCGCATCACCGCCGAATACTTCAAACCAGGTGCCGGGCTGTTTGTGCAGCGCGTTGACGAGATCCGTGGGAACAGCGCCGGCGAACTCGCGGTTCGACGCTTCGGAGAAGTCGCGTGGCGTGCCGATGTTCCCGGACTCGTTTTCGACCTGCACAAAGATCACGGTGTGATCCTTGCTGTCGATCTCTGCCAGATGATGCATCATCGCCGCAAAGGCTCGCTTGTCAGCCTCGAGGTTGGTGCGGGACTGCGCGGAAAGGACATCCAGAGGTTCACCCGACCGATTGATCACCCGTGCGTACTTCTTCGGATCTTCCTTCACCCACTGCGGCACATAGTGCATGTTGCCGTTCTTCCAGGTGCCGAACCAGAGGATGACCAGATGCATGTTATGCTCGCGGCTTTGGCGCACCAGCATGTCTACAGAGGAGAAATCGAACTTGCCGGGGGTTGGCTCCATCTGCTCCCAATAGATCGGAGCTTCGATGGTATTGGTATGCATGCGCTCCAGAGCAGGCCAGACCTGCGGCATGGTGTCAGGCCATGTGCTGGAGTTATTGATCTGCGCTCCCAGTACCAGAAACGGTTTGCCGTTTACCAGAAGGGCGTGACGTCCGTCCTGCTCAACGACCTTCGGCGCTGGGACTGCCTGGGCCTGCGGTGCGGCCTGCGGGACAAATACCAGCGTGGCTGCAAGCGCGAGGGTCAAGCAAGTGGCAGAGATAGGCATGCGATAGCTCCTGTCAGAGAAAGATGGATTTAGTTCTTTGCAGTCAGGAAAGTAATCACTTCCTGCATGCGCCGGTTGTTTTCGTCTTTGGATTGCTGGGCGTACTTCTGCTGTAATGCGATCTCCGCCTGTGCCTTGTCCCCTTTTCCGAGACGTACATAGGCGCGTGAGAGACGGTAGTGCGCTTCAGGAAATGCGGGACGCTGTTCGACAGCGTGCTCCAGGGATGCCGCACTTTCATCCCACTGATTTCTGCTCTGCTGCAGCACACCCAGCTCATACCAGGCATCGGCAAGCCTTGGGTCCGCCTTCAGGGAGTGCTGTAACAGGGATTCCGCTCTTGCGGTATCGCGCGTATCGGTTGCTTGATGAAGAATACTGCTTGCAGCGTAGAGTGATGCCATTGCATTCTCAGGGTGGGCATCGGCAAAGGCCTGCAATGTATCGCAACCGGTAACAGAGGTACTGGTTGCGGCCTCGCAGCTTCTGCCAAGTAGCTCCGCGGCGGTGGCGTTTTGCGGAGAGCGCTGCAGCACCGCCTGAAAGGGCTGAGCAGCCAGATCGTAACTGTGGTTGCCAAAGTATGCGATGCCGAGCCCCATCTGCAGTAGCTCGCTTGATGGATACTTCGAAACTCCATACTTGAAGATTTCGATCGCTGAATCAAAGGCCCAGTGCTGCAACATCTCATTGCCAAAGCCGAAGATCATGGGCTCGGAGGGATCCAGCTGCGCGGCGAGCCGAAAGTGCTTCACCGCCTCGGTATAGTTCCCTGTCTTCTCTTCCGACTCGGCAAGAATCTCTTGCGCGGGCGCGGACTTGAGAGCTTCAGGGGACGATGCAAGCAGGTCCTTTGCCTTGGCCGGCTGGCCGCTCTTCAGCAGGGCTGTTGCCCAATCGATCCGCATGTCTAAATTTGCCGCAGCATTGCTCGCTCGCAACACCGCATTCGCCTTTTCGAAAGATGCGGCGGCGGCGGCGAACTCGTCCCGCTGCATCTGCACGGCGGCAAGCGCCAGGTGATAGTCAGACTTTGCGGGAGCGCGCTTTACGAGGTCGCTAAAGATCTCTTCGGCGCGTTTCGTGTTGACGGACTTCATCGCAGCAACGCCGAGATTGAAAGCAATGGCAGCATCGTTTCTGTTCTGAGTATGCGCACGCTCCAGGAACGGCACTGCAGCGATGTTATCGCCGGAGTCTGCCAATGCCATACCGGCGGCCGCCTGAAGTTCCGTTTGACACGGATAGGTCTGCGCAAGCTTTACCAGCTGGGGTTTTGCCTGTTCGAGATCGCCCTTGTTATAGCTTTCAAGCGCATTGCGAGCCAAAGCGACATCCGCCGGCGAAAGAGCGTTCCCGGAACAGGTAGCAGGATGCACCGTACGCTTCGCCGTCGTCTGTCCATACAACGTCAGAGGCACACTACACAGCAGAAGCACGGCGGCTTTTGAAACAGATCTCACAGGGTCCGGGAATAATTAGATGGCTTAAGACTGCGATGTGCAGCCGGACTGTTCATCCGGCTGCACATCATTGTATGAAACCGCAGGTTAGAAGTTGATCTTGCCCGCGAACTGCCAGAACCGCGAGTCTGGGTAGAACTGACCCAAGCTGCGGGCGGAGGTAATCTGTCCGCCACCGGATCCGATGTTGGCATCGGGGTTGCCGTAGGCAGGCGTGTTCAACAGGTTGAAGTAGTCAGCACGAAGCTGGAGGTTCGTCCCCTCGCGCCAGATGTTGAAGGTCTTGAAGAGTGAGCCATTGATGCGCTGGTATCCCGGGCCGTAGACCGAGTTACGTGGCGAACCAAGATAGGGCAGTGCCGCGGATCCGGTGATGACAGAACCAGAAGCAACTGCAGGAGGATTGATGAAGGAGCAGGGGTTATACCAGTGCGTGGGCGTCCGTACCTGAGCCGCACACGCTACGGTATCGGTACGGCGCGAATCCGCCGAGCCACCAGCAGCGAACGGATCGCGAACCGCAATCGGATGCGCCGTTCCACCGGCCTGGGTGCTCACGTTGGTGTTCATGCTGAATGGATTACCCGTCTGCGCGATGAACGTCAAACTGTTCGTCCATCCCCCGAAGACAACGTCCATCAGACCATGATGATTGCCATACTTCTTGCCGACGCCGTACGGGAAAGCATACGAGCCGTTGAGCGCAAAGCGCTGGCGCACATCGAAGGGTGAGTTGCTCCAGTCCGGACCCAGGCCGATCAGGTTCGGATTCCGGAAGCCGGCGTCGCCGCGGCTGCCCAGCGGAGTCGGAGCATTATCAAGAGCATGCGACCAGGTATAGCTCGCCAGGAAGCTAAGGCCGTTGTGCATGTGCTGATCGAGTTTTGCCTGCAGCGAGTTGTAGCTGGAACCTCCAGCGTACGAGCTGTAGGCGGTACCGTTGATTCCCGGGAAGGGCTTGTAGTTGGTTGTGTTCTGGCCGGATGCGAGCAGCGCTGTCGATCCGTTCTTATCCGGGAAAACAATGAGGTGACGTGAGTTGGAGCCCACATACGCCAATCCCGCAGAGAGCGTGGGAGAGATCGCATACTCGGTTGAGAGGTTGAACTGCTGGCTGTACGGCGTCTTCACCTGAGCATCCGATCCGCGCAGACTCGGGTTAGAAACCGAATTCTGCAAACCGGCGGCGATAGCGGCAGAGAAGCCATTTTCCAACGTAATACCGTTGTTACGGCAGCTTGTCGTGCTGCAGGATCCATACAGTGTTGTGGAGTTATATCCCGACTCGAACATGAACGGATAGTTCAGGCCGAGGTTGGGATAGTATCCCGCGCTCTCGAGACCGCCGTAGAAGAGACCATAGCCCGCCCGCAATACCAGCTTCTCCGACGCCTTGTAGGCGATGCCGAAGCGGGGTGCGAAGTTGGTCTTCTGCGGTTGAATCAGGAAGCGGTTATCGGAGTAGGCGATGTTGATGCGGTTGGCCGCCATCGTGTTCGTGAAGCTGCTTGCCAGTGATACATTCCGCTTGGAGCTCGGAAGATAGTAGGTGCCCGTTCCTGAGTTGGGACCAATTGTGTTCACGACAAAAGCCGCCTGGTTATCGTGACGTTCCATGTAAGGCTGCGCATACTCGTAGCGCAGGCCAAGGTTCAGAGTAACCCGCTGTGAAATCTTCCAGTCATCCTGGAAGTACGCCGCACGAATCCACCGGACATCATCCGTGGTGGCGATGTTGGTAAGTGCTGCGGTGTCCATGTTGTTGGTAAGGAAGTCCGCAACGCCGGAACCCGTGTATGCGATTCCGCCGGTCGTGGGCGAACCCGCTCCCGCCGTAAACTTACCGCTGTAGCTGTAGGTACCGCGGGGTTCGATGGGCTGAAGCGTCGAGAAACGAATGCGCTGGAAGTTAATGCCGGTGCGGAAGCTGTGGTTGCCGACAATCTTGGTGACATTGTCCAGAATCTGATAGACGTTCTGATGCTCGTCGGTTGGCGTCCAGGTCGGTGTGCCAAATCCGGTGATACCACTTATCCCAACATTAGGCAGACCGCCATTCGTGGAGCCTCCCGGAATACCGCCAAGTCCAATGCTGGCCGCAAGATTCGCGTTCGACGCGTTCGGCTGCGTGAACCCGAAGTTACCGTAGTTGTAGCCGAAGCGCGCTTCATTGACGAAGCTCGAGTTGAAGACGTGCGTCCAGCTTGCTGCCAGAGCTTCTGAGAGGTTGACAATGTTGCCAGTGTCGCCGAAACCACCGCCATCCAGAACTGGTCCCAGGAGTGGCGCACGGGTGCCCGGAGTATCGGAGTAGCTGACACGAATGAACGCCTGGTCGCTCTTGGTAGCGTTGTAATCAGCACGGATATCGAACTGGGTTGTGTTATCGATCGCGTTTCGGTTGCTGAAATAGTTGTTCGAGATCCGGCCGTTCAGACTCTGATTTGCTACCGGATACATATTCAGAATCTTCAGCGCAGTGGCATTGATCTGGCTTGCGCAGAGGACATTGTTCTGGCCATTGCAGCTCATCGGCGTGGCGATGTTGCCTGAGTTCGGCTGCACCAATTGGACGGGGTTACTATTTCCGGTTTTGGTGGTGTCCAGAAGCTCTGAGAAGTTGCCCTGGCGCATCAGCGTCGTCGGTACGGAGACGTTGCTGCTCTCGCCGAAGATGATGCGATTCGCTTCCACGTCGCCAAAGAGGAAGAGCTTGTCTTTGAGGATCGGGAAGCCCAGCGTGCCGCCGAACTGATTCTGACGGTACTTGGGAACTACACGATTGCCAAACGACGACCACTCATGGATATCGAAGGCATCGTTACGGATATATTCCCAGGCCGAACCGTGAATCTTGTTGGTACCGGACTTCACCGATACGTTGACGACTGCGCCGGCCGAGTGGCCGTATTCCGCGCTGTAGGCGCCGGTCTGCACCTTGAACTCAGCCAGTGCCTCCGGTGGAGGCTTCACGCTGTACGAAGCTCCGTTGAAGAAGTCCACAACGTTCACGTTGTTATCGACACCGTCCAGAAGGAAGTTGTTCTGCTCGGACCGCATGCCGTTGGCGGAGAAGTCGCCCTTACCCGAACCGCGCGAACCATTACCGGGAGCAATGCCGGCTGCGAGCTGCGCGATGAAGACGTAGTTACGTCCGTTCAGCGGTGTGTCGACGATGGTCTGCGCTTCAATAACCTGTCCCGTCGAACCGTCACCGGTCTGCAGGAGAGGCGCTTCCGTCGTTACAACGACCGTCTCTTCCGCTCCGACCTGAAGTGCGATGTCCACGGTCGCGCGTTCAGCGACGTGGAGCTGAATGTTTTCCTGTTGCTTGGTGGAAAAACCGGAGGCCGTAACTTTCACGGAGTATTTGCCGATTTTGATGGGAGAGAAGGTGTAGGTTCCTCTGGAGTCCGTTCTGTCCGTCAGGACGAATCCCGTATCCACGTTCGTTACAGTCACCGTCGCATTCGGGACTGCAGCGCCTGAAGGATCCGAGACGGTGCCTGTGATGGCACCCTGGTCGACCTGAGCGTACAGAGGATGAGTTGCCAGAGAAACAAGTGCGAGAAGCATGGATAGTACCCATGCCATACCTCGCCGCGTGCAGAGTTGGTTAACTGCGCGTGCGTTCATGCGTTTTGCCCCTCGAATGGAAAAGCTGCTGCTTTGTTTGAATCCGGATTCATAGAGTGTTTGAATCCGGATTCATCTAATAGCGAGAAAACGTTATCCGCGTTGCTAAACCTATGTCAAGAAATCTTTTATGAGACGTTTCAAACGATCGAATTAGTTCACGGATCGAAGTTAGACAGGAGACGTCTCAACAAAACGGTGCGTTTAACGACATAAACAAAAAAGTGCGCTATTTCGCGGGTTCTTCGACGCGAAGCACCTGATCCGCACTTACATGCTGTAGGTGTTGCCGGATGCCGCTCGGCCAAAGAATCTCTACGTCTGCTTCCGTACTTTCGCCCAGACCGAAATGAACCCGCTTGTCGCTGCTGGAGAGATACGAGCCCGCAGTAGTCACCGTGGCGTACTGCGATTGGCCGTGACATATCACGTGCACATTGGCCCCGATTGCGTCGCGATTCGAGGTATGACCTACGAGAAGCAGCCTCAGCCAGTGATTGCCGGACTCTGTCCGATTCAAGATGAGATGCGCAGGCCCGTCGTTGGTCGAGACCACCGCATCGAGACGGCCGTCATTATCGAAGTCTCCGAGCGCCAGTCCCCTTCCCACCCACGGTTCACGAAAGACTGCTCCAGCTTCGGACGAAACATCAACGAACTTTCCTGCGCCAACATTATGGGCAAGCAGCATCGGCTCACGGTAGTGAAGCTGCGGGAAGTTCAGCTCCACATTGTCCAGGTCATGTCCCTGGGCCACGATCAGGTCTTTGCGGCCATCGTTGTCGTAATCAAAGAAGCGCAGACCCCAGCCGGAGCGCAGTAACGTCATCTTCGCGATGCCGGAGCTGTAGGTGTCGTAGTTGAAGGAACCATCGCCGTTGTTGCGATAGAGCGCATACTTCTGCATCGCGAGGTTCGTGATAACCAGGTCCGGAAGACCGTCGTTGTCATAGTCTTCGAAGTCGATCCCCATGCCCGCGTAGGTCTTCCCTTCACTGTCTACGGCAATCTCCGCCGTGAGACCGATCTCGCTGAACTTGTCCCCGTCATTCCGGTAGAGGAACTCAAACATGGAGTCGTTCGCAATCGCCAGATCGACCTTGCCATCACGATTGAAATCCGCAAGCGCAATCCCCAGGCCTTTCGCCGGCTTGTCGAGGCCGAAAGCAACGGCCTTCTCTGTAAACGTCCCATCCCCGTTGTTGCGATAGACCAATGGGCGAATCGCCGGGAAGATATCGGGATGGCAGTAGGCGCGATAGCCCTCGCGATGCTCTCCACACCAGACGTCCTCAAAGTCCCAATGCACATATCGCAGCGCGACCAGGTCGAGCTTGCCATCGTTATCGAGGTCGACCCACGCTGCAGCGGTATACCAGGTATCACCCTGCGCAGCCGCACCGCCCGTGCCGGACTTTTCCGTCACATCCGTAAAAGTGCCATCGCCATTGTTGCGGTAGAGGCGATTGCCCCCATACGCCGTCACATAGAGATCTTCAAACCCATCGTTGTCGAAGTCTCCGACGGCAACCCCCATGCCATAGCCAATGCCTTTCAAGCCGGCGCGCTCGGTCACGTCTTCAAAGCTGCCGTCGCTTTTCTGGTGATAGAGGCGATTCCAGTCCTCCGGCCCCTTCTTTTGCGGTATGGTCCCCTTCGGCGCGGGGTTCGGCACGGATGCACCGTTCACGAAGAAGATATCGAGACGGCCATCGTTGTCATAGTCAAAAGCTGCGACACCGGAGCCTATCGTTTCCAGAATGTACTTGTGAGATGAGTGGTAAGCACGCGCCTGAAAATTGGGCTTGAGCCGGTCAGTGGCGTCGATAAAGTTCGCATGTTCCGCGGGAGTCTTAGTTTTGGAGCCTGCTCCAGGAGCTTGTCCTGCAAGATTCGTCGTTCCACAACTCAGAGAGAGAAGCAATCCAAACACAGCGAAATTCGGCGGAAGTACCCGCATAGACGATCAGCCCTTATCGATAGAGATTTCATTGAGGCGGGAAGCTTCCCAGCCTCACGCAGAGTCATGGCTCTGAGGGTGAATCTGCGCAGCTATCGTAGCAGGATGCGGTCGATGCGGGTAAACGGTGTACGCTTCCTAAGCCAGATGCTTGGGACAAGAGAGCCGGGCCCATGTCCCCGAGGGACACCACCCCAGCCAGCAAAAGCTGGCCGGGGACCCCGGACATGGGGCACCCAGTGTATGGCCGCCCCTACTGACGGACATCGACGGCTACGATGCGGGCCGGACCTGCGATGCCGTTATCAACGTCGGTCGTAAGCACTGCTTCAAAGTCACGATCACTGTCTGAACCGATGCGGCGTTCAAGCTCGGCAACCTGGTTCGGATTCGATAGAAACTCGCCTGCGGCGGCTGTTCCGCTCATACCGATGCCGGCGACAATCACGATCACCTGCCCGAGTACCTGGCTGTGAATGCGGGCAATGATGGCGTAATCGCGGTTAACCGTGGCCATCTTGTCCTGCAGATGCAAGCTCCACTGGCGATTCCCCGGATCTTTACTGTCGCGGATATAAAAGGAGTCCACATCGCTTCCACCGAACTGGTACCGCAGCGGTTCGATCAGCTTGAGTGTCCACTGATTATCGAGACCACCAAGAAAGACCGTTGGACCCTCGCGGAGCTCATTGAGGTTGGTTCCGAGATTCAGGCGAACGCGAACCGGCCGGTTCTGATGTCCTACGACGGATTCCAG